>NZ_AP019365.1:3504500-3814166 GCF_033095865.1 Pseudomonas sp. KU43P | reverse complement strand
CTGAGCTTCGCCGAGCTGGATCGCCGTGCCAACCAGCTGGCCCAGCAGCTGTGCGCCCAGGGCGTCGGCCCGGAGCTGCGCGTGGGCGTGGGCCTGCCGCGCTCGCCACAGCTACTGGTGGCGCTGCTGGCGGTGTTCAAGACCGGCGCCGCCTACGTGCCCCTGGACCTTGACTACCCCCAGGAGCGCCTGGCCTATCAGATTCGCGACGCGGGCCTGGCCTGGCTGATCAGTGACAGCCGCGATCCGCGCCGAGCAGCGTTGCCCGAAGGTGTACAGCGGCTCGACCTCGACCTGCTCGACCTGGACGCGCTGCCGGCCGAAGCACCGGCCGTGGCGCCGCACCCAGGCAACCTGGCCTACCTGATCTACACCTCCGGCTCCACCGGCCTGCCCAAGGGCGTGGCCGTGGCCCATGGCCCGCTGGCCATGCACTGCCGCACCATCGGCGTGCGCTACGAGATGACCCCCGCCGACCGCGAGCTGCACTTCATGTCGTTCGCCTTCGACGGTGCCCACGAGCGCTGGCTGACCGCCCTGACCCATGGCGCCAGCCTGGTGCTGCGCGATGACAGCTTGTGGACCCCGGAACAGACCTACCAGGCCATGGGCCGCTTCGGCGTGACAGTGGCGGCGTTCCCGCCGGCCTACCTGCAACAGATTGCCGAGCACGCCGAAGGCCGCGACGATGTGCCGGCGGTGCGCGTGTACTGCTTCGGTGGCGACGCCGTGCCCCATGCCAGCTTCGAGCAGGTGCGCCAGGTGCTGCGTCCGGCCTGGATCATCAACGGCTATGGCCCCACCGAAACCGTGGTCACGCCGATGATCTGGAAGGCCGGCCCCGCCGACCACTGCCAGGCCGGCTACGCGCCCATCGGCGACCGCGTCGGCGCACGTAGCGTGTGGGTGCTTGATGGCGACCTGAACCCGGTGCCCACCGGCGTGTGCGGTGAGCTCTACCTGGGGGGCGAAGGCCTGGCCCGGGGCTATTTCCAGCGCCCGGGACTGACCGCCGAGCGCTTCATCGCCGACCCGTTCGGCACCCCGGGCGGGCGGCTGTATCGCACCGGCGACCTGGTGTGCCAGCGTGCCGACGGCATCATCGACTACCTGGGCCGCGCGGATCACCAGATCAAGGTGCGTGGTTTTCGCATCGAGCCAGGCGAGATTGAGGCGCGCCTGCGCGCCGATGCGCGGGTGCGCGAAGCGCTGGTGGTGGCCCGCGAGTCCGTGGGCGGCAAGCAACTGGTGGCCTACGTGGCCGCCGACGACCCGCAGCTGGGCAGCGAACTGCGCCAGCTGCTGCGCGAGCAACTGCCCGACTACATGGTGCCAGCGCGGGTGATGGTGCTGGCCCAGCTGCCACGCAATGCCAATGGCAAGCTGGACCGCAACCAACTGCCGGAGCCGGTATGGCAGCGCGACAACAACGGCTACCAGGCCCCCGAGGGTGAGCACGAGCAACTGCTGGCCCAGGTCTGGGGCGAGGTCCTGGGGTTGCAGCAGGTCGGTGCGCTGGACCACTTCTTCGAGCTGGGCGGCCATTCGCTGCTGGCGGTGCAGGTGGTGGCGCGGGTGAAGAAGCGCCTGGGCATCGACATGCCGGTGCGCCAGCTGTTCGACACCCCGTGCCTGCGTGACCTGGCGCTGGCCATGCTGGCTGCAGGCACCCAGGCCCGTGCCCCGGCGTTGCAGGCCGTGGCCCACGAAGGCGGTGTGCCGCTGTCGTTCAACCAGCAGCGGCTGTGGTTCCTCTGGCAATTGGCCCCGGAGAGCGCGGCCTACAACATCAGCGGCGGCCTGCGCCTGCGTGGCCCGCTTGCGCTGGCTGCAGTGCGTGCGGCGTTCGAGCAGCTGCAGGCGCGCCACGCGGCGTTGCGCACGGTGTTCATCGACGATGGCGAGCAGGTGCGCCAGCAGGTGCTCGCCAACCCTGCGCTGGCGCTGCAGGAGGTGAACCTTGAGCATTTGCCGACCGATGCCCGCGAAGCACGGCTGATGGATTACCTGGCCGAGGAGGGCGCTGCGCCCTTCGATCTGGCCTGTGGCCCGCTCATGCGCATTCAGGTGCTGCGACTGGGCAGCGAAGAGCATGTGCTGGTGCTGACCCTGCACCACATCATCGCCGACGGCGCTTCGGTCAAGCTGCTGCTGGACGAGTTCGCCGCCTGCTATCAGGCCGCCCAAGAAGGTCGAGACGCGGTACTCCCGGCGCTGACCGTGCAGTACACCGACTTCGCGGTCTGGCAGCGTCAGTGGCTGGCCAGCGGCGAATGCGAGCGTCAGTTGGCCTACTGGCGCGCCCATCTGGGCCACGAGCACCCGCTGCTGGAGCTGCCGCTGGACCATCCGCGCCCGGCGCAGCAGAGCCTGCGCGGCGACAGTGTCGGATTTGCCGTGGCACCGGCCCTGGCGCAACAGCTGCAGCAATTGGCGCAGGCACGCGGCAGTTCGCTTTCGATGCTGCTGCTGGCGGCCTTCGGCACCTTGCTGATGCGCTACAGCGGCCAGTGCGACCTGCGCATCGGCCTGCCCATTGGCGGGCGCCAGCAGCAGGAGACCGAGCACCTGGTGGGCTTCTTCGTCAACACCCAGGTGCTGCGCTTGCAGGTGGACGGCGAGGGCTCGTTCAATCAGTTGCTGGCCCAGGCCCGCGAGCATGTGCTCGATGCCCAGGCCAATCAGGACCTGCCTTTCGAGCAACTGGTGGAGGCCCTGCAACCGCAGCGTAGCCTCAGTCACAACCCGCTGTTCCAGGTATTGTTCAACCACGACCGCAGTATCGGGCTGGACAGCCTGGCGCTCCCTGGCCTTGGCGTCGAGCCGCTGCACAGCGCCCGGCGCAGCACCCAGTTCGACCTGGTCCTCGACACCCGCGAGCACGCCGACGGCCAGCTGTCGGGTAGCTTCGGCTATGCCACCGACCTGTTCGAGCAGGCCACCATCGAGCGCCTGGCCGGGCACTTCCAGCACTTGCTGGCGGCCATCGCCCAGAACCCGGACGAGGCCCTGGAGCGCCTGGCGCTGCTGGCCGAAGGCGAGCGCGAGCAGTTGCTGCACGGCTGGAACGCCACTGCCCGCGATTACGCCGACCGGCCGATGCTGCCCGAGCTGATCCGCCAGCAGGCCGAACGCACGCCACTGGCCTGCGCCTTGGTCGATGGCGAACGCCGCTTCAGCTACGCCGAGCTGGAAGCCCGCAGCAACCGCCTGGCCCACTGGCTGCGCAGCCAAGGAGTGGGCTGCGATGTGCGAGTCGGGGTGTTCGCCGAGCGTTCGGCGGTACTGGCTATCGCCCTGCTGGCCATCGTCAAGGCCGGCGGCGCGTACTTGCCGCTGGACCCAGACTACCCGGCCGAGCGCCTGACCTTCATGCTCGAAGACAGCCAGGTGCCGCTGTTGCTGACCCAGCACGCGCTGTTGAGCCGCCTGCCGGCCAGCGAGGCGAAGGTGTGGTGCCTGGACCGCGACTGGGCAGAGGTCGATGCCCAGCCTGATCACCCACCGGTCATCGACTACCGGCCGCACAGCCTGGCCTATTGCATCTACACCTCCGGTTCCACCGGCCGCCCGAAGGGCGTGGGCAACCATCACGCCGGCCTGCTCAACCGTCTGCAATGGATGCAGGACGCCTACGCGCTGGGCGGCGACGACCGTGTGCTGCAGAAAACCCCATTCAGCTTCGACGTGTCGGTGTGGGAGTTCTTCTGGCCCTGGTTCACCGGCGCCACCCTGGTGATGGCTGCCCCCGGCGCCCACCGCGACCCGGCTCAGCTGCGCCAGGTGATCGTCGAGCAGGGCATCACCACGTTGCACTTCGTGCCGTCGATGCTGCAGGCGTTCATCGCTGCCGGCGAGCTGGCGGCCTGCACCAGCCTGCGCCAGGTGATGTGCAGCGGCGAAGCGTTGCCCCATGAATTGCAGCAGCAATTCCAGCAGCACCATGGCGGCGCGCTGCACAACCTGTACGGGCCCACGGAAGCGGCCATCGATGTCAGCTACTGGCATTGCCTGGATGAGCCGGGCCGGCACAGCGTGCCGATCGGTCGACCGATCGCCAATACCCAGCTGATGATTCTGGACGCCCAGTTGCAGCCGGTGCCGGTTGGGGTGGCGGGCGAACTGTACATCGCCGGCCACAACCTGGCCCGCGGCTACCTGCGGCGCGCCGGGCTGACCGCCGAGCGCTTCGTCGCCAACCCGTTCGGCGCACCGGGCGAGCGCATGTACCGCACGGGTGACCTGGCGCGCTGGCGTGCGGACGGCGTGATCGATTACGTCGGTCGCATCGACCATCAGGTCAAACTGCGCGGCCTGCGCATCGAACTGGGCGAGATCGAGGCGCGTCTGTTGGAGCAGCCGGGGGTGCGCGAGGCAGTCGTGCTGGCCTGGCAGCAGGCCGGTGGTGCGCAGTTGGTGGCCTATCTCACCAGCGATGCGCCGCAGGCCGAGCCACAGGGCCTGCTGGATGCGGTGCGCGAAGGCGTGCGCGAGCACCTGCCGGACTATATGGTGCCGGCGCTGCTGGTATACCTGGAGGCGATGCCGCTGAGCCCCAACGGCAAGCTGGACCGCAAGGCATTGCCGGCCCCGCAATGGCAGGCGCGTCAGTTCAGTGCCCCACAGGGCGAACGCGAAACGGCCCTGGCGGGCATCTGGCAGGCTTTGCTGGGTGTGGAGCGGGTGGGGCGTGACGACGACTTCTTCGAGATCGGCGGGCATTCGCTGCTGGCCGTGCGCGTGGTATCGAAGGTGCGTGAAGTGTTCGGCGTGGAGCTGGCCCTGCGTGCAGTGTTCGACTCCCCGACGGTGGCCGGCCTGGCCCAGGTCCTGGCGCGCAGCCGCGGTCAGGTGGCCGGTGGGCCGCAACGCCGTGAGCGCACGGCACAGCCGGCGCTGTCGTTTGCCCAGCAGCGCATGTGGTTCCTCTGGCAGCTGGACCCACAGAGCGATGCCTACAACATGCCGGTGGCCCTGGAGCTGGACGGCGAACTGGACCGCACGGCCCTGGAGCGCGCCTTCAACGGCTTGCTGGCGCGCCATGAGGCCTTGCGTACCTGCTTCCCAAGCGAGGGCGGCGAGGTGTATCAGCACGTATTGCCGGCGGGCGACTTCCAGCTGCCGTACAGCGACCTGCGCGGCGCCGCCGAGCCGGCCAGCCAGGCCCAGGCATTGCGCGCAGCCCAGGCCCAGGCACCGTTCGACCTGGTGCACGGCCCGGTGCTGCGTGGCCGCTTGCTGCGTTTGGACCGCCAGCGCCACCACCTGCTGCTGACCCTGCACCACATGGTCGGCGATGGCTGGTCGATGGACATTCTGGTACGCGAACTGGGCCAGCTCTACGCGGCCGAGTGCAGCGGCCAGCCGGCCAACCTGGCAGCGTTGCCGATCCAGTATGTTGACTATGCCTTGTGGCAGCGCGACTGGCTGGCGGGCGGAGAAGGCAAACGCCAGCTGGAATACTGGCACTCGCAGTTGGCAGATGCCCCACGCATCCTCGAACTGCCCGCCGACCACCCGCGCCCGGCACAGCAGAGCTACCGCGGCGCCAGCGTCAGCCAGACACTTGCGGCCGGCCTTGCCTCGCGCGTGCAGCAGCAGGCCCAGGCGCAGCAGGTGACGCCGTTCATGTTGCTGCTGGCGGCCTTCAATGTGCTGCTGCAGCGCCATTCCCGCCAGGACGACCTGTGCGTCGGTGTGCCGGTGGCCAACCGCACGCGCGCCGAGTGCGAGGGGTTGATCGGCCTGTTCGTCAATACCCAGGTGCTGCGCACCCGCATCGACACGACGCAGCCGTTCAGTGCGCTGCTGCAGCAGGTGCGCGATACCGTGCTGGCGGCCCAGGCCCATCAGGATCTGCCCTTCGAGCAACTGGTCGAGGCGCTGCAACCGGAGCGAAGCCTCAGCCACAACCCGCTGTTCCAGGTGCTGTTCAGCCTGCAACGCCACGACGTGGCACTGCGCGACCAGCTGGCCGGGCTGCGCATGAGCAGCCTGGATCAGGAGCGACGCACCGCCCAGGTGGACCTGGGGTTGTTCGTCGACCAGCAGGGGGAGGGGGCGTTCACCTTCACCTTCAACTATGCGAGTGATTTGTTCGAGCGGGCCAGCGTTGAACGCCTGGCCGGACACTTCCTGCACCTGCTGGAAGCCTTGCTGGAGCAGCCGGGCTTGCCGCTCGCGCAGGTGTCTTCGCTGACCGGTGCCGAGCGCCAGGCGCTATTGGCGGCGGGTGCTGCCAGCAGCCACGGCATCGGCGCCTTCGACCTGGTCGAGCGGTTCGAGCAGCAGGCTGCCCGTGTGCCTGAAGCCATTGCCGTGCGTCAGGGCGAAATGGCGTTGAGTTACGCCGAGCTGAACCGCCGCGCCAACCAGCTGGCCCACCGCCTGCAGGCTGCCGGCGTAGGCCCGGATGTGCGCGTAGGTGTTTGCCTGGAACGTACCCCGCAACTGCTGGTGGCGTTGCTGGCGGTGCTCAAGGCCGGTGGCGCCTATGTGCCGCTGGACCCCGAGTTCCCGGCCGAACGTCTGCGTCACATGCGCGACGACAGCCGCGCGCCGCTGCTGCTGAGCCAACGCTCACTGCAACCGGCGCTGCAGGCGCTGGGCGCCGCAGCCGAGTGCTGGTGGCTGGATCAAATGGCCGAAGATGGCCGTGACAGCAACCCGTCGCTGCAGGCCCGGGGCGACCACCTGGCCTACGTGATCTACACCTCCGGTTCCACCGGCAAGCCCAAGGGCGTGGCCGTGCGCCGCGCGGGCGTGGGCAACTTCCTGGCCAGCATGGCGCAGGCCCCGGGCCTGGCCGCCGATGGGCGCATGCTGGCGCTGACGTCGCTGTCGTTCGACATTGCCGTGCTGGAGCTGTACCTGCCCCTGACACTCGGCGCCAGCGTGGTGCTGGTGGACCGTGACACGGCGCGCGACCCGGAGCGCCTGTGGGCGCAGATCGAACAGCAGCAGGTCACCGCGATCCAGGCCACGCCCTCGACCTGGCGCATGCTGGCCGACCACCCACGCCTGCCGGCGCTGGCCGGGCGCCAGGTGCTGTGTGGCGGTGAAGCGCTGCCGACGGACCTTGCCGAGCGTCTGATCGCCGTGGCGGGCGGCCTGTGGAACCTCTATGGCCCGACCGAAACTTCGGTGTGGTCGGCCCGCTGCCACCTGCAAGGGCAGCAGCCGGTGATGCTGGGCGAAGCCCTGGCCCACACGGCGTTGCATGTGCTGGATGACGACCTCGAACCGTTGCCGTTGGGTGTGGCGGGCGAGCTGTACATCGGCGGCGAAGGCCTGGCCCGTGGTTACCACGACCGCCCAGGCCTGACCGCCGAGCGATTCGTGGCCGACCCGTTCGGCAGCGGTCAGCGCCTGTACCGTACCGGCGACCTGGTGCGCCGCCGCGCCGATGGCGCACTGGAATACCTGGGTCGCATCGACCAGCAGGTGAAGATCCGCGGTTTCCGTATCGAACTGGGGGAAATCGAAGCCTGCCTGCTGGCCGCACCGGGTGTGCGCGAAGCCGCCGTGGTGGCGCGCCAGGGGCAACTGGTGGGCTACGTGGTGGCCGACGACGAGGCGCTGCTGGCGCCCCTGCGCGAGCGGCTGCAGGCGCAACTGCCAGACTACATGGTGCCGGCGCGGCTGATGCGCCTGGAGCGCATGCCGCTGACGCCGAACCGCAAGCTCGACCGCAAGGCACTGCCTGAGCCGGAGCTGCAGGTGCGCGCGCACGTGGCGCCGCAGGGCGATGTGGAGTGCACCCTGGCCGCGATCTGGCAACAGGTGCTGAACCTGCCGCAGGTAGGTGCCGAGGACAACTTCTTCGAGCTGGGCGGCGACTCCATCGTCTCGGTGCAAGTGGTTGCCCGCGCCCGTGAAGTGGGCCTGGCACTGACCCCGCGCGACCTGTTCATGCACCAGAGCGTGCGCGCCCTGGCCGCCCAGGCGCAGCCGCTGGAGCACGCCACCGCGTTGTCCGTGACCCGCCTGGACCTCACCAGCCTGAGCGAAACCGAACGCGCGGCACTGCCGGCCTCGCTGGACACTGTGGAAGACATCATGCCGTTGTCACCGATGCAACAAGGCATGCTGTTCCACGCGCTGGACAGTGGCACCGACCTGTACGTCAACCAGTTGGATGTAGTGATCGACGGCCTGGACGCCGCGCGCTTCATCGCCGCCTGGAACGAGGTCAGCGGGTGCCACGACAGCCTGCGTGCCAGCTTCGTCTGGCAAGGCTTCGCCGATGCCATGCAGGTGATCCACCGCAGCGTCAGCCTGCCGGTGGAGCAGCTTGACTGGCAAGGCCGCACGCCCACCACCGAACAGGCCGAGGCGGTCGCTCGCGAGCAGCGCGAACGTGGCTTCGACCTGGCCCAGGCGCCATTGCAGCGGTTGCTGTTCGTGCAACTGGGCCCGCGTCGTTACCGGCTGGTGTGGACCTACCACCACTTGCTGCTGGACGGCTGGAGCTTGTCGTTGCTGATCGGCCAGGTGCTGCGTCGCTACCTGGGCCAGCCACTACCGGCCCCAGGCCGCTATCGCGACTACCTTGACTGGCTGCAGACCCGCGATCCGCTGGTCAGCGAGCGATTCTGGCGTGAGCGCCTGCAAGCGCTGGAAGAACCCACCTTCCTCGCCCAGGCATTGGCCGGTGAGCGTGGCGAGTCAGGCCACCAGGCGATCTACAGCCACCTGGATTCGGTGCGCAGCGAGCGCCTGAAACAGTTCGCCCGCAGCCAGCGTGTCACCCTCAACACCTTGGTGCAGGCGGCCTGGTTGCTGTTGCTGCAGCGCTACACCGGGCAGCGCTGCGTGGCCTTCGGTGCCACCGTGTCGGGCCGCCCGGCAGAGCTGCCGGGGGCCCAGGACACCCTGGGGCTGTTCATCAACACCGTGCCGATCGTCCAGGCGCCACGCCCCGAGCAGCAGTTGGGCGACTGGCTGCAGGAACTGCAGGCCTACAACCTGACAGCCCGGGAGCACGAGCACACGCCTCTGAGCCAAGTGCAGCGCTGGGCCGGCCGCGGCGGACAGGCGCTGTTCGACAGCATCGTGGTGTTCGAGAACCAGCCGGTAGACAGCCTGCTCAGCGAGTGGGACGACGGTGAGTTGCAGTTCGAAACCGTGCGCGGCCATGGCGTGACCAACTACGCCATGGACCTCATGGTCACCCTCGGTGACACCTTGGAAATCGAGTACATGTTCCTGCGCCAGCACTTCAACCTGGCCGAGGTAGAGGGCATACGGCGCCATCTGGAACAGTTGCTCGAAGGCTTCTGCGAGGGCGCCGACCGCCCGTTGGGCGCATTGGCCATGCTCGATGAGGACGAACTGCAGGCGCGGGCCGAGGCCAATCGCCTGCCGGCCCGACGCAACCTGCCGAGGGTGACCCAGGGCATCGCCGAATGGGCACGCCGCAGCCCTGACTGGGACGCCGTGCTGTGCGGCGAGCAGCGCCTGAGCTTCGCCGCGCTGGAGGCCAGGGCCAACCGCCTGGCGCACTGGCTGCGCGCACAAGGGGCGGGGCCGGAAACAGTGGTGGGCGTGGCGCTGCCGCGCTCTACCGACTGGCCGGTTGCGCTGCTGGCGGTGCTCAAGTGCGGCGCTGCCTATCTGCCGCTGGACACGCGTCACCCGGTGGAGCGCCTTGCGTTCATCATGCGCGATTCGGGCATGCACCTGCTGCTGACCCATTCCAGCCTGAAGGAGCAGTTGCCGGCACTGGCCGACGTGCCCCGCGCCGACCTCGACAGCCTGCTGCTGGATGACCTGCCGGCCACGGCCCCTGACGTAGCACTGCATGCCGACAGCCTGGCCTACCTGATCTATACCTCCGGCTCCACCGGCCAGCCCAAGGCCGTGGCCGTGGCTCACGGCCCGCTGGCCATGCACTGCGAGGCGATCGGCGAGCGCTACGGCATGAGCCCGTCGGACCGCGAGCTGCACTTCATGTCGTTTGCCTTCGACGGCGCCCATGAGCGCTGGCTGGTGCCGCTGCTGTTCGGCGGCAGCGTACTGGTGCGCGACGACGAGCTGTGGACCCCGGAACAGACCCTGGCCGCCATGGCCCGCCACGGCGTCACCGTGGCAGCGTTCCCACCGGCCTACCTGCAGGCCCTGGCCAGCCAGGCCGAGGCCGACGGCACGGCGCCACCGGTGCGGGTCTACTGCTTCGGTGGCGACGCGGTGCCGGATGCAGCCTTCGAGCGTGCCCGCGCAGCCTTGCGCCCGCGGGCGATCATCAATGGCTATGGCCCGACCGAAACGGTGATCACGCCGCTGCTGTGGAAGGCCGAGGGCGATACCGTCTGCGGCGCCGCCTACGCTCCCATCGGCGAGCGCGTCGGTGCGCGCACCTTGCACGTGCTGGATGTCGAGCTCAACCCGGTGCCCGAAGGGGTGGCGGGCGAGCTCTACATCGGCGGTGAAGGCCTGGCCCGCGGTTACCATGGCCGCCCTGGCCTGACGGCCGAGCGCTTCGTCGCCGACCCGTTCAGCACGGGCGGGCGGCTGTATCGCACCGGCGACCTGGTACGTCGCCGCGCCGATGGCACGTTCGACTACCTCGGCCGCCTCGACCACCAGGTCAAGGTACGCGGCTTCCGCATCGAGCTGGGTGAGATCGAAGCACGCCTGCGCGAGCAACCGGACGTGCACAGTGCGGTGGTGGTGGCCCGCGACAGCCAGGGTGGCAAGCAACTGGTGGCCTATGTGGCTGCCGAGGCCAGCGAAACGCTGGGCGAATCGCTACGCCAGCGCCTGCGTGCGTGCTTGCCCGACTACATGGTGCCGGCCCACGTGGTGGTGCTGGAGGCACTGCCGCTGAACGCCAACGGCAAGGTCGACCGGCTCGCCCTGCCGGCGCCAGTGATCGGCCAGGACAGCACCTTCGTCGCCCCGCGCACCGAAGAGGAGCACGTGCTGGCCGGTATCTGGCAAGCGGTGCTGGGTGTCGAGCGGGTCGGGGTCGAGGACAACTTCTTCGAGCTGGGCGGCGACTCGATCCTCAGCCTGCAAGTGGTGTCGAGGGTGCGTAACCACCCAGGGTTGCAGCGGGAAATCCGCTTGCGCGACCTGATGCGCCGGCCGACGATCGCCCAGTTGCTCGAGGCCGAGCAAGTTGCGGTCGCGCCGGTGGCCGAGGTGGTATTGCCCGAGGGTGAACTGTTCAACCTGCTGCCGATCCAGCAATGGCTGTTCGAGGTGCCGATGCCGGAGCGCGGACACTTCAACCAGGCGCTGCTGCTGGACGTGCTGCAACCGCTACAAGAGGACGCGCTGCAACTGGCCGTGCAGCAACTGCTGGTGCGCCACGAGGCACTGCGCCTGCGCTTCGTCGAAGGCGCAAGCGGTTGGTCGCAGCGCTACGCCAGCCTCGAGGAGGCTGCCCAGGTGCCGGTGTTGTGGCAGGAACAACTGGCCGACAGCGCCGCGATGGAGGCTGCTATCCAGCGCGCCCAGCGCAGCCTTGACCTGACCCAGGGGCCGCTGTTGCGGGTGTTGCATGCACGCCTGGCCGAAGGCGGCGAGCGGCTGCTGCTGGTGGTGCACCACCTCGCAGTGGATGGGGTGTCGTGGCAGGTACTGGTCGAAGACCTGCTGGCGGCTTACCAGGCCGCCAGCAGCGGCCAGTCGGCCCAGCTGCCAACGCCGTCCAGTCGCTACCGCGATTGGGCCCAACGCCTGCAACAGCTGGCGCGCAGCCCAGAGGGCGAAGCCGAGCTGGGCTATTGGCAGCAGCAACTGGGCGGCGATGTGCCGGCCGAGCTGCCCGTGGACAACCCGCGCGGGCGCAACCTGGTGGGCACGCGGACCGAGGCGCACATGCACCTGGACGCCGAAGCGACCCAGCGCTTGCTCAAGGCCGCGCCAGCGGCCCTGCAGGTGCAGATCAACGACTTGCTGCTGACGGCGCTGTCGCGGGCAGTGTGCCGCTGGAGCCAGGCCGGTTCCATGCTGGTGCAGCTTGAGGGGCATGGCCGCGAAGACCTGTACGACGAACTGGACTTGAGCCGCACCGTGGGCTGGTTCACCAGCCTGTTCCCGTTGCACCTGCAGCCGGGCAGCGGCACGCCGGGCGAGTCGTTGCGGGCAGTGCGCGAGCAACTGGCGCGGGTGCCGGGGCGCGGCCTGGGCTATGGCGTGCTGCGCTACCTGGGCCGCACCGAGGTGCGCGAAGCCCTGGCAGGCCTTGCGCAGCCGCGTATTACCTTCAACTACCTGGGGCAACTGGACCAGAGGGCCGACGGGCAGGCGTTGTTCGGTGCCGCCCCCGAAAGCCTGGGCGACTTCCACAGCCCGCTGGCACCGCTGGCCAACTGGCTGGAAATCATCGGCCAGGTCGAGCACGGCCAGTTGAACATGCGCTGCATCTACAGCTGCAAGCGCTACCGCCCGGAAACCGTGCAAGGCCTGATGGATGCCTTCCAGGCCCAGTTGCACGAACTGATCAACCTGTGCGAGCGGCCGGCATGAGCCGCTCGCTCACCCTTCAAGGACTTACAAGCATGTCTCTGCACCCTGAGTTGAGCGCGTTCCTGGACCTGGTGGAGGAGGGCCGGCTCGCCGGCCGCCCGCCGCTGCATGCGCTGACGCCCGAGGCGGCCCGCGCGGATTTCGAGCAGGCCTCCCGTGGCCTGGTGTGGGCCTGGCCGCAGCAGGTGGAGCGCCATGAGCTGAGCGCCCGCAGCCGCGACGGCGCGGCGTTGGGTATGCGCCTGTACCTGCCGCAACAGGCCAATGAGGGGCCGTGGCCGGTGCTGTTGTATTTCCACGGTGGCGGCTACGTGGTCGGCAGCCTGGATTCCCACGACGGCATCTGCGCCGAGCTGGCCTGGCGCACGCCTTGCGCGGTAGTGGCGGTGGACTACCGACGGGCGCCTGAGCACCGCTTCCCGACCGCCGTGCACGATGCCGAGGACGCCCTGGCCTGGCTGCTGGCCGAGGGCCCGGCCCATGGGTTGGATGTGGGGCGGCTGGCGGTGGGCGGCGACAGTGCCGGTGCCACCTTGGCCACGGTGCTGGCGATCCAGGCGGCGAGGGCGGGCGCGCCGCAGATTCGACTGCAGCTGTTGTGCTACCCCAGCACCGATGCTTCGCGCACCACGGTGTCCAACGCGCTGTTCGACGAGGGCTACCTGCTGGAGAGTGCGACGCTGGAGTGGTTCTACAGCCACTACCAACGGACGGCGGATGATCGCCTTGACTGGCGCTTCTCGCCGTTGCTGTGCAACGACCTGCAAGGCGTGGCACCGGCGTTCGTGGCGTTGGCCCAATACGACCCGCTGCTGGATGAGGGCCAGGCCTATGCCGAGCGTCTGGATCAGGCGGGGGTGGCGGTGACCTGCCGGCGTTATGCGGCGACCCACGACCTGTTGCGCATGGGGGCGGTGATGCCGGGGATTGATCAGGTGTATGCGCAGTTGGCGCAGAGCCTGGGGGAAGCGTTGCGCGATTGAACCTGGGCAGGTATGGCGGGATCGGTGGGCGAGGGCTGCCAGGCAGCCCTCGCTCCTGGGGGTCAGCCCGCCAGCAAAGGCCCGAAATCACTGCGCTCGAGCAGCATCAGCGCGGCGCGCTTGTGGGGGAAGTCGAACTCTTTGCGCTTGGAGAACCCCACCGACTCCATGTAGCCGATCATCTTCGCGTTGTCCGCGCGGGGTTCGGCCACCACCCGGGTGGTGCGCGGCTCGTCCAGCAGCAGCCAGCTGACCAGCGAGCGCAGCCAGCAATCGACCTTGGCAGGCCCGCGATGATGCTCCTCGCCCACCAGCATGTGGATACCGCGGTCGAATTCGCCTGCCGGGTAGAACGGCGCGATGCGGTCGTCCTGGGCCCAGTACACCTCGTAGTACGCGAACGGCTCGTCGTCGAAGCAACCGATCACACTGAAGATGTGCGGCGTGTCGGCGACTTTCTGCAGGTACTCGCGATGTGCCTCGAGGCTGCCTGTTTCTTCCCAGAAATGAGCCACCCGAGGGCTGTTCTGCCAGCGATTGAAGCGCTGCAGGTCCGCATCGATGTCGAGGGTGCGCAGCGAGAACCACGCGCCCACCTGCTCGTCGAAGCGCCGGTACAACTCGCCTTTGGGCTTGCTCCGGGGTTGGGCCGGGTGAAGCTGGCCGGTGCTCATGTTCATGCAGCGGTCTCCTTCAGGCCTTGGTGCTCGGCGCGCTGTTCGGCGGCTTCGGCGTGCGCCAGCAGGGCTTCGGAGATTTCCCAGGCGCGTGCTGGCAACACCGACAGCAGGGTGTCGCTCAAGCCGTGGTTGGCCTCCGAGAAGCCTTGCACGAACACGCCGGCCTTGAGTGCCGGGGTGGCGCGCACGCGGTAGCTGCGCTCGACATCGAAGTCGCCCAGGTAGTCGGCCAAGGGGGCCAGCAGTGCTTTGTGCGACTTGCGCTCGTAGCCGGTGGCGAGGATCACCGCGTCGTAGTGGTGCGCCTCTTCCTGGCCGGTGGCGATATCGCGCAGATGCAGGCGCACGCCGTGCTCCTGGCTGCTGGCATCGAGCACCTGGGTGCGGCAACGGAAGGCGTGGCGCTGTTTGCCCGAGACTTTCTGGCGGTAGAAGATGCCGTAGATCTGCTCGATCAGGTTGAGGTCCACCACCGAGTAGTTGGTGTTATGGAACTCGTTGATCAGCCGTTCGCGCTCGGTTTCGGGCTGGTCGAAGAACAGGTGGGTGTTTTCCGGGGCGAAGATCTGGTTGACGAACGGGCTGTCGTCCGCAGGCTTGAGTACCTCGCTGCGCAGCACCAGGTCGACGCGTACGTTCGGGAAGCTGTCGTTGAGGTCGATGAAGGCCTCGGCGGCGCTTTGTCCACCCCCGACCACGGCGATGCGCATCGGCTCGCCACGTGCGCAGCGCTGCTGGTTGATGCGGCTCAGGTACTGGGAGTGGTGGAACACGCGGGTGTCGTCGCGCAGGTCTTTGAACACCGCGGGGATGCGCGGCGTGCCTCCGGTGCCAACCACTACCGAGCGCGTACGCCGGCGATGCTCGCGGCCGTGGCTGTCGACCGAGATCACGTCCAGCAGCTCGATGTTGCCGCCCGCAGCGTTCACCGGCTCGATACGCTCGACGCGTTCGCCATATTGGCACTGGTCGCTGAAGTGCGTGGCTACCCAGCGCAGGTAGTCGCTGTATTCCATGCGGCAGGGGTAGAAGGTGCCAAGGTTGATGAAGTCGATCAGGCGACCATGCTGCTGCAAGTAGTTGACGAAGCTGTAGCGGCTGGTGGCGTTGCGCAGGGTCACCAGGTCCTTGAGGAAAGAAATCTGCAGTTCGCTCTGGCTGACCAGGGTGTCGCCGTGCCAGTGATAGTCGGTCTGACGGTCGAGGAACAAGCTGCGGGCCCGGCGGGCGCCGTTCTCGGCCTGCTCCTCGAGGGCGATGGCCAGGGCCAGGTTGGATGGGCCGAAGCCGACGCCGATGACGTCGAAGGGCTTGGTGCTGGGCATGCGCGAATCCTCCTTTGATGGGGTGCGCTGCGCCGCCGGCAGAGGCGGTGCAGGAGCGTTCATCTGCGTTGACGAATGAGCCGACGGGATGTTCAGCAATGGATGCAGGGCTGATTCTCAAAAACGCGAAATTGGGGCATTGGGCCACCAACCTGCAGTGACATGGAGTAAGCTAAGGCAAATTTCTTCACCGCCAACCGCACATGCCAACCCCTCCCCAAGCTCCGAAGAAAGCCCCTGAGAAAGCGCCTGACAAAGCCCCGAAGACCCCCGTCGAAATGGCCGCCGACTGGTGTGTACGTCTGCATTTCGATGAATGCACCGATGCCGATCGCAGCGAGTTTCTGCGCTGGTACGACGCCGATCCGGTGCACGCCGAGGAATACTTGAAAATGTGCCGGGTGTGGCAGGTAAGCGAGCAGTTGCCACCGCGTGCCGCCACGCCGGTGGCGTTGCCTGCGCGCAAACGTCGGCCGACTGCCTGGCTGGCACGCGCCGCGGTGTTGCTGCTGGCCGTAGGCGGAACCTGGGCCGCAGGCTGGTCGCTGGGTGTGTTACCGGACAGCGTGCGTTACTACATGGCCGAGCAAAGCCAACGCCAGGTTCAGTTGCCGGACCGCAGCGAGGTAGAGCTCAACCGTCGCACCGGCCTGCTGTACCTGGGTTACCGCGGCCAGCGTCAGGTGCTGCTCAATGATG
Source organism: Pseudomonas sp. KU43P (assembly GCF_033095865.1). Classification (NCBI taxonomy): domain Bacteria; kingdom Pseudomonadati; phylum Pseudomonadota; class Gammaproteobacteria; order Pseudomonadales; family Pseudomonadaceae; genus Pseudomonas; species Pseudomonas sp. KU43P. Next base: position 3,798,002 of record NZ_AP019365.1, on the reverse strand, counting down.
GCGAGGCCTACTTTGCCGTGCACCGCGACCTCGACAAGCCCTTCGTGATCAGCACCGACAATGCCCGCGTGCGGGTCACGGGCACGCATTTCAACGTGTGGACCGCCCCGATGCAGACCACCGTCACCGTCTCCGAAGGCACTGTGCTGGTAACCCGCAACGACGGCGGCGAGGGGCGCAACCAGGGGGCCGAGCTGACCGCCGGCATGCAGGCAGTGGTGCGCCATGGGCGCATGCTGCAATTGGGCCGCACCGACCCGGCCTGGGCCCAGGCTTGGCGCAATGGCAAGCTGATGCTCAATGACATCAACTTGCGTGACGCTTTGCCGCAGATCAACCGCTACCTCGATGTGCCACTGCAACTGGACGCCAGCAGCGAGGTCGGCGAACTGCGTCTTGGCGGCATCTACGATACCCGCGACCTGAGCCAGCTGGTCAATGCCCTGCCACGGGTACTGCCGGTCAAGCTGCACCGGGGTGATGGCGTGATCATGATTTCCGCGCGTTGACCGCAAACTTTGAAAATTTGCTGAACAAACAACAACCTCATTCGTCATTCGGGCAAGACCTGCCTGGAACCCGCGACGATGAGCACTCCCCGAAAATCCAACCTGCATGAACTGACCCAGGTATTGCGCCCGTTCTGGCCGCTGCTGCTGGTCTCTACCGTGCTGGGCATCCTCGGCGGCCTGAGCATCACTGGGCTGCTGGCGACCATCAACCACGCCCTGCACGCCGAAGGCGGTGCCAGCCGCGGCGTGCTGCTGGGCTTTGCCGGGTTGTGCCTGCTGGCGCTGCTGGGTTCGGTCATCTCGGACATCGGCACCAACTACGTCGGCCAACATGTGATCGCGCGTCTGCGCAAGTCGCTGGGCCTGAAGATTCTCAGCGCACCGATCGACCAACTGGAGCGCTACCGCAGCCACCGGCTGATTCCGGTGCTGACCCACGACGTCGACACCATCAGCGATTTCGCCTTCGCCTTCGCGCCGTTGGCGGTGTCGGCCAGCGTGACCCTCGGTTGCCTGGTGTACCTGGTGCAACTGTCTCCGGCGATGTTCCTTACCACCACCCTGGCCATCCTGTTGGGTTCGGTGGCGCAGTACTATGCCCGGTCCCGCGGTATCAAGGGCTTCTTCGAAGCCCGCGACCTGGAAGACGACTTGCAAAAGCACTACCGCTCCATCGCCGAAGGTGCCAAGGAGCTGCGCATCAACCGCCCGCGCCGTCTGCGCCTGCTGGGCGAGAGCATCGAGGGCACTGCCGATGCCATCTGCAAGAAACAGGTCAACTCGATCAACCAGTTCGTCGTGGCCAAGGGGGTCGGCTCGACCCTGTTCTTCATCGTCATTGGTGTGGCACTGGCCTTCCAGGCGTTCTGGCCGAGCACCAGCACCGCCACGCTCAGTGGTTTCATTCTGGTGCTGCTGTACATGAAAGGCCCGCTGGAACACCTGCTGGGCACGTTGCCGAACATCGGTCGGGCACAAGTGGCGTTTCGCCGGGTGGCCGAACTTTCGGAGCAGTTCACCTCGCCCGAACCCTGCCTGCGCGAGGCCAAGGACACGCCTGCACGGACTGCCATCGACAGCATTGAACTGCGCGATGTGCATTACCAGTACGCCACCGACGACGGCACCCAAGGATTTGCCATCGGCCCTGTGAACCTGTCGCTGCGCAAGGGCGAGATCGTGTTCATCGTCGGCGAGAACGGCGGTGGCAAGACCACCCTGATCAAGTTGCTGTTGGGCCTGTACGTGCCGCAGAGCGGCAGCGTGCTGCTCGATGGCGCGCCGGTCGGCGAGCTGCAACGCGACGATTACCGCCAGCTGTTCACCACCGTGCTGTCGGACTTCTTCCTGTTCGACGACCTTGTGCAGGCCGGCGGCGAGGTGCCGGCCGATGCCATGGGCTACCTGGAACGCCTGGAGATCGCTCACAAGGTGAGCATCGAGGATGGGCGTTTTTCCACCCTCGACCTGTCGACTGGCCAGCGCAAGCGCCTGGCGCTGTTGCAGGCCTGGACCGAGGGGCGCCCTGTGCTGGTATTCGACGAGTGGGCCGCCGACCAGGACCCTACCTTCCGCCGCATTTTCTACACCGAGCTGCTGCCTGACCTGCAGCGCTTGGGCAAGACCATCGTGGTGATTTCCCACGACGACCGCTATTTCGATGCCGCCGACACGCTGCTGCGCATCGAGCAGGGCAGGCTCGTGCGCCAGCCGGTCGGCGCTGCCGAGTCCGCGCTGACGTGAGCCCGGCGCTGTTCGCGCGCCTGCCTGCCCAGATGCAGCCGCTGGCGGCTCGCTGGCGCAGGCTGCCGCACAGCGACGCACCGTCGCTCAGCGGCTGGCTGGAGCCTGAGTTGCTGAGCGGCGCCTTGGCGCGCTATGCCCGCAACTGGCCACAGGCTGACCCTCGTGCGGTTGCCTCGCAGTGGCACCAGGAGGGCTGTGCGTTGGTGCTGCCGCCATTGCTGCTGGGCGGTCTTTTCGATGTCGAACCACCGACCCTGGACCCGGCCCGTTTGCGCATGACCATCGACGCCCAAGGTGCACCGACCGAGCTGCACCTGCCATTAGACACGGAAGAAGCGCCCGCCGAACGCAGTGGCGCGCGCCTGCTGGACCGGCTGCACGAGCAGCTGTTGCACCCGCTGGTCGGCCGCTTCGCCGCCCACACCGGGCTGGCCCCACGGCTGCTGTGGGGCAACGTGGCGCTCTGCATCGACTGGGTGCTGGAGATGGCCCAGGCCAACCTGCCCGACCGCGCGCTTGGGGAAGCACGCGCGCATGTTCGCGATTGCCATCGGCAGGATGCATGCACAGCCATGCGTGCAGCCTTGCGGCGCGATGCTGCCGGGGCCATGCGGCGAGTCTGTTGCCTGCGTGAGCGCCTACCGTTGCAGCGCTGCGGGGTCTGCCCGCTGGCCAGGCGGCAGAATCGAATCAACATGCCAACATAACCATAATCATCAGGAGTATCATGAGCGCCTTCACGTTGAATCTACCGGCACACCGACTGCGCCGGTGCATCGCCGCCGCCACCTTGGGTCTGGCCATCGTGGCCGCGCTGCCGGTCCAGGCCGAGCCCGTGCGCATCGACATCCCGGCCAAGCCTCTGGCCTCGGCGCTGAACGACCTTGGCAACCAGGCCAATCTGCAGATCATCTACAACCAGGACACCGTGTCGGGCCTGCGCAGCCGCGGCGTGTCGGGACAGATGGAGCCAGAGGAGGCCCTGCGCCAACTGCTGCAGGGCACTTCGATCGCCTACAGCATCGACGGCAACCACGTGACCTTGCAGGGCAGCAGCGGCGATTCGGCAATGATGCTGCCTAGCACCAGCATCTCTGGCCAGGCCTACAGTTCGGTGACGCCGGATGACGGCTACGTGGCCAAGCGCGCATCGGCCGGCACCAAGACCGACACGCCGATACTCGAGACGCCCTATTCGGTGTCGGTGGTCACCCGTGAACAGATCCAGGCCCAGCAGCCCAAGACCGTGGCCCAAGCCCTGCGCTACAGCCCTGGCATCAACGCCGAGCTGGCCGGCCCGCAATTCGTGACTGACCAGCTGACCATCCGCGGCTTCCAGCAGGGCACCGGACGCATGCTGCGCGACGGCACGCGTACCTTTCTGCCGGACTTCCTCGGTTGGGACGCCCCCGAGCCTTATGGTCTGGAGCGCATCGAAGTGCTGCGCGGGGCCAGCTCGGTACTCTATGGCGCCTCCGATCCGGGTGGTCAGATCAACCTGGTGAGCAAGCGCCCGACCACCGAGCCACTGCGCCAGGTGCAACTGCAGGCGGGCAACCACGACTACAACCAGGCAGCCTTCGACCTGGGCGACGCGCTGGACGAGGAGGGTGTGTGGAGCTACCGTCTGACCGGCCTGTTCCGCGAGGCCGATGCGCAGGCTGACCACATCACCAACCGCCGCGAGTACGTGGCCCCGGCCATCAGCTTTCGGCCCAACGCCGACACTGAGCTGACCGTGCTGGCCGAGTACCAGAAGCAGACCGGCAACTTCGCCAACCCGCTGCCGGCCCAAGGCACCGTGTTCCATGACCCGCGCGGCCGGCTCGACCGTGACACCTACGTCGGCGACACCGGCTTCGACCACATGACCAACGAGAAGACCTCGCTGGGCTATGTCTTCGAGCACCACCTGGACGAGGTGTGGACCCTTCGCCAGAACGTGCGCTACAGCGACTACCGCCAGTCCAGCGCAGAAATCGCCCTGCTGATGCCGGTGGGCGACCAATACATGCGCTATGCAGACGAGCGCAAGGGCGACGGGCGCCTGTTCACGATGGACAACCAAGTGCAGGCAAACTTCGCCACCGGCGCCGTGGAGCACACCTTGCTGACCGGCGTGGACTACAACAACGGCAAGTTCGACCAGGATCAGGCGCTGAACCTGATCAATGGCACCTTCGATGTGTTCAATCCCAACAACAGCCAACCGCTGAGCTTCATCCCGTTCAGCCAGGCCAGCTACGAGCAGAAGCTCTCGCAGACCGGCGTGTACCTGCAGGACCAGCTCAAGGTGGACAAGTGGGTATTCCTGCTGGGTGGCCGCTACGACTGGGCCAGCAACCAGAAGGACGACCGTGACCCGCAGACCCAGAAGGACGAGAAGTTCAGCGGCCGCGCCGGTATCGTCTATCTGTTCGACAACGGCATTGCCCCGTATGCCAGCTACAGCGAGTCGTTCCTGCCGGTCATGGGCGTCACGGCCAACAATTCGCAACTCGACCCTGAGATCGGCAAGCAGTACGAAGTGGGTGTGAAGTACGAGCCCCCAGGTTCCAACAGCTTGTACACCCTGGCGGTGTTCGACCTGACCAAGCAGAACGCCACCGAGAACGTCAACGGTTTCTCGCGCCAGGAAGGCGAGGTGCGCTCCCGGGGCGTGGAGCTGGAGGGCAAGACAGAGATTGCCAAAGGCTTCAATGTGATCGGCAGCTACACCTGGAACGATGTCGAAGTCACCAAGTCGGAGGCTGGCAACAAGGGCAACACGCCGTTCCGCATCCCCGAGCACATGGCCTCGATCTGGGGTGACTACATCTTCCAGAGCGGCTTGATGGAGGGCTTGCGCCTGGGCGCTGGTGCCCGCTATGTGGGCAGCACTTATGGCGACTCGGCCAACAGCTTCAAGGTTGACAGTTACAGCGTGGTCGACGCGTTGGTTGCATACAACCTGGGCAAGGTAGACAAGTCGCTGGACGGGATGGAGGTCTCGCTGAACGCCACCAACCTGTTCGACGAGAAGTACGTGTCCGGATGCTTCAGCAACATGGGTTGCCAATATGGGCAGCAGCGCACCGTGTATGGGACAGTGACCTACAACTGGTAAAGCCGTTGCCGCCGCATGCGTGCGGCAGGCGCGACCCTGTGCCGCGACAGGCCGTACAGCGGCCTGTTGCAGCACAGGGCAGGGCATTCATGCGCTATAACTTTCTTTTTCGCGTACGCAGATCAAGGAGCATCACATGAAGCCATTACTGCTAGCCCTCTTGCTGGCCGCCCCCGCCATCGCCCAGGCGCAGATCCCCCTCCTGAACGCCACCTGCCCGGGAAACATCGAAGTCCACGCCGACAAGGGTGGCCCGATCTACATCAATGGCAAGGAAGCATCCTTGAAGAAGTTCAACGACAACTACTTCGAAGCCAAGGGCAGCGGTGTGACGATCTCGCTGTCGATCAACCCGGATGGCTCGCCGGATGTTTCGTACACCGGTAAGAACCGGGCCAATGGGGTCTGTCAGGTTAAGGATTAGCCCAGAGGTGTACTTTTCTTGACATCACCTGGCATGCACACGCCGCCCAGTGCTTTATAGTGAGCAGCTTCGTCAATCGCGTCTCTGTTCAAAGGGTGTGGTGTGTTTTTCAGGTTCATTGTAATCGCTGTCCTGCTGTCGATTTCCGCGTGCAGTTCTCAACCACCCAGCACCGGCGTATCTGCCAACAAGGTCGTCAGTGGCGTCTACAAGGTCAAGCGCGGCGATACCCTCTACTCGATCGCTACCCGGCACGGCTGGGATTTCAAGGCCCTGGCGCGCTATAACAACATCAGCCCGCCCTATGCGGTGAACGTGGGCCAGAGCATTCGCTTCGGCCCAGGCACCGCCACGGCCAAGACCACCAGCAGTAGCGCATCCAGAACCGCGACCGTTCCGGCCACCAAGGTGACCCTGCGCGGCTGGGACTGGCCGATCAAGAACGCAGTGGTGATCGGCCGCTATGCGCCCGCCGACAAACTCAGCAAGGGCATCCGCATTGCTGCCAGCCCAGGCCAGCCGGTGTTTGCCAGCCTCGGCGGCAAGGTGGCGTTCGCCACCAACATTCGCGGCTACGGCAACCTGATCATCCTTCAGCACGGCACTGCCCACGCCAGTGTCTACGGCCACAACAGCAAGCTGTTGGTCAAGGAAGGCCAGACCGTCAGCAAGGGCCAGAAGATTGCCGAAGCCGGTGACCTGGATACCGACCGCACCCAGCTGTACTTCGAGATTCGCCAGAACGGTAAACCGGTCGATCCGTTGGGCGTGTTGCCCGCCGCCAATTGATTGCGCTTACAGGTGGTCGGCATCGACCACCGCCTGGGCGAAGGCCTGGGGCGCTTCCTGCGGCAGGTTGTGGCCTATGCCGCCCTTGAGCAGGCGATATTCGTACTTGCCGGTGAAACGCTGGGCATAGGCCTCGGCGGGCGGGTGCGGGGCGCCGTTGGCGTCACCTTCGAGGGTGATGGTGGGCACGCTGATGCTGGGGAACTGAGCCAGCTTGGCTTCCAGCGGGTCGTAGCGGGTTTCGCCCTGGGCCAGGCCCAGCCGCCAGCGGTAGTTGTGCACGGTGATGGCGACCTGGTCGGGGTTGTCCAGCGCCTTGGCGCTGCGTTCGAAGGTGGCGTCGTCGAAGGCCCACTGGGGGGATGCGGTTTGCCAGATCAGCTTGGCGAAGGCATGGCGATTGTTGCTGTAGCCCAGCTCACCGCGCGCGGTGGCGAAGTAGTACTGGTACCACCATTGCAACTCAGCGCTGGGCGGCAAGGGCGCCTTGGCGGCCTGCTGGCTGCTGATCAGGTAGCCGCTGACCGAGACCAGCGCTTTCACCCGCTCAGGCCACAGGGCCGAGACGATGTCGGCAGTGCGGGCGCCCCAGTCGAAGCCGGCGAGCACGGCACGCTTGACCTGCAGGGCGTCCATGAAGGCAATGACGTCGCTGGCCAGCGCTGAAGGTTGGGCATTGCGCGGTGTGTTGGCAGAGAGGAAGCGGGTTTCACCATAGCCGCGTACGTACGGCACCAGCACGCGGTAGCCCTTGGCGGCCAGTGCCGGGGCGACGTCCTGGAAGCTGTGGATGTCGTAAGGCCAGCCGTGCAGCAGGATCACCACGGGGCCGTCGGCCGGGCCTTGTTCGACGTAGGCCACGTCGAGCACGCCGGCCTTGATGTGTTTCAAAGGGCCGAAATCATCGGCCACTGCTACGTGTTTTTCGGGCTGCGCAGTTTGGGCGGCGTAGGTTCCGGCAGTGCTCACCAGGCCTATTGGCAACAGGGCGCAGGCGAGCAGGGCGGAACGTTTGAAGCGTTGGGAAGTGAGCATGGGGCGTCTCCTTGGCATGACCGTTGGCGCTGATTGGATGCATGCCAGTAAAGAAGACCGTTGTATCCGGGTTGTGTCGTGGCGCCGGGTAACACGCGTACTTGTGTATCAGCTCGCACTTTGAACACAAGAAGATACAAACCCCGGTTCAAGTCACCGGCTGCATGCAAGCCCCCAGGTCTTCCATGAATGCCTGCAATATCGGCGGCGCAGCCACGCCGCGGCGGGTGATCACATCGAAGGGCGAGCTCAGGTCCAGGGTGCTCGCGCCCAGCCTGCACATCTCGCCGCTCTTCACCCACTGCTCGGTGAAATGCACCGGCAGAAACCCGACGTAAGCCCCGGAAATAATCAGGATCGCTGCGGCCTCGATGTTCTCCACGGTGGCCGCCGCCTTGCTCATGCCCAGCTGGTCAAGGTCGTACTGCTGCATGTAGCCGCGGGCGACCAGGCGGCAGGCGCGCACGTCTTCCAGCAGCCGGCCATTGCTGGCTTTGCTGCCGAACAGGGGGTGACGGCGGCCGCAGTAAAGGCCCAGCGCCTCGTCGTAGAGGGGCAGGTAGGACAACCCTGGCACGCGCATCGGGAAGTGCCCGATGGCCAGGTGCAGGCGGCCGTCGAGCACGCGTTCTTCCAGCTCCGCAGGCGTGCCGATGTAGACGTTCAGGTGAGCATCGTGGCCACGCGAGACGAAGCGTTGCGTGGTGCGCGGTACGGGGGAGTCGGGGTCGGTGAGGGTGGAGTCGATGATGCCGAGATTGAGCTTGCCGCTGATGTGCTGCTTGAGCACATCGGCGTCGAGGCAGAAGCTTTCCACCGCGCCCAGCAGGCGCAATGCCGCTTCGTGGATCGCCACCCCTTGCTCGGTCAGGCGAAAGCCGCTGCGCCCGCGCTGGCAAAGCTTCACGCCCAGCCGCGTTTCCAGGTGGGTCATCTGCTCGCTGATGGTCGACTGGCCAGCGTTGAGCGCGGCCTGCGCGGCGGAAAAGCCACCGCAGCGGACGATGGTGGCGAACACCCTGAGGAGCTTGAGATCGACATCGTGGAGCTGGATCACGCCTGGCCTCCTGTCGGTGCGTCACATCGGTGAAGCTGATATGAGCATCCGATCGATTGTTTTTGGCCAAGGTAAGCATGCCAGGGCGTGCTACCGCAATGCCGGTCTCCTGCAGATTTCAAAAGCCTTCAATACTTCGGTTTCTCCGATGTATGCATCTGCAGTTGCGCATTTTTCCGCTGACGGGCTGCGCCCATAGTGGCTGCAACGGCGGCCCTGCACGGGCGCCGTCTCCTGAACAGAACAAGAAGTGGAGAAGCCCGAACATGGCAAAGCACGGTTATGAATCCGGCCGCCTGAACCTGCCCTTCGTGGGGCATTGCACTTTCGCCAAATCGCCCATCTGTACCGATTGGAACGCCATCGACGCCGATGTGGCGATCCTCGGCGCACCCAACGACATGGGTACCCAGTGGCGTTCCGGCGCACGTTTCGGGCCGCGCGGCATCCGCGAGGCATCCACGCTGTTCTCGTTCGGCCACAGTGGTGCATATGACCACGAGGATGACGTCACCTACCTGACCCAGGAGCAGGTGCGCATGGTCGATGTGGGCGATGCCGACATCGTCCACACCGACATGGCCAGCAGCAACGCCAATATCGAAGCTGCCGTGCGTCAGATTCTCGCCTCGGGCGCCATGCCGGTGGTGCTGGGTGGCGACCACTCGATCCACGCGCCGGTGATCAAGGCGTTCGAGGGGCGCGGGCCGATCCACATCATCCACTTCGACGCCCACCTTGATTTCGTCGACGAGCGCCATGGCGTGCGCTATGGCCACGGCAGCCCGCTGCGCCGTGCCTCGGAGCTGGATCACATCGTTGGCATGACTCAGATGGGCATCCGTAATGTGTCGTCGTCCAACCGCGACGACTACGACGCGGCGCGTGACGCCGGTTCGCAGATCCTCTCGGTGCGCGACGTGCGCCGCCTGGGCCCGGAAGGCGTGCTGGCGAAGATTCCCGAAGGCCGTGACTACTACATCACCATCGACATCGACGGCTTCGACCCGTCCATCGCCCCCGGCACCGGCACGCCCAGCCACGGCGGATTCCTCTACTACGAGGTGCTGGAAATCATCCAGGCCCTGGCGCGCCGCAGCCAGGGCAGGGTAGTGGGCATGGACTTGGTGGAAGTGGCCCCGGCCTACGACCCGGCCGGCGTTACCTCGATCCTCGCCGCGCAACTGCTGATGAACAGCATCGGCTTCATCTTCCATGAGCGCGCCCGCGCTCGCTGATCGGGGACACACCGTGGACAACAAGGTTAAAGACTATCTGCAGGCATTCGGTGTGCTGGAGGCTACTCAGCGCTTCCTGTCCAAGCCCCAGCGCCAGTTCATCGGCGGCGCCTGGGTCGAGGCCAGCGACGGCGCCACCAGCGAGGTGATCGAACCCTCCACCGAAGCTGTGCTGACGCGCATTCCCATGGGCACCGCCGCCGACCTCGACCGTGCAGTGCAGGCTGCCCGTGCGCAGTTCGACGGCGGGCCGTGGAGCCAGCTCAAACCCCTGGAGCGCGAACGCCTGCTGCATCGCTTGGCGGACCTGATCGAGCGCAATGGCGACGAGCTGGCGCAGATCGAATCGATCGACATGGGCAAGTCGGTGGAGCAGGCGCGCGCCGTGGACATCCAGGGCACTATCGACACCTTCCGCTACTTCGCCGGCTGGGCCAGCAAGATTCACGGGCGCACTGTGGAGCCTTCGCTGCCAGGCAATTACCTCGCCTACACCCGCAAGGAGCCGGTCGGGGTAGTGGGCGTGATCGTGCCCTGGAACTTCCCGTTGCAGACCATGGCCTGGAAGCTCGGCGCCGCGCTGGCGACCGGCTGCACGGTGGTGGTGAAACCGGCCGAGCTGACCTCGTTGTCGGCCTTGCGCTTTGCCGAACTGGTCGAGCAAGCCGGCATTCCAGCAGGCGTGATCAACATCGTCACCGGGCGCGGTAGTGTGGTTGGCACGGCGATGTCCAGCCATCCGGGTATCGACAAGCTGAGCTTCACCGGCTCGACCCCGGTCGGCTGTTCGGTGGGCAAGGCCTCGATGGACCAGATGAAGCGCCTGACCCTGGAGCTGGGCGGCAAGTCGCCGGTGATCGTGTTCGCCGATGCCGACATCCCGGCGGCAGCGCAGGCGGTGGCCAACGGCGTGTTCTTCAACTCGGGGCAGGTGTGTGATGCGGGCACGCGTGCCTACATCGAGCGCAGCATCTACCCACAGTTTCTGCAGGCGCTGGCCGAATACACCGCGACACTGAAGATCGCACCCGGCCTGGACCCGGACTGCTTCATCAGCCCGATGGTGTCGCGCAAGCAACAACAAAGCGTGCTCGGCTATATCGCCCTGGGCAAAGAAGAGGGCGCGCAGTTGTACTACGGCGGCGAACCTGTCGCGGGCCCGGGGTTCTATGTGCAGCCAACCATCTTCGCCAACTGCCGCAACGACATGCGCGTGGTGCAGGAAGAGATCTTCGGCCCGGTGCTGGTGACCCAACCGTTCGACAGCCAGGAAGAGGCGCTGGCCCTGGCCAACGACTCGGCGTTCGGCCTGGCGGCGGCGCTGTACTCCAATGACCTTGGCCGCGTCCACGGCCTGATCCCGCAACTGCGCGCGGGCACCGTGTATGTCAATGCGCACAGCACCCTGGACCCGTCCATGCCGTTCGGTGGCTACAAGCAATCGGGCTATGGCAAGGACATGGGCGCGGAGCAACTGGAGTTTCTGCTGGAAACCAAAGCCGTGTGGATCACCTTGCCCTAGCGACAGGGCGGCAGCGCCGTAGCCGCATGGCAGCGGCGCTGCCGAATCGGCTTGCATCATATTCCAAGAACAAGAACCTACGAGGTGATGCCCATGAGCAGCGAAGTCGATGTGGAGCGTGCGCAAGACCTGGACCGGCGCCTGCGCGCCTATGAAGAACTGCAAGCCGGCCAGCGCTGGCCGGGGGCGTTGACCGCCACCGACTGCTTCGCGGTGGCGCTGCTGGCGGTGGCCGTGGTCGTCGGCTTCTACCTGTGGGGAGGCCAGCCATGAACGCTTCCCGTGAGCAGGAATTTCGCCTGGGCGCCGAGCGGGGCGACACACCCTTGCTGCCCAGCGAACGGGTCTGGGGCTTCTGGGGCTTCGCCTACGCCAACTCGGCATTGGCCGTGGCCACCTGGGTGTTCCTGATCGGTGGCGCCACGGCGTTGTTCGTCGGGCCGCGCCAGGGCATCTGCGCCGTGGTCATCGGCAACATCATCGGCGTGATCCTCGCCGCCAGTTCCACCAGCTTGCCCTGCGGCAAGTACGGGCTGGAGCAGTTCACCTTCCTGCGCAGCATGTTCGGCATCAATGGCAGCCGGCTGGTCTATGTACTGTCGGTGGTGGTGCTGACCATGGGCTGGCTGGCGGTGCTGGGCCTGATGTGCGGGCGTGCGCTGGACAACCTCGACACCCTGGTGCAGCAGCGCCCGGCCGGTGCCGGCGATGGCTGGATCGTGACCGCCGGTGGCCTGTTGGCCATTGTGCTGGCGGCGGCAGTGGCCATGCGCGGGCCGGACATGATCCGGCGCCTGAGCGCGGTGATTGCGCCCAGCCTGATCCTGATCATGCTGGCGCTGATGTACTTGATCGCCCAGCGCTTCAGCATCGGCGAGCTGCTGGCCATGCCGGCCTTGCAACCGCCGTTCGAAGACCCTCACGTGAACTTCATGATCGCGGTCGAAATCAACATCGCCGCAGGGTTCTCCTGGTGGCCTTATCTGGGCAACCTGTCGCGTTTGTGCAGCAACCAGCGCACGGCGTTCTGGCCCAACCTGGTAGGTATCTTCGGCGCGGCGTCGCTGGGCGAAACCGTCAGCCTGTTCGCTGCCTCGACCCTGGGTAGCAGCGACCCTACCACCTGGATGCGCCTGGCCGGCGGCCTGGGCTTTGGCGTGGTGGCGCTGAGCTTCCTGGCGCTGGCCAACCTCACGGGCATGGTCAACATCCTCTACACCGCAGTGATCGGTCTGCGCCAGTTGGCCGGGGAGCGCCTGCGGGCCATGCGCTGGGGTTTGCTGATCGCGCTGTTCTGCGTGATCCCGGTGGCCATCGTGCTGTTGCTGCCAGGTATCTACGACGGCTTCTTCATCTTCCTGGTGTGGACCTCCGCCCTCAACAGCGCCCTGGCCGGCATCGGCATCGCCGACTACTTCTTCCTGCGCCGCCAGCGCCTGAACCTGCGCCACCTGTACGCCGCGCAAGGCGAGTCGCCGCTGCGCTTCTGCAAGGGCTTCAACCCCATTGCGCTGGTCGCGCTGGTGGCGGGCTTCGCGATCTACGTGGTGGTGTTCAACCCGCAGACGCTGGCCAATACCCACTTCTTCCGCTTCGTCACCGCTTCGCTGCCGTCCTGCCTGCTGGCCGGGCTGGTCCACTACGGGTTGACCCGAATGTTGGCCGCCCGGCTGGGCTGGGGCGGCTATCCCCACGGCAATGAACGCACACATGAGGCAGCGGGCCTTGGTGCTAAGGGCTACAGCAATGAATAAACACTACGACTACATCATCATTGGTGCCGGGTCAGCCGGTTGTGTCCTGGCCAGCCGGCTGACCGAGGATGCGGGCACTTCGGTGCTGGTCCTGGAATACGGCGGCAGCGACCGCAGCGTGCTGATCCAGATGCCCAGCGCCTTCTCGCTGCCGATGAACACCAGGAAGTACAACTGGCACTACGAGACCGCTTCTGAAAAGCACCTGGACGGTCGACGCCTGCATTGCCCGCGGGGCAAGGTGTTGGGCGGGTCTTCGTCGATCAATGGCCTGGTGTACATCCGTGGCCATGCCCATGACTTCGACGAGTGGGAAAGCCTGGGTGCCAAGGGCTGGGGCTATCGCAACTGCCTGCCGTATTTCAAGCGCGCCGAGCAGTACAAGTTCGGTGGCGATGACTACCGCGGCGCCAGCGGCCCGCTGGCCACCAACAACGGCAACAACATGCAGAACCCATTGTACGGCGCTTGGATCGAGGCGGGCGCCGAGGCGGGCTACATCAAGACCGACGACTGCAACGGCTACATGCAGGAAGGCTTCGGCGCCATGCACATGACGGTCAAGGACGGTGTGCGCTGGTCCACGGCCAACGCCTACCTGCGACCGGCCATGAGCCGCCCCAACCTGACCGTGGTCACCCACGCCATGACCCGGCGCATCCTGCTCGAAGGCAAGCGCGCGGTAGGGGTGGAGTACGATGAGGGCGGCCAGACCCACAAGGTGTACTGCAACCGCGAGGTGCTGGTGTCGTCGGGCCCCATCGGTTCCCCGCACCTGTTGCAGCGCTCCGGCATCGGCCCTGAGGCCGTGCTGCGCAAGGCGGGCATCGAGGTGCGCCACGACCTCCCGGGGGTTGGCGAAAACCTGCAGGACCATTCGGAAATCTATATCCAGTATGCGTGCAAGGAGCCGGTCACCCTCAACGGCAAGATGAGCCTGTTGGGCAAGGCCCTGATCGGCCTGCGCTGGTTGCTGTTCAAGGACGGCCTGGGCGCCAGCAACCACTTCGAGGCCGGTGGTTTCATCCGCTCGGCCAAGGGGCTGCGCTGGCCTGACATCCAGTTCCACTTCCTGCCGGCCGCCATGCGTTACGACGGCAACAAGCCATTCAAGGGGCACGGCTTCATGGTGCTCACCGGGCCGAACAAGCCCAAGAGCCGTGGCCACGTCCGGGCACTGTCGGCCGACCCGTACCAGCACCCGGAAATCCGCTTCAACTACCTGGAGCGCGAAGAAGACCGCGAAGGCTTCCGCCGTTGCGTGCGCCTGACCCGGGAGATCATCGGCCAGCCGGCCATGGACCGCTTCCGCGGCGAGGAGCTGGCGCCGGGCGCACACGTGCAGACCGACGAGCAGATCGATGCCTTCGTGCGCGCCAACATGGAAAGCACCATGCACCCCTGCGGTTCCTGCCGCATGGGCGAGGACGACTTGGCGGTGGTCGATTCCGAATTGCGCGTGCACGGCTTGCAAGGCCTGCGGGTGATCGACTCGTCGGTGTTCCCCAGCGAGCCCAACGGTAACCTCAATGCACCGACCATCATGCTCGCCGAGCGCGCTTCTGACCTGGTGCGCGGGCGCAAGCCGTTGGCCGCTGCAGAGGTGCCGGTGGGCCTGGTGGGCGACTGGGAGGACAAGCAGCGCAGCCATGCGCCTGCGCGTCAGGTGGGCTGAGGCGCAACCTGTGAAGGCCGGCGTACAATGGCCGCCGACCATCTCCACAGGGCCAGGCCAACATGAAAACACCCGGCGGCGTGCTGCTCAGCGGCGTCGAACTGGATCGCACCAGCCAAGTGCCGCTGTACCGGCAGCTGTACCTGCAGGTGCGCAAGCAGATCCTCAGCGGTCGGCTGGCGGGCGGCACTCGCCTGCCGTCGACCCGCACCCTGTGCAAGGAGCTGGGGTTGTCGCGGATCACCTTGCTCAACGCCTTCGACCTGCTCACCGCCGAGGGCTTCCTGGCCTCCCGTACCGGCGCCGGCACCTACGTTGGCAACGAGTGGGAAGGGCGCGGCCCTGATGCTGGGGCGGCGGCCAAGCCGCCGCGCCTGTCGAGCATGAGCCAGGCGGTGCACTCCCTGCGCAGTACGCATTTCAGCGGTGTGTCCTACAACGCTTGGGCGCCGGAGTGCCCGGTGTCCTTGCTGCCCAGCCACCCGGCTTACGATGCCTTCCCCATGCCGGTGTGGAAGCGCCTGGTCAACCGTCACCTGCGCAAGCCGGGCAAGGCGCAACTGGGCTACGGCGAAGTGAAGGGCCTGCAACGCCTGCGCGAGGCGATCGTCGAGTATGTATTCGATGCCCGTGGCATCGAGTGCAGCGTCGACCAGGTGGTCATTACCTCGGGTGCTCAGCAAGCGTTCAACCTGCTCGGCATGTTGCTGCTCAACCCCGGTGACAGCGTGTGGATGGAAGACCCAGGGCACATTGCCGCGCGCATCGCCTTCCAGGCGCTGGGCTGCCAGTTGGTGCCGCTGCGCATCGACGAGCAGGGCCTGGACGTGCAGCAGGGGCTGCGCGAATGCCCGGATGCACGCCTGGCGTTCACCACGCCGTCGCGCCAGCACCCGCTGGGCACCACCATGAGCCATGCACGCCGCCAGGAGCTGATCGACTGGGCCTCGCGCAGCCAGGGCTGGGTCATCGAAGACGACTGCGACAGCGAGTTTCGTTACGTGGGCCGTTCGCTGCCGGCGCTGTACGCCATGGACCCCTGGCAGCGAGTGATCTACGTCGGCACCTTCAGCAAGGTGCTGTACCCGTCATTGCGCCTGGGCTACGTGATTCTGCCCGAGGCCCTGGTGGAGCCGTTCTGCGCCATCCGCGCGGTCATGGACCGCAGCCCTTCGACCCTGCACCAGGCCACCACTGCCGACTTCATGCAGGACGGCCATTTCCTCGGCCATATCCGGCGCATGCGTGCGCTGTACCAGGAGCGCCAGGCCTGCCTGGTGGAAGCCTTGCACAGCGAGCTGGGCGGGCTGCTTTCGGTGGCGCCGGTGGAGGCGGGCCTGCACCTGATTGGCTGGCTGCCTGCAGAGGTCGATGACGACGCCGTGGCCCGTGGCCTGGCCGAACACCAGGTCTACACCTACGCGCTGCGCGACTACTGTCTGCAGCGGTATCTGCCGCCGGGGTTGCTGCTCGGTTTCGCCGCGACGCCGCAAGCGCAGGCCCGCCAGCGCGTACAGGAACTGGCTCAGGGTATGCGCCGGCTCGGCCTGGGGGTGTGAAGCGGGCACGACGGCGGGCGTGCAAAGTGGTCATATCAACAAATCAGTAATGGCTATAGGGATAGCACCATTCCAGAGCGATAAAAGCACAGCCGGCCACCCCGGCATCGCTCAGGAATGATAATAATGACAGCTATCCAAGCCCGCTTCGCCGCCCTCATGGGCCACAACGCCGGGGCCACCACGCCCCCGGTGCTCACCCAAGACCTTGCCCAGCGTTTGCTGGCTCGCCTCGACAGCCTGCGCCTGTTCGCCCATGGCTACCCACTGCTGACCAACCTGACCCACGGCCGTGTCAGCCCCGAGGACATGCTCGACTTCGCCTACCGGCACGAGCTTGACGGCCTGGCCCTGCACCTGCTCGACGGCGAGCACAACAGCCTCTCGCAAATGCCCGCCGAACGCCTCGCTGCTTTTGCCGCCAAGGCCCGCGACTACGGCCTGGACGTGCACCTGGAAATCAGCAGCACGCTGCCCGAAGATGTCGACCAGGCGGTGGCCGTGGCCCGTGCCATCGGCAGCCGCAACATCCGCATCTACTCGCGTTACGAGGGGCACCTGTCGCGGGTCATGGGCATCATCGAGGACGACCTGCAGCGCCTGGCGCAGCTGGCCGATGAGCATGACCTGCACTTCGATTTCGAGCAGCACGAAGAGCTCAAGAGCGACGAGATCGCCAGCTTGCTGCGCCGGGTAGGGCACCCACGGCTGAACGCGCTGTTCGATTTCGGCAACATGATCAACGCCTGCGAAAAACCGCTGCCGGCCCTGGCCAACCTTGCGCCGTTCATTCGCCAGGTGCACCTCAAGGGTGTGCGCGTGGTGCCCGAGGCCAACGGCTTTGGCCACTACGGGGTGCTGCAGGGCAGTGCCGAAGACCAGTTGCCCAGCGCCCGCATGCTGTTGGAGCTGTTGTTGCTCGGCGAGCAGCGCCCGCAAGTGGTGGCCTTCATCCTCGAACAGGAAAACCACTACATCGCACCTGCCTTCCGCCAGACAGGCGAGGCCAGCGACCCGTTCATTCCCTATCGCGAGATGAGCGAAACCCCGCTGCCGCCGGGTTACAGCCTGGAGCGAATGCTCACCGACGAACACCGCTGGGCCAACAACCAGGTGCGCTACCTGCGTGGCCTGCTGGGCGAGTTGCGCCTGCTGGCCGAACTGGCCCTGGCAGACCACTGAGCACATTCGATCCGCCGTCGGCGACGGCGCCCATACCCCGGAAACTGTGGAGAACAACAATGACAGCACCGGCTAAAGCCAAGTGGCTGCGCTTTCTGGTCCTCGTCCTTGGCGGTGGCACCATCTACAAACTGTCCAGCCTCAAGGATGCCTTCTACATCCCCATGCAAGAGCACATGGGCCTGACCCACACCCAGATCGGCACGCTGCTCAGTGCCAACGCGATCGTCGCCACGGCCCTGTTCGTGCTCGGCGGCTTGCTCGCCGACCGCTTCGAAACCCGCCGGCTGATTCCGCTGGGGCTGATCGGCGCCGGTGGCCTGGGCGTGTACCTGGCCAGCTTCCCCGGCTTCAACCAGCAGCTGATCGTGTTCAGCCTGCTGGCGGTGTGTGCCGACTGCCTGTTCTGGCCGTCGTTGCTCAAGGCCGTGCGCAACCTCGGCAACGACAACGAGCAAAGCCGCATGTTCGGCTTCCTCGAAGGCGGGCGCGGTGTGGTCGACACCCTGGTGGCGTTCTCCGCGCTGGGCGTGTTCGTCGCCCTGGGCTCCGGCGCTGTGGGGCTCAAGGCCGCCATCCTGTTCTATTCGTCGATTGATATCGGGGTGGGTGTGCTCACCTTGTTCCTGCTCAAAGGCGACCCGCAGGTGGCAGGCAGCCGTGAGCCGGTCGGCAGCAAGGCCCTGCTCGAAGCGGTGCGTTCGCCAGGCATCTGGCTGGTGAGCCTGAACGTGTTCATGGTCTACATCGTGTATTGCGGCCTGACCTACTTCATTCCCTACCTCAAGGACATGTACCACCTGCCGGTGGCGCTGGTGGGTGCCTACGGCATCATCAACCAGTACTTCCTCAAGGTGCTCGGCGGCCCGGCCGGCGGCTACATTGCCGACAAGCAGCTGAAGAGTTCCAGCCGTTACCTGAAGTGGGCGTTCCTGGCGTTGCTGCCGCTGATGCTGATCATCCTCAACATCCCGCGCCAGGAGAGCTTCATCTATGCCGGTATGGCCGCCACGCTGACCTTCGCCCTGGTGGTGTTCACCATGCGCGGGGTGTTCTGGGCGCCGATGAGCGAGGTCGGCATTCCTTCGCGGATTACCGGGTCTGCCTTCGGCATTGGTTGCCTGATCGGCTATGCGCCGGGGATGTTCGCCTACGTGATCTACGGTTCGCTGCTCGACCGCTACCCGGGTGAGCTGGGCTACACCTACGTGTTCAGCCTGATGAGCGTGCTGGCGGTGGTGGGCTTCGGCGTGTCCGGCCTGTTGCAGCGGATGGTCAAGCGCCGCGCCAGCCAACAGCAAACAGAGGCCTTGGCCTGATCGACGGCCGTGCAGGGGCTGGCATCGCGGCAGCCCCTGCAGGCGCTTATTGCAAGGTCAGTGATTGCAGTGCCGACGGCATCTGCGCAAGGGTTTCTTCGACGCGCGCGATTCTCAGTGCAAGTTCATCGGCTTCTTCAACATTGCCCGCGGCTCTGAGGCGATCTCGCGTCTGGCGCAGCGTGAGCAGAGTCTTTTGCAGCTTTAGGGCAGAGGCTGTGTACGTATCCATATGTTTCTCAAGCGCTGAAGGCGTCCTTGCCGTTGTAGGAAAACCGGACCGTAGCAGCTCGAAAACCCTGATCAAACTGGGCTTTCATACAGGAAAAGCGAGTTGCTTGGCTTTTTCCTACAGCAGTAAGAAACACTTCCTACAAACTTGAAGGGTAGTTGTTGCAATTCGTAAAGCTGGCGCCCCTTCACACCCCCCGAATGTTCTGGCTTTCCAGCGTCCCGACCCGTTCCGAGGCTTCCCTGGCATCCCTCCAGGCGCGGCAGCCATGACTGAAACCTTATGTAGCAATTACCGCCACACGGAGGAGGCCCCCGCCTTTTAGAAAGCGCTCAAGGCGCGATAGCAGAACGGCCCCGCGCCATCTGATCCGCTTTTTTTCGTCAAACCTGAATCTGTAACCGTATCAGCCTGAGGTCGACAATGAGCGTGTCCCGACATCACTTTGAAGAGGTTCCAATGGGCAAGCTCGCGCTGTTTCTGGGTGGTTTTCTGCTGCTGACCATTCTGATCGGTCTGCTCGGCACCATTCCGCCAAGCTGATTTCACCCTGTAGTGCTACCCGGTTGCACCACTGGACCGGTGGTAGCTGCAAGTCGTTCTCAAGTGCAAAAGGCTCGTGTAGTCTCCCCGCGTCACAATGGGTCGCGACAGCGAGCCGGCCATTTGCCTGGGAGCCGATACATAGATGGAATGCAAGAAGGGCGCTTCAGCCATGTTGGAGTGGCGTAGCCGTTATCTCGCCGCCGGCATCCTCGACGAGGATGATTACGATAAAGCCTTGCGCAGTGCCGAAGCGCTGGAGCAGTCAGGCGTGATCAGCGCGCTTGAATGGGTCGAGCTGGTAAGGGCTGCGAATGCGGCCTTGCTTGAGGTGCGATAAGTCCTTCTTTACATGAGGAAATCTGTCCACAAAAAACGTGGGTAGGTCTGTGGATAAAACGCTGTAGGCCAGGAAAATGGCGGGCTCTGTTAAATTGGACAGAATTTGAACAGCCTTTATGAGGGCTGTTCAATGGCCGCCTCACCGGCCTGGCGCAAGGCCAGCAACAGTTCGCGCACACGCGCTGGTAGCTCACCTGCGGGGTACACCGCGTGCATCTGTGGGTCCTGCCCGGTGCTGGACGTCAGCCGGTACTGCGGGCATACCCGCACCAGGCGCCCGGCCCGTACCTGGGCTTCGCCTACCCAGTCCGCCAGGCGGGCAATGCCGGCGCCGGCCAGGGTGCTGTGATACACCGCATCGCCCGCGCTCAAGCGCAAGCGGGGGTGCGGGCGCATGCTGGTGATGTGGCCATCGCGGCAGAAGTGCCAGGCCTTGAGAATACGGGGCGCGGTGTGCAGGATCAGCGCGTGGTCGGCCAGCTGTTCGGGCTCGTGCGGTGTGCCGGCGCGGGCCAGGTATTCAGGGCTGGCGTAGAGATGCCGGCGGTAGCGCCACAGGGGGTAGCCGATCAGTTCGCTCGATTGCGCAAACGCGCCGCGCACCACGAAATCGAGCTTGCCCAGCAACGGGTCGATGGCCTCGTCACGGTACTGCACGTCCAGGGTCACCTGCGGGTGGCGCCGGGAAAAGGCTGCCAGCATGCCGGGCAGCACATGCTCGCCGAGCAGTTGCGGCACAGCAAAGCGGATCCAGCCCTGGGCGCTGCCCGTGAGCGCGGCCAGTTCATCGGTGGCATCGCGTTGCACATCCAGCAAGCGCTCGGCATGTGGCAGCAGGCGTTCGCCGGCTTCGCTGAGGGTGACGGTGTTGGCGTTGCGGATGAGCAGCTTGCACCCGGTGTTGTCTTCCAGGGTTTGTACCGCGCGGGTAATGGCGCTGGGTGAGCGGCCCAAGGCGCGTGCCGCGGCGACGAAGCTGCGCTTGTGCGCAACGCTGACGAATGCCTGGATTTCGCGCAGCATGTCCAATGCCATGGAGGGTTCCTCGTTGCAGTTTTTGCAATATGGCATTTCAACACAAGCGCGGCGCTTTGATTAGCCTTGCAGTCTGTCTTCACTGCCTGGAACCGCGCCATGATGGATATCGCCGTACTTTCCCTGTTCGCCTTTGCCGCCGGCTTGATCGATGCCGCCGTGGGCGGTGGTGGGCTGATCCAGATCCCGGCGCTGTTCAATGTGCTGCCCACGGCGCAGCCGGCGGCGTTGCTGGGCAGCAACAAGCTGGCGTCGGTATGCGGCACGGCATTCGCCGCGCGCTCGTTCATCCGCAAGGTGACCCTGGACTGGGGCCTGATCGTGCCGGCAGCAATCAGCGCCTTCGTCATGTCGTTCGCGGGCGCGGCCACGGTGTCGCTGGTGCCGCCCAGCGTGATGCGCCCGGCGGTGCTGGTGCTGATCGTGCTGATGGCGATCTACACCTTCTGCAAGAAGGACTTCGGCACCTTGCACACGCCTGCCAAGATCGGCCGCAAGGAGCAGTGCCTGGCGGTGCTGATCGGTGGCGCCATCGGCTTCTACGACGGCCTGTTCGGGCCAGGCACCGGCAGCTTCCTGATCTTCCTGTTCATCCGCTTCTTCGCCCTGGACTTCCTGCACGCCTCGGCCTCGGCCAAGGTGGTGAATATCGCCACCAACCTCGCGGCGCTGGTGTTCTTCGTGCCGTCCGGCAATGTGCTGTACGCCATCGCTTTGCCGATGGCAGCGTGCAATGTTCTCGGCGCCCTGACCGGCACCTGGCTGGCAGTGCGCAAAGGCGCCGGTTTTGTTCGCGGGTTGTTCCTGGTGCTGCTGTGCGTGCTGATCGCCAAGCTGTCCTGGGACTTGCTGGCCGGCTGATTCAGACCACATGGCGCTGGGCCTCGGCCTGTTCGACCCGGTTGCGCCCGTGGGCCTTGGCCCGGTACAGGGCCTGATCGGCGCGGGCCATCAAGGTATCCAGCGAGGGTGCCACGGTGTCGGCGTCGCAGCCGTCCAGGCCGATGCTCACGGTAATCTGCAGGCGCGCATCGCCTTGTGCCAAGTGCAGATCCTGCACGGCGCGGCGCAGGCGTTCGGCGGTGAACTTGGCGCGGTCCGGCGCCAGGCCCGGCAGTATCACCACGAATTCTTCACCGCCCATGCGCGCCAGCAGCTCGCCCTCGTGCAGCTGGTCTTGCAGGGTGCGGGCAAATTGGCGCAGCACCTGGTCGCCCACGGCATGGCCGTGGCGATCGTTGATCGATTTGAAATGGTCGATGTCGAGCATCATCAGGGTCAGCGGTACGGCTTGGGCATGCTGCTGACGGCTGTCGAGCAGGGCGTTGGCGCGGCGGGTAAAGGCGCTGCGGGTGAGCACGCCGGTCAGGTGGTCGACGGTGGCCTGGTGCGCCAGGCGCGCCAACAGGCTGCGGTTGGCCTGGCTGACGCACGCGACCACCAGCGGGCCGAGCACCAGCATGGCAATGCCCAGGCGCGCCGACATCAGCGTGGTGACCCCCGGCTCGCTCTGCGGCACGCTGAAGTGCATGAGATTCTGTGCCACGGCGACGATCAGTGTGCTGCCGGCGGTGAGTGTGAGCAGCGAGACCAGAAAGGGGGAGTAGGTCCAGGCGCACCAGAGCAGGGCGGCGATCGGGAAGGCAATGGCGCCGGGCCCGCCAAAGCCGATACTCAGTGCCAGCGAGACCAGTAGCACCAGCAACGGCGCCAGGCGGATCGCCTGGTTGCTGCGCAGCAGTGCGCGGGCTGAAGGGGCCGTTAGCATCACCGGCAGCACGAGCACGCTGGTCGAGAACTGTTCGCTGAACCAGGCCAGCCAGGTCGCGCGCAGCGATTGTTCGAACCACGGTGCGGCCATCACGCAGGCCAGGCTGGCCGCTACCGTGGCACCCGCGGCGCAGGCGCCGAAGACGCTGAGCACGCCATATGGGCTGCGCATGCGCCGGTGCAGGCGGGGCAAGCGCGCCAGCAGCAGCCATACCGTTACCACCACCCCCAGGTTGCACAGGTTGAACCATAAGGCAGGCGCCCAGGCGCTGCCGCAGGCCAGGTCGGCAGTGACCATGGCCAGCCAGACCAGGCTGAAGCCGACGACCCCGGCCTGCCGCGGATAGCGCAACAGAACACCGGCCAGCACCGCATTCACGGGCCAGAACAGAGACAGGGACTCGATTGGCCGGGCCAGGATACCGGCCAACGTCAGGGCAAAGGTTAGCCCGAACAGTGCAAGGTAGGGCAACAGGCGCGATTGTGCTGGAAAAACCATAGGCTCGACCGACAAGCGGAGACGAAATCCAGGACAACGGCTGTAGGCACCTGGGGCAATGACGCCTCAGTGTGTTTGCACAGGGTACTTGATGTCAATCTGCCGCGATCTGTAGGGATAATATCTTAATGCCACTATTGATCGCGACATTCTCCTACAAGCCGAAGAACCACGGCACCATCAGTACGGTCACCACCATCACCAGCAAGGTGAACGGCACGCCCACCTTGACGAAGTCGGCAAAGCGGTACTGCCCAGGGCCCAGCACCAAGGTGTTCACGGGGGAAGACACCGGTGTCATGAACGCCGCCGATGCTGCCAGGGCCACGGTCATGGCGAACGGGTAGGGCGACAGGCCAAGTTGTGTCGCGGTGCTGATCGCCACCGGTGCCATCAGTACGGCGGTGGCGGTATTGGAGATGAACAGGCCGATCACCGCCGTGACCATGAACAGGCAGGCCAGCATGGCGATCGGCCCGGCGCCGCCCAGCAGGCTGACCAGGCCCCCTACTGCCAGGTCGATGCCTCCGGTCTTCTGCAGGGCCTGGGCGAAGGGCAGCATGCCCACGATCAGCACCAGGCTCTGCCAGTGGATGGCGCGGTAGGCACTGTTCATGTCGATGCAGCGCCCGGCGCCCATCAACAGGCAGCCGATCAGCGCGGCGATGACATTGGGCACCGCGCCGCTGACCATCAGCCCGACCATCACCGCCAGGCTGATCAAGGCATAGGGCGCGCGGGTACGGGCTGGGGCGACCTGGTCGATCTCGGCGGGCAGGCTCAGTACCAGGAAGTCTTTGGGCTGGCTTTGCAGCAGGCGCACCGCCTTCCACGGGCCGACCACCAGCAGGGTGTCACCCAGGCGCAGTTTCTCTTCCACCAGTTGCTCCTCGATGGCTGCCTGGTCTCGGCGCAGGCCGACCACGTTGAGGTCATAGCGCGTGCGGAAGGCTATTTCGAGGATGCTCTTGCCGATCAGCTTGGAGCCCGGCGGCAGCGAAACTTCCGCCATGCCCAGCTCCTGGGACTGGTCGATGAAGTAGGCCGCCTTGAAGTGCAGCGGCTCCAGTTGCATGGTCTGGCACAGGCTGCGCAAGTCGTCGCGATTGGCGAACAGGTCGAGCAGCAGTACATCGCCCTGGTGTAGCACGGTGCTGGAGTCGGCAGCGATCACCCGGGTGGTGAACTTGTGCTGGCGCTCGATGCCGATCACGTTGGCGCCATGCCGGGTGCGCAGCTCCAGCTCGCCGAGGGTATGGCCGATCAGGGGCGACTGCGGGCGGATACGCAGGCGCCGCTCGCGGCCATTGAGTTTGTAGGCGAGCACCAGGTCCAGCAGGGTGCGGCGGGTTTCCACGCGGCCGTCCTTGCGCACTTCGCCGTTGAGCCAATTGCGGGTCAGGAGCATGTAGCCGACGCCCAGTACCAGCACCACCAGGCCGAACGGGGTGAAACTGAAGAAGCTGAAACCTGGCAAGCCATGGCGCACCAGTTCGCTGTGCACCACCACGTTGGGCGGTGTTGCCACCAGGCTGAGCATGCCGCTGATCAGGCCGGCGAAGCTCAAGGGCATCATCAGCCGGCTGGGGGGAATCTTCAGGCGCGCGGCGATGCTCAGGACCACCGGAATGAAGATTGCCACCACACCGGTGGAGCTCATCACCGAGCCCAGCCCGGCCACCGACACCATCAGCAATACCAGCAGGCGTGCCTCGCTGTTGCCGGCACGTTCACTCATCCATTCGCCGATGCGGTAGGCGATGCCGGTGCGCACCAGCCCTTCGCCGATCACGAACAGCGCGGCGATCAGCACCACGTTGGGGTCGCTGAAGCCAGCCAGGGCTTGTTCGATGGTAAGGATGCCCGACAAGGGCAGGGCGAGGATGACCATCAGGGCGACCACGTCCATGCGCGGGCGATTGATGACGAAGAGGACGACGACGACGGCCAGCAGGCCGAGGACCCAGAGCAATTCCTGGTTCATGAGGCGGGGATGTTCCTTCACACAAGAGGCACAGTAGACAGTAGCAGTCAGTGTGGCAGGTCGTGGTGAAGGTGATATTGATGAGCATCAGGGCCGCAAGGCGGCCCCGAGCGTACGGCCATCAGTGGTGACGGTGGTGTTTCTTGCTGCTGGTGCCCATGTGGTTGCCCAGGGCGCTACCGGCTGCGCCGCCCAGGCCAGCACCGATGGTCGAGCCGCTCGAACCACCGACCTTGCGGCCGATGACCGAGCCGCCGGCCGAACCCAGGCCACCGCCAATGGCCGCTTCGGTACGGCTGCCTTTGTTGGCACCTACCGCACCGGCTGCCGCGCCACCCAAGCCGGCACCGATGGTTGCGCCGGTGCTGCCACCGATTTGTTGGCCGACCACGTTACCCAGGGCACCCCCCAGGCCACCGCCAATGGCGGCGCTGCCGTCACCGGCGAAAGCGCCCTGGCACAGCAGCAGGCCAAGGGCAATGGAAGGCAAAGTCAGACGCATGATAGAAGCCTCGGAAGAATCATCAGGTTGTGGGTGGATTGAGAAGACGTCTTAGCGGTAGTCGCGGTCACGGTAGCGGCGATCATCATCGCGGTCGTAACGCTGGTGGTGACGGTGATCGCGATCGCCATCACGCCAGCCATCATCGTCATCGTGGTAGTGATGGTGGTGGCAGCCGGCAACCAGCAGGAATGCGGCGATCAGCGAACAGCTTGCAAAGCGGGTCATCACGATATAGGTCCTTGATCCGCAAAGGTTTACGGGACACTTCCTGAGACTGGGAACGGTCCATTTTGTTTCCTGGGCGGTGATTTTTTTGTTGCGCCGGCGATGAACGGCGTGCCTGTCGGCTGCTGTTCTGTCCCGTTCGGTCATGGCCGGAGCGCGGCTCGGCCCATAAACTGCTAGGCAGGCCGCAATGAAGACGGCTAGCTGCCACACGGTGAATCACGATGATCGCCCATACCCCCACACTGTTCGCCGCCGTTGCCCTGGTGGCGACCATCCTCGCCTTCTGCCTGTTGCTGGTTGGCCCGTCCAATCGCCGCAACGACGTGTGGCTGACCGGCTGCGGGCTGCTTGCCCATGCCTTGGCCTACGTCTGCTACACCCTGTATGGCCATGCACCGCTGTGGCTCAGCTATGGCGTGGGCAACAGCCTGTTGTCGCTGGCGCTGGCATTTTATACGGCGAGCCTGTTCCGGGTGCGCGAGCAGGCCATGCCCTGGCGGCTGATTTTCATCATGCCGGCGTTCATGCTGGTGGGCCTGATGCTGCTGCTCGATACCCTGGAGCCGCGCATGCTGCTGGCCAGCCTGGTGCTGATGCTGCAGTGCGCGATGATCCTGTACTGGGCGCGGCGCCACGTGGAGCGGCCGGGCAGGGCGCACCTGCTGCTGGAGATCGGCGCCTTGATCAGCCTGGTCGGCCTGGGTATGCGCGCCGTGGCGGTGCTCGGCGGTACCGCGGTGGAGATGCGTTACGACACCAGCAACCTCAAGCAGAGCATTTCCGTGGCCATCGGCACGGTCACGGTGATGATGTACTCCATCGGCCTGGTGCTGATGGCCAAGGAACGCAGCGAAACGCGCCTGCAGCACCTGGCTTTGCGCGACGTGCTGACCGGCACCTTCAACCGTCGGGCGATTCTCGAACGCTTTGCCGTGGCACTGGACTGTGCCCGTGGTGAGCAGAGCCACCTGGCCGTGGCCATGATCGACATCGACCACTTCAAGCGCATCAACGATGTGTACGGCCACTTAGCCGGTGACGAGGTGCTGTGCCATTGCGTGCGCCAGCTGCAGCAGCGCATGCGCGAGGGCGACAGCATGGGCCGTTACGGTGGCGAGGAGTTTCTATTGCTGTTGCCCCACGCCGACCGGGACTGCGCCCTGCAGGCGCTGCATGCCTTGCGCGAGGCCATCGCCACGAGCCCTGCGCATTTCGCCGGTGACGAGATTGCACTGCGTTTCAGTGTGGGGCTGTGGTGCGGTGTGCCTGGCCCCCACGACAGCACCTCGAGCCTGCTGGCCCAGGCTGATGCGGCGCTCTACCAGGCCAAGGCGGCAGGACGCAATGCGGTGCGCATGGCGGCGTTGGTCGGGGCCGGATGAAGTGCTAGAGTCGCTTTCTTTTTTGCCCCGAGGATGGAACATGCGAGCAATTTTGCCGATGGCTGCGGCACTGGTGTTGGTCGGTTGCGCTTCCGCGACCATGGACGCGGCACGTGGCGGCCAGCCGACTGCGCAGCTCAATTCGCAGAAGGCACCGGAGCTGGTGGCGCAGTGCATCCAGTTCAGCTGGCAGAAGGAAGACGTGTTCGGGGATGACGCCAGTGGTTACCTGGAGCCGCGCAAGCAAGGTGGCCTGACGGTATATACCCGTGAAGCCGAGTCGTTCGTCGATGTGTACCCGCAGGCGGGTGGCACTCGGGTGGATTACTATGCGCAGAAAAATGATGGCGTTGCCCTGCAGCGCCGGGCTGCAGCGGCCACCTGCCTGTAAGGCGGGCCGAGGTTGCTGGTAGATTTCAAGATCAGAGCAAGGATGGCTACCATGGATCGATCACAGCAACTGAACCGTGACAGTTGGGATGAGCGGGCGCCGCTGCACGCGGCTTCGAAGGACTATGAAGTCGAGCGCCTGGTCGGCCAGCCTGAGCACCTGTCCGAAACCGTCCGTTTCGACCTGCCGCGTCTTGGCGACATTCAGGGCCTGCGCACGGTCCATCTGCAATGCCACATCGGCACCGACACCCTGTCGCTGGCGCGGCTGGGCGCCCAGGTCTGCGGCCTGGACTACTCCGCCGCCTCGCTGCTCGAAGCCAGGCGTCTGGCCGAGCGCTGCGGCACGGCTATCGATTATGTGCAGGCCGACGTCTACGAAGCTGACCGAGTCTTGCCCGCCGGTAGTTTCGACCTGGTCTACACCGGCATCGGCGCGCTGTGCTGGCTGCCGGGCATCGAGCCCTGGGCCCGCGCCGTGGCAGCCTTGCTCAAACCGGGTGGCCGCTTGTTCCTGCGCGATGGGCACCCGATGCTGATGGCCGTCAATGAAGACCACCAGGACCGGCTGCAACTGGAGTATCCGTACTTCGAGCACGAAGCACCGACGGTATGGCACACCGACCAGACCTACGTCGACAGCGACCAACGCCTGACCCGGACCGAAACCCACGAATGGAACCACGGGTTGGGTGAGGTCATCAGCGCCTTGCTCGCCCACGGCCTGCAACTGACCGGCCTGGTCGAGCACCAGAGCCTACCCTGGGAGGCGTTGCCGGGGCAGATGGACAAGGGCGCCGATGGCGAATGGCGGTTGCGCCATGCGCCCCAGCGCCTGCCGCTGAGCTACACCCTGCAGGCAATCAAGGCCTGATCAGGACAGGTAGCCACCGTCGACGTTGAGGGCGGTGCCGGTGGTGTAGCTGGACGCATCGCTGGCCAGGTACAGCACGGCGCCGGCCATTTCCTTGGGGTCGGCCACGCGCTTGAGCGGAATCTGCTGCAATGCTGCGTTGAGGATGGCGTCGTTCTTCACCAATGCAGAAGCGAACTTGGTGTCGGTCAGGCCCGGCAGCAGGGCGTTGCAGCGGATGCCGAACGCTGCGCACTCCTTGGCGAAGACCTTGGTCATGTTGATCACCGCCGCCTTGGTCACCGAATAGATGCCCTGGAAGTGGCCCGGTGAAACCCCGTTGATCGAGGCTACGTTGATGATGCTGCCGCCGCCGTTTTCGCGCATCAGCTTGCCGGCTTCCACCGACATGAAGAAGTAACCGCGGATGTTGACGTCGACGGTCTTCTGGAAGGCGCCGGCGTCGGTGTCCAGCACGTTGCAGAACTGCGGGTTGGTGGCGGCGTTGTTGACCAGCACGTCCAGGCGCCCGAACTGTTCGCGGATGGCGGCAAACGCCTGCTGGATCTGCTCCAGCTCACCAATGTGGCAGGCAATCGCCGTGGCCTTGCCGCCGGCGGCAATGATCGCGTCGGCCACTTGCTGGCAGCCTTCGAGCTTGCGGCTGGAGACGATCACATGGGCACCTTGCTGGGCCAGCAGGTGGGCAATGGCCTCGCCGATGCCACGGCTGGCACCGGAGACGAAAGCGACCTTGCCGTCGAGGTCGAACAGGTGAGTCTTGGACATGCTGTTTTCCTTGTTGTCTGTCGTCAGAGGGTGGACTTGCCGATGACCTGCAGGCTCATCTGCTCCAGCAACCGGTTCATGTGGATGAACTGGGCGAAGCGTTTGTCCTGGGTC
This sequence comes from Pseudomonas sp. KU43P, assembly GCF_033095865.1. NCBI lineage: Bacteria > Pseudomonadati > Pseudomonadota > Gammaproteobacteria > Pseudomonadales > Pseudomonadaceae > Pseudomonas > Pseudomonas sp. KU43P. Next base: position 3,768,418 of record NZ_AP019365.1, on the reverse strand, counting down.
TGGCCGTGGTAGAAGCGGTAGTAGATCTGCTGCACGATGCCGGCCAGGCGGAACAGGCCGTAGCAATAGTAGTAATCGAAGTTGTCCAGGCGAATGCCGGCGCGCTCGGCGTAATAGTCGACGAACTGGCGGCGGGTGAGCATGCCCGGGGCGTTGCTCGGCTGGCGACGCATCAATTGCACCGGCGCCGGGTCGCTGGCCTCGATCCAGTAGGCCAGGCTGTTGCCCAGGTCCATCAGCGGGTCTCCGAGGGTGGTCATTTCCCAGTCGAGCACGCCGATGATGCGCATCGGGTTGTCGGCGTCGAGGATCACGTTGTCGAAGCGGTAGTCGTTGTGAACGATGCCTGGGCGCGGGTGGTCGGCGGGCATCTTGTCGCGCAGCCAGGCGATGACCTGTTCCCAGCGCGGCGCGTCGGGGGTCAGGGCTTTTTCGTAGCGGCTGGTCCAGCCCTCGATCTGGCGTTGCACGTAGCCTTCCGGCTTGCCCAGGTCAGCCAGGCCGCAGGCGTTGTAGTCGACCTGGTGCAGTTCTACCAGGCGGTCGATGAAGCTCTTGCACAGGGCTTCGGTGCGCGTGGCATCCAGGCCCAGCTCGGCCGGGATGTCCGAGCGCAGGATGATGCCCTTGACCCGTTCCATCACGTAGAACTCGCCGCCGATCAGGGTTTCGTCGGTGCAGTGCACATACGCTTTTGGGCAGTAGGGGAAGCCGCTGTTGAGCTGATTGAGGATGCGGAACTCGCGCCCCATGTCGTGGGCCGACTTGGCTTTCTGGCCGAACGGCGGGCGACGCAGCACGAACTCGCGGCCCGGGTAGGCCACCAGGTAGGTCAGGTTGGAGGCACCACCTGGGAACTGGCTGATGCTCGGCGTGCCGTCAAGGCCTGGGATGTGGGCCTTGAGGTAAGGATCGATGACGGCCGCGTCGAGTTCTTCGCCGGGGCGTACCTGGGTGGACTGGTCGGTGAGCGTCATGCGTTTTCCTTATTTTCTAGCGCAAGGACTATTGGCTAATTTAATGGCCTTGGTGCGCTGGAACAAGCGTGCCAGGTGCCATATAGGTATGGGTGTTGCTGGCCGATCACTGCACCGAATGCCGTGTGCAGGCAAAAAAAAACCGAAGCCGTTCAGGCTTCGGTTTTCGTCTCGCTCGGTGTACCCGTCACTCAGGAAGGGAACAGCTCGCTGAGTTTCATCGACAGCATCATGTCGCCTTCAACGCGCAGCTTGCCGCCCATGAAGGCCTGCATGCCGTCGGTTTCGCCGCTGACGATGCCCTTGAGGGTTTCGCTGTCCATGACCAGGGTGCAGTTGGCATCCGGGTTTTCACCTTCCTGCAGGTCGCAGGTGCCGTCCTTGACGATCAGGGAGTAGTGCTTGTTTTCGTCGGTGATGTTGAAGCCGAACACCAGGTCCAGGCCGGCAGCAGCGGCGGGATTGAACTTTGCTTTCATCGCTTCGACGGCTTTAGCTACATCGCTCATGGTGTATTCCTTGTTAAGTAATTATGAGTGCCCGCAGGGGCACAACAGGCCGGGCTCATCTATAGGTGATGAGTTCCGGCACCTTCAACAGTTGCACATGGGCTTGGCTGTTGAAGGAGGCCAGTGCCACGTCGCGGCCGCGAAACTTCAGTTGGCTGAGCGACGTGTTGATGATCTGCCAGTTCAGTGCGAAGGCTTGGCTGGGGGTAATTCCGGTAACCAGGTGGAGCAGGGCGGCAATGGTACCTCCCGAGGTGAACACGGCGATGTTGTCGCCACTGCCAGCACTGTCCAGCACACGCTGCAAGCCGGCCTCGACCCGCGAGGTAAATGCCTGCCAGGTCTCCAAGCCGTCATCGGCATGCTCGCCAGCGTGCCAGCGCTGTACCATCAGGGCGAACAGGCGCTGGAACTCGCTGCGGTTATGCGCGCCATTGCGCAGGATATCGCGGGCGTTCGGCTCTTCGGCCAGCAGGCTGGGCAGCAACGCACGGATTACTCCATCGGCGTCGAACTCATTGAATGCCGGGTCTGTCTCAATGGCCGGTGTTGCGCAGCCGTTGCCGTGTAATGTTTCCAGCGCCAGCCGGGCAGTATCCTGCTGGCGGCGCAGGTCACCCGCCACACAGCGATCCAGGCGCAGGCCAAGCTGGGCCATGTGTTCGCCCAGTGCTTGGCTCTGGCGAATGCCTACCGGCGACAGGACGTCATAGTCATCGGCACCGAAGGAGGCTTGGCCATGTCGGATCAGGTAGAGGTTGCCCACGAAGGTATCCGGCCGCTTGAAGGTTGCTGCGAGGTTAGGATGCGCCACACGGGCTGTCAACGAAAAAACATACAAGCGTTTGAAAAGGTTGTTTGAACTGTGTTGCCGGCCTTTACCTCGGCTGGCAGCACTACCAGAGCACCGGTATGCTAGCTACAGTTTCGCGCCGTTCAGGCGCTGGTTCATAAGGAGTCAACGTGGAGTTTCTTGCCGAATACGCAAGCTTTCTCGCTAAAACCGCCACCCTGGTGATTGCCATCCTGGTGGTGTTGTCCGCCATTGCCGGTTTGCGCGGCAAAGGGCGGCGCAAGGCCGGTGGCCAACTGCAGGTCACCCGCCTCAACGAGTTCTATAAAGAATTGCGCGAGCGGCTGGAGTCCGGCCTGCTCGACAAGGCCCAGCTCAAGGCCTTGCGTAAGCAGCAGGCGAAGACCGAAAAACAGAAGAAAAAGGCCAAGGCCGAAGAAAAGGGCCGAGTATTCGTGCTCGATTTCGATGGCGATATCAAGGCCTCCGCCACTGAAAGCCTGCGTAACGAGATCACTGCGCTGTTGACCCTCGCCACCTCGCGTGACGAAGTGGTCCTGCGCCTGGAAAGCGGCGGTGGCCTGGTGCACAGCTATGGCCTGGCCGCCTCGCAACTGGCGCGCATTCGCGAAGCCGGCATCCCGCTGACCGTGTGCATCGACAAGGTGGCCGCCAGTGGCGGTTACATGATGGCCTGCATCGGCGAGAAGATTGTCAGTGCGCCCTTTGCCGTCCTCGGGTCGATCGGTGTGGTGGCGCAGTTGCCAAACGTCAACCGCCTGCTGAAAAAGCATGACATCGATTTTGAGGTACTCACCGCCGGGGAATACAAACGCACCCTGACCGTGTTCGGCGAGAACACCGAGAAGGGCCGGGAGAAGTTCCAGGAAGACCTGGACATCACCCACCAGCTGTTCAAGGACTTTGTCGCCCGCTACCGCCCGCAGCTGCATATCGACGAGGTGGCCACCGGTGAGGTCTGGCTGGGCGTCGCCGCCCTGAACCGCAAGCTGGTAGACCAGTTGCAGACCAGCGACGAATACCTCAGCGACCGCGCCCGCAACGCCAACCTGTTCCACCTGCACTACGCCGAACGCAAGAGTTTGCAGGAGCGCATCGGCATGGCAGCCAGCGGCACGGTGGAGAACACCCTGGTGGGTTTGTGGAGTAAACTCGGCCGCTTGCGCTAAACCCTTGAACCCCTTGAATATTTTTTTTGATCAGGGGGTTGCAAGGTCTGCGGAATGCAGACATAATGCGCCCATCGAAACGCAGCGAACTTTGAAAAAGGTTCAGTGTTTCAAGGAGATAGCAAAGCGCAAGCAGCTAGATCCGAACTTTGAGGCCGAGTAGCAAAGTGGTTATGCTCCGGATTGCAAATCCGTCTACGCCGGTTCGATTCCGACCTCGGCCTCCACATTCGAAAGCCCCGCAGATTAACGTCTGCGGGGTTTCTCTTTGCGAGTCAAAAAAGCAAAGTGTTCCGCAACTTTTGGCATGTGTTCCGCAACCCCTGACTATTTCGTTGGGCTCACAACCTCGCCAACGCGGCGATAGACCCGCTTGGTGATCTCCTCTTTCGAGTGCCCCAGCAGCCGGCTGGCGTGGCTGATATCCTCGATCTCCGATGCAGCCTTCGGGCGGATATCGCGGAACTGGAACTGCCGAACTTTGGCGGCCAGGTCTGTGTTGCCGTCGCCGATCAGCTTGCGAGCAGCCTTGTCCCGCGCCTCACTGAAGCGATTCCTCAGCATCTCCCAGCTCATCCGTAGGCCGGCGTCGTTGGTAATCAGGCGTGAATTGCGCACGCCCTGCAGCTTGCGCCGTTCAAGCAGCGCCTCGATGAATAGGCCTAGGCCGGTCAGCACGCCATTCACATGCCGTCGAATTCGCAACTTCTTATCGGTCTTGTTCTGGTCGACCCACAAGTAGTCCTCGTCGAGGTCGACCGTGCTGAACTTCAGCGTGTCGGCTGGGCGCTGGCCGGCCAAGTAGGCCAGGTCCATGGCGTCCTTGAGACCCTGGTCGCCTTCGGCGTACACCGCATCCCAGATCTCGTCGGCCGCGTAGAAGTCGCGGACCTTCTCTTTGTTGCGGCGAACCGCCAGGCAGGGGTTGCGCTCCACAAAGCCCCACTCCATGGCCATGGTGAAAACGTGCGACAGCAGGGCGATCTCCCGGTTTGCCCGAGTCTTCGCGGTGCGGGCGTCCCGGTACTGGGCAACGACCGGCGGGCTGATGGCCTCGATCGGCGCGTCACCGAACGCCTTGCGCAGGCGTTCCAGTTCGTACTTGTTGTCTTTTTGAGTGCGGGACGCTTTCGTCGGGATAATGTCCCGCTCATACCGTTCGAACAGCTCCCCCATCGTTGCCATAACCTTCGGCCTGGCCTTCTGCTCCAGGCGCGCCCACTCCAGCTTGGCCTCCGCCAAGTCTTGCCCCAAAGGGATTTCGATCCTCTTCCCGTCCGCGTCCCTACCGCAGTAGTAGTACGCCACCCAAACTTTCCCGCCTTTCCTTTTCCGGGCACGCCGAAGCATGCGCTCCGGCAGGTCACGGTTTTCCTTTTTTCTATGGCGCACTTTCTACCCCACGCGCGATAAGTCCAATGTCCATGTTTCAGCCGTGGCATTCGTTGCCGTTGGCTTGACGCCTGCCATTTTGAGCCGGGCGTATACCCGGCCGACAATAGGCCGCCTGGCCCGGGTGAGCGTGTACTGCCAGCCATTGTTGGCCAGCCACGCGATCTGTTTGCTCGGGAGCTGGTAGCCGGTCACCCGCACCACCTCTTCCTCATCGAGAAACTCGCTTGCATGTTCCATGGGATGGGCTCCACGCCGCCGGTGGCGGCAGGTTGGTGGTCAGGTTCGGTGTGGCTGCAGGAGCTCGCCTGCGACGACTAGGGCCCGACCAGCCTCGGCAGCCGGTACCGATCCGCCAGTCAGGGCCTTGCTCAGGCAGTCAGTTACCTGCTGCAAGGCCTCGATCAGCTTTGCCTGGTGCTGACCCTCGCCTCGGCCGATATCCCAGAACTCCTGCAGCCAGTGACCAGATGGTGGAAAGTTGTTGTTCTGCGTCCCATACCCCAACGCTCCGATAGCGGCATCGCAGATCAAGCGCTTGTACAGGGTTGCGCCATCGAGGCTCAGCCCGCCGCGCCGGCGCAGGGTGTTCACGACCTCGTCGGCATCGACGCCTGGCCCCTTGAAGACGATGTCTTGCTCTGGCTCGCCGGGGATGTAGACCACCAAGGTCAGCTTGGCTTCTGGTGTCAATTGGTCGCTGATCTTCACCAGCGCATCGTTGGCTACTTCGTGGAATCGGTTTACTGCGGACATAGGTCATCCTCGCCCGGCAGCGATCGCCGCCGGGCCGTTTGTTTGAGAAAGGGGTAGGGGTCAGGCCAGCAGCACGTCGCGCACGACTTCCCAGAGTCGGGCTGCGGGCCATTGGTAACGGTCGAAGTCGGTGTCCGGCTGGACGCCGTAGCGGCAGGTGGAGTGGGCGCCGGCCGGGTATTCGCCGCGTTTCTGCATGATGGTGGCCACCCGACCGTCACCGCCTGGCTCTGTGCGGTGGTACGCATAGGCCTGGGTGTTGTAGTCGTTACCGACATCGATCTTGAAGGTGGTCTCATGCACCAGGTCGGCACGACCGTCCGGTGTCCAAGGGCGTCCGCCGCCGGCGGTGCGCTTACCTTCGTGCAGGTACAGCACAAATTCGCCTTCCGGATTGCTCATCATCCAGTAGCAGTGGTTGATCTGCGTGCCGACCAGCACCCGTGAAATAAAGTTGAAGCGGTGATCGTGGATGGCCGAATGCTCGAAGCAGCTGCGGCGCGGCAGTTCGGGGTGCCACACGTGCAGGCGCTGCTCGCCCTGCAGTTGAACCTGAACGAAGCCCAGGCCGTGGAGCGTGATCTTGTCGGTCATCACATCGTCGATGATCATGGCAATAGCTCTCCGTGCCCGCGGGTCTAAGCCGACGGGCTGCTATGGTGTCTTCCGGGTTATTGAGTCAGTTCGTGGCCAAATGGCACCCGGAAACCAGAGGCATTGCGGTGGCCTCCGCCGCCGTACTGTTTTGCGATCTCTGAGACGTCGAGGCCTTCGTCAGTGCTGCGGAGGCTAAATACGCGGCCATCCGGGGTGTCCCAGTAACAAGCGGCGAATGGCTCGCCTTGAGCCATTAGGTGCCCCGCATCACTGGTGAGCGTGTACGGCAGGCTGGCTGCCGGCACATCATGCCCCCCGATGACCAGGCGGCGCTTCATAACGGCGACCAGTTCGGCAATGTCCTTGTGGTGCTTGCGCTCGATGGCGGCGCCGTCCGAACGCAGGGTCTCCACCTCGGCGGACATGAGCTTGTCCCAGACTTCAAAGTCGTAGGGGTAGCTGAACAGGTTGGCCTGGATTTCGCGGGTGCCGTCCAGTTCGAACAACCAAAGGTCGCGGTCCTGAATGTGGCGCAGCAGCTTTGGTGGCTCTTTCCCGGGGAAGAAGTGATCCCAGGCGAGCATGGCGCCACTGCGATGCATGTCGAAACAGCAGGCAATGCGCGGGGAGTTCTGCGAGTACATGAGGGTGAAAGCGCTTTCCCATCCCAGCGCGACCGAGCCGTCGGCGTGTCGCCCATCGAGGCGAACACCGGCATGGAATGGCGGAAACTTACCCAAGTCCTCAGCCGCCGATTTGTGATGGTCGAGGACGATGATGCTGTTGGCTTTGAAGCTCATGGCGACCATCACTTCGGACTTGTAGCTGAAGTCCACGATGATTACGTCCTTGTCGGTTACGTCCGGTGGTTCCAGGCCGTACACGCCGGCCACGAACTCAACCCGGGTACCCATGGCTTTACGGACAACCCATGCGGCCCCGAAGCCGTCAGCACAGTTCCCGTGGTAGATGCACATCGTTTTGCGTTCAGACATAGATGGTCCTCGCCCGCGCGGCTCCCGGCGGGCTTGAATGATGATTGAGGATAACCATTTCGGTGTGGTCACCGGTATGGCGCCGCTGGATGGCGGGCTTGAGTAGTAGGGGGAGGGGTTAGCGCTGGCGGTCGAAGAAGTTGCCGGCCCGGCGTTGGAAAGTCAGGTGAGCCCATTGCCGGGCTGCGTTGCCGGCCTGGACGAGTGAGGTGGCATCGGTTGAGTAGCCGGCATGCAGAACCTCGTCACCGGCTGCGCTGCTGAGCACGATCAAGGCTGCCAGCGGCTCACGCTCTACCTCGTTGGCCTCGATGTGGCTGGCAACTTCCCGAAACCAGTCGGCCAGCTTCTTGCGTTCAGCTTGGTTGGTGGTCACCTGGTTGTTGTGGGCCCGGCGCTTGGCTGGAAACTTGAAGACTTCGGCGCTCATCGCGGCCCCCTGTATATCAGGTAGGCCATGTACATCAGGGGCAGGATCATGGCTTCTTCTCCTGTGAGCGGCGGGCAACGCCTTCCAGGATGGCGATCGACCTGCGTCGGCGCTCTTGTACTTCCGGGCTGTCGGGGTCGTAGCTGGCGCCGAGGTAGGACTTCGGGTCAGTTGCCATGGCGCGCTTGATGCGCTGGAACTGCTCGTCACGCTGCCAGACGCTGCTCCAGGTCAAGAACGGCTTCTTGCCTTTCTCCTCGCCTTCGGCCAGTTTCCAGATGGCTTGACGGTCGAAGGTCATGAGCCCGTCCAGGGCGCAAACGGCCAGCCGCAGCTCGTCGTAATCTGGTCGCTCGCCGGATTTGGCTGCTTCGATGATTTCGCCGAGAGTTCTCATGGCTGGCCACCGGCGGCCAGGGCCTCAGCCTTCAGCGACGAGTACGCCACCCCATCCAGCGCGCTATCCTCGTGGAACTTGTCGGGGTTCTGCCACTGGCGAACGTCCTTCAGCACCTGGAGCAGCAGCCACCCCTCGGCTTCGGTGAGGTCACGGCCGGTGATGGCGTTGAAGGCCTGGACGGTGCGGCCCATGCTGCGCTCGCCGCCGGGTGCGTCGTACTGCTTCCCGCGCTCGGCCTGCACATCGATGGCGGCTTGCAGGAAGTAGGTGGAGTTCTTCGCTTGGGTCAGATCGGTCATGGCGAAACTCCTGCAGGAACATCAAAGAACCCAAGGCGCCCCTTGAGTGGAGTGAATGCCCAGGGCCTTGGATCGCACAGGACGAAACCCTTCTCGCCCATGTACCAAGGCGACGTGCTGGTATCGACGCTATCGGTCAGCTCAACCGATCCGATAATTCCGCCGCGCTGAAGCTGACTCCAGTGTGGGGGGAGGGCCAGTCGGTGCTCGTTGCAGAACACCACGGCATCGCTCCATTCCCTGCGGGTCATGCCCTGGGCGGCGTGCACCAGAAATCGACCACGAAACTTGGTGTGCCACGACCTGTTCTCGATGTCCTTGTCGCCATGGATGATCAGCCAGGCCCACGGTTGTCGAATTGAAAGTGCTTTCACAGCTGATACCTCTCATCAATCCAGCGCCCAGGCGCCAGAGCGGGTGTAGGTTCGGGTTGGGTTTCGTGCGGGGAGAGCTGGCGCTGGTTGCCGGCCTGCAGCTGGCTGTCGGGGATGCAACTGATGCCGGCCCCATTGAGCAGGTAGCAGGTGACGCCGCGCTGGCTGTCGTGCTGCACGTCGATGACGTTCTCGGCTGCGCTGGCGCCGGTGGCCAGCATCAGGAGGCAGAGGGCGAGGCGGGTCATGGCTGCACCTCGGCGTTGTAGCGCTTGTAGTCTTCGCCGAACTCCCAGCAGTAGGTCGCTGGCCATGCGCCTGGCGTGCCTTCCTCGACGAATACGTATCGGTGCGCAAACTCGCCCGAGCGATCCGGCACCGTCTTGCACCATTTGTGCTGCGGGCCGCCTAGGAACCAGCCTGGGCACTCCTTCACAGCTTCAGCCATGAACACATCGAGGTCGTGGTGACCCTTGCTCATCGCGATGTAGGTGTCGCTGCCGACGCTCTGAACGTCCAGCGGATACTGTTTCAGCCTCATGGCTTCATCTCGCGGCGAGCCCACTGCACATGCGGGCCGTCTTCCGTGTCGAAGATGGCCATCAGGAACCACTCAGGGCCAGGCGATTCAGGCTCCCAGCCGTTGCAGTGGCCGGCTCCGTCGAAGTACGGGTGCTCAACCAGGTCTGAATCCATATCCCATGTCTTCAGCTCCAGGCCTTGCTCAGCCGCCCAGGCCTTGAAGGGGGCCGGGTCTTCCGTTCCACCAAAGTCAGGGATGCCTAGGTGGCACCACCACCCGTTTCCATCGCGCGCGACAGCGGCCGGCTGGATCAATTGCTTTTCTTCAGGCATGACTTCGTCCTTGGCCGCTCCTGCGACCTGCTTGTGCTTAAATTGGCGTGGTTTCGAAATGGATCTTTTGGTTAAGGAGAACGCTATGTTTGCTGTTGGTATCGCACTGCTTGCTGTCGGCTTGGGCACCTCAATGCCGGGCCTTTGGATACCAGGCGCCGCCCTCATGGCTGCTGGAGCAGTAAAGCGCGTGCGAAGCTGATCCCCTGGCCGCCATATCACGGCAGTGAATAGAGGGTAGGGTTGCTCTGGGGCCAGTTGTCCGATACAGCTCACAGTAGGGCTGAATGCGCTTGCGACCCGTTTGGCTTTGGCTAAGTTGAATAAATGACCACTCCACAACAGTTGCAGGAGGGCTGCATGCGAATACGTGGCGATGTTTTCTGGACTTGGGCTGACCCGACGCTTCACCATCGCATTCACGACGAAACGCTGAGTGACGGGACATTCATTGATGTGCAAGTACGATTGTCTCGAACAGGCAACACGCAGATGTTCATTGGCGTGTACGTGGCGAGTGGCATTGCCATCCACGAGGAGGCCTTCGACTCTCGGCCTGGTGAGTCGATGACTAGGGCGTTGGCCTGGGGCGTCGGCTACGCAAGAAAGTTGGCTACCAAAGCTCAGGAAGAGGGAGTTTTGGCAGCTAGAGGGTGCTGAACGAGATTAAGGGCATATCCATGACGTCCGCGAGAGAAGCTGACATTCAAATTCGTCAGGCACTTCTATCTCTGATGGCTGCAGCTGAGCAGTTGGGCGTAGATCCCGAATTGCTGAGGCTGACCGCCGTTGGTGTACTTACGAAAGAGACGCCTGACTGGTGGGTGAGCTGCACGCACGTAGATGGTTCGATACGGGAGCTTAACGTGTCGGCGAAATACTTCATCGGTTGCCCCGCGGGAAAGCTTTCCCAAGCGGAGTGATGTACTGAGTACAGAAGGGTGACAAGGGTGAAGCGCGTTCGCCTTTTCGATGAGCCCGCACGCATGCGGGCTCATCGGCATCAGATTTGATGGCTGTAAAACAACGCGTAGGATTCGATACCATCATTCGGTTGTTTGATCCCGGCATTGGAGTAGTGCATCGCACGAATGCCGATCCTTTGAGTCTCTCCGATCTTCAGGCCCGCCCCGATGCGATCTTCAAAATTGAAGGCAGAGCCCAGCTCTTGATCCCCGGCCGAAGTTCCGGAGAACACCGCCAAACCGATGCCCGCCTCGATGAATGGTTTGATGTTGCCACTCCCGAACTCGTAGACGAACACTGGAGCGAACGAGAGGGAATGGGCGCCACCTGAGGCATCGCCCGCTTCCCAGTACGTGTATGCAGCGTCCCAATAGCCTGTCAGTCGACCGGTATTTGACTCCCACCACGTTTTGTCCCAGGCAAATCCTACTCCCGCTCGGGCAGTCATCCCTCCTTGGGAGGTTGCTCCCACGGCACCTGATAATTCAGTTGCTCCTGCAGAGAATGCTGCTAAGGAAAGCACCGACGCTGCGATGATTTTCTTCATGATCACGGTGTCCTAAAAACCTGATTTTGTTTGTTAGCAAGCTATCTGAATCATTGTGCTATCAAATCGTTCCGCCTCGAAGAAAATTTTTAAACGCTTAAGACCTTGGTGATTGGAATAGGAATTGCTACTACCTAGTGGACTGCTCAAATCGGGGAATGCTTAGATGCTTCCGGGCGACCACTTTTTAATGCTCCTCGCGATTGCAGTCGTGCTGGCAGTTGATGTGGTGGCCTTGGCTTTCTATTTCAGGCACAAACCGTAACACCCATCTTCGGGCATCCCCTTTCACTGAAACGGGCCCGTTTCTGCGTGTGGCCGCCGTATAGGTACTGGTAGACCGTTTCCTGTGGGCATGGGGTACATCGCCGCAGTATCGCGGCAGTGAATAGAGGGGAGAGGGGTTGCAGCGTCAGGAGTACAAATGTGCTCTGTTCGATTTGACGACCAGTGCGGCGTGCTGACTGTTCAGACCATCGAGTACTACCGCAAGCGCATCGTCGACTTCGAGCGTCAAACAACTGCTCGGAGCGAGCCATGAAGCGAACAACCGAAGTGATCCACCTGGTGACTGCTTTCGTTTTTCTGATCGATGCCCTTGTGCGTGCTGGCTTGCTAGGCGCTGGCGGATAGGGCTTTGATCCGGGCGGCGAGATCTGCGGGCAGATCGAAATCAACGCCGGACCAGTGCCGCTTCGCGATCTCCGCCAGCAGCGCATCCCGATCGGCCAGTTGGTCGGCCAGCTCCATGGTGCGAGCGATCATTCGGTCACGCTCGCCCTTCACCTGTTCCAATAGCGCTTCGCGCAGACCATATGACCTTTCAATGGACTTCAGTCGCTCAACCTCGCCAGGGTCGGCGCTGGTGTAGAGCTTGGCGCTAAGATTCGGCATGCGCCCGGCTGCCCAAGCGATTTCATGCAGGCCTATGCCGAATGCCACGACTTCGCCCACCGGAATGTCCTGGCTCTGATCGGTAGGGATGGAGCCAGTCATCGGACCCAGCCCAAGAATCTGCAGACCAGTCGCCGCCGCATCCCTCTCTGCCTCTTCTTTGGTCCACCAGAAGGCAGTACCAACCATCCAGGCTATTGGCTCGGGGTAGGGCAGAGGGACTGGAAGAATGTCGGCCAGGGCGATATCGGGCGCTTTGCACTGGGCGGCATCTATGGCAGCCATTGCCAAGTCTCGGTCGCGCATGCCGTGCACGCCCTTTAGGCGCGTAATGCACGCTGTAGCGGCCTCGACCTGCTGCTCTGTCCAGATGCTGCGCTCAACCAGCATGAATCCTTCGGGCACGCTGACCATCTCGGTGTTGCTGGATCGGTTTTCTGTGGGCATGGGGATACCTCCGCTCAATAAGTGATGGCGCAGTGGTGGCGCTCGTGAGAAGGTTAGAATTTTGGGAGTTACTGCATGGAGCAGATCTGGGCCGACATCATTTCAACGTCATTCGGTGGGGCTTTTGCAGGTCTTACACTCTATGGTGTCCAGTTGCTACATGGCTTTATCAGGGACAGGTGCGACTCCGATAAGGTCTATTCATGGATGCTCGAACAGTCGAAAATTCCAGATAGCCCACCGTTTAGATCTACTCGTGTCATAGCCAGCCATAACAATCTCACAGAGGACCGCGTGCGGTACGTGTGCAGTCATGACGAAAGAATTGTACTTTCAACTGGAAAGCAGGAAGACATGTGGAGCGTTACCGTACGCCAAGTAAAGCGGCGGCCATTCCGAATTAGGAGGGCAGACTAAGTTTTGCTCGACCTGATCATCTGGATAAAGCTGGTTTAGGATAAACGAGGCTCAAGTGATGAGTGAGTTTTGGGAAGCTGCTTCAGCTATCGGTACGTGTGCCGCTGTGGTAGTGGCATTAGGTTTTTCGTACCGGGCGGTTGTTGACAGCCGCAAAATCGAGAAGGATCGTGCGGATCTAGCTGCTGCGAGAATGCATGGGCCTGTGAGCTTCTTGGAAACCCAAGTCTCGCTACTTCACGCTTGGCTTATTTTTAATGATGACGATTACGAGAGTAGTGATCCCCAATTGTTCGCTTTGGTGGACGAGATAGACTCAGCTGCATTGAAAATTACGAATGAGGATCTCTATCAGGTCTTAGGATTGCCAGGTCATGCAGCGAAACGACTTGCACGTGCTCTTGGCTTGATACACATATTTGCCGCTGAGGTGAAATACAGGCTCACTCAGGTGTCATGGAATGACAACGAGGCGAGGATCAAGCGGCAGAGTTACAAAAAATGGTCCGATTCTGCATCTGAAATAAAAGATCATCTCCAGATCGCAGTGCGTCGATTTGAATCGGCAGCTGCCAGTGGTGCTCCTCGCCCATCTACTGAAGAGATACACGGGCCTGAAGATTGAAAATTCAAGTCGGCATTATTGTTGAATAGGGGAAGGCGCTGGCGGGCAGCGCCGGAGGGTCACGGGCAGTTGTTCGCGCCGCAGTTCCGGCAGTTGTTGAGGAATCGGCCATGCCAGCTGATGAAGCGTCCGCAGCCGCAGCAATTGAGCATCGGCTCGCGGCGCTTGGCGACCTTGGGCAGCCTGGGCATCTTCACGCCGGCCACGCGCAGGGCCAACTTATGGTCCACGTTCTGGCGATGCACCAGGCGCCTGCTGATCTCGTCGATATAGGTCGCCGGCCAGAAGACTCTTGTGCCTTGGCCGGCGTGGTTGGCATAAGTGAACTGAGCATTTTCCAGGTCCATGCTCATGGCCTGTTGCAGGTTCTCGGTCACCTTACCGCGCTGTTCGCTGACCCAGTAAACATCGTTTCCGTTCCAGTCCCCTGGCACGTGCACGTAGACGCGGGCGCCGGCCTGTAGCCCCACGATGCGCTTGTCGTCTTCCATCAGCTGGCAGTCGACGCCGTAGTGCGCCCTGGCGTCGATGTACTCTTTCGGCCAGGGGATATCAGTGTCACGGTGGCGGCATGCCTCTTCAAAGGTGAACAGCTCGGCCTGGTCTAGATCGGTCACGTAGCCGCGACCTTCCTTCGCCCAGAACATCATGCCGTCGCCGACATGGCTGCGACTGTCCTGCAGGTAGAAATCGGTCATGCGACCTCCGTCTGCTGCTGCTCCTTGATGGCCATAATCGCGTTGGCTGCGTGGCGGACGTAGAACAGGCGGCGCCAGATGCTGACGGTGGGCTTATCCAGGTGCCATTCAAAGGTGTCGCTGATGCCCAGCACACTTTCGTTCTCTCTCAGGAAGTCGTGCGCGATTACGCTGTCAGCCTCTCGACCGTAGCCGACGATCTCCTGGGCGCGCTCAAGCGCACTTGCTACATCATCGAACGGAAAGTCAGCTGGCTCGTCGTCATCAGCGCGCTCCCGTAGCCATTCGATCACGTCGTCAGCGCTGACATCGCGCTTCCCTTCTTCCGCCCAATCAGGCAACAGATCCTCGGGAACATCGGTGCTGATGCGTTCGCAAACAGCATCAACGACATCGTCTAGGAAGCTTTCCCGGTCGAACTCTTTGACCTGGCGATAGGCCTCGGCCAGCTTTTCGTGCATATAGCCATCGCACTGGTGGCGCAGGAAGTTGATGCCGTAGCCGGAGCCGACGCGGAAAAGCAGGTCGCCGATGTCGCCGGCAATCGCCATAAACGACGGAGTGACGCAGATATCGAAAGCCAGGTGATTGGTGTCGGGCTTCTTGCAGCGCCATACCTCGACGCCATTCGAATCGACCACCTGGGTGTAGGTGTGGTCTTTCATCCACTCAGTGATCCGGGCGATCAGCTGGTCGCGGTCTTGTTGTTTCACTTCTTTTCCCTGGCGCCCCAGCGGTGCGCGGCAATTGACTAGTAACCGAGGCGCTTCTTCTCGGTGCGTTGCTCGGCAAGGTGCTTGTACAGGGCGGCCTTGTAGCTGGCTTTGGCGTCGGCCTTGTTGTCCAGCCACTCGCCGGCCACCTCGACGTCACAGTCAGGCCTGTAAATGCAGAGCCGGTCGCGTTTCGGGTAGTTGCTGTAGTGCGTGCCACGGTAGTAGCGAACCATGCGGACTAGGCATGTCTTCCATGCGTCGCTGGAACTGCGGGTGATTGATCTCCAGATACTCGACAAAGTCGCAGTTCCACTCCTCGTCGTTGAAGCGGTCGTAGTTTGAGCGCTTGGGCGCCCTGGGCAGCTTGTCCGCCATTTCTCCGTAGACGATGCCGTCCTCGGGATGATGGTTGCGGACCTGGCGTTTCGCGTCGCCATCGAGCACTACGCCGATGTAGTGCCCGTGGTCGGCTGCGATGACGCCTGGCTTGCCGTAGGCGATCACGCGGCGGCCGATGCACGCCGGGACCTGGTAGTACTGCTGGACGTAGTGGCAGGGGGTGCCGATCATGGCTTTCTCCTTTCTCAGGCCGCTGCGGAACGCTTGAGCTGATCAACCAGCTGCGTCGGCAGGTTCTTGATGGTCAAGCTGGCGCTGGCCTGATCGAACTCGACACGCTCGCCGAGTAGGTGTGCCTCGAAGCTGATCGACATGCCTTCGGCGCGCCCGGTGAAGCGGCGGTATTGCTTGAGGGTGCGCTTGTCTGCCGGGATCTCTGGTGACAGGCCATAGTCGGCGTTTCGGATGAAGTCGGCGAAGTGCCGGGGGCGATCCTCGTCGAGCAGCTCGGACAGCTCTTGCAGAGTCACCGGCTCGCCCAGCTTGATCTGGGCGGTGGCGTAATCGGCTAGGGTTTGCGCCTTCTCGCGGGCGGCGTCTGTCGGCAGATCCTCGCTCTCCACGAAGTCGCTGAAGGCCTTGAGCAGGGTGCGCGTCTCGCCTGCGCCGTCGATGCCTTGCTGGCAGCCGACGAAGTCCTGGAAGTAGGCTGAGATCTTCTTGCCGCTCTTGCCCTTGATGAATGAGATGTACTGGCGAGATGCGGGGTTGTTCTTCCACTCGCTCAGGTTGATGCGTGCGCCCATATGGATCGAGCCAACGTCGAGCTGGCGCGAAGTCGCCACCGTCAGATCGGATGCCACTGCCACGGCTTCGACCTGCTGCAGCACAGCCACCGTCAGGTAGTCAGTCGGCCCATTCGACTGGAGGGCAAACAGCACGTGGCCGCCCACAGCGAGATTCGATTCCTCCATCAGCTTGCAGAGGTGTTCGGCCGCGATGCGGGTGAAGTCGATGAAATTCATCTCGCCGCTGACGACCTTGGCCAGCCAGCCGCTGAGCGGGTAGGCGCCGGACTCTCCGTGGAAGAATCCCCAGACCTTGCCCGCCTTGCTGTTGTAGGCGCTGTTCACGTCGTACACCAGGTTCTCGACGGCGCCGGTTACGGGCAGGTCGCTGCTGGCCAGGTGTAAGGCCGCCGGGCTTCCATCCGGCTTTTTGTCGATGAAGTGCATGACTGCGTGGCGAATGGGCATGGGGGTTCCTCCGTGGCCGGATTCGGCATGGTGTCGATAAGGGGGTTACAGGTCTGGACTGACGATTTCGTCGCCGGGGTCGCGGCGGATGTCGCGCAAGCTCTTTTCTTCGAACTGACGCGCTAGTTTTCGAGAGATGTAAAAAGCTGGCGCGTCAGGCCTCTTCAGTCGACGTCCTCGCTCTATCGGGTCCTGATGGATCCATGACAAAGCAAGGTCTTGCCAGAGTTCCTGCACCTGCTTGTAGCCGAGCCGCTTGAGCTCTGCAGCCATAGCCCTCTTGATGCCCTCAGGCATGTTGAAGAAGACTTTTTCGATACCCAGCTTCTCGGCTTCCTCCTTCTGGCGCTCCCGGTAGTCCGCAGAGTGTTTCTTCGATCCGGTCTTCTTCTCGGCCATGACCGATACCTCCCAAGCCGCTGGGCGGCAAATTGATGTGCTGCTGGCGCCGGCCGTGCCGGACGCGCGTGGTGATGCGTTTCAAGCGGATAGCTCCATGTCTCGGTCGTACCAGCCAGCAAGCCACCAGCCGCAGTTCACCGTGAGCCAGTCGTAAGGCTGAGCATCGCGAGATTGGCTGTTGTCGCGGCAGGCGCGACCGAGGTAGTACGCGGGCGGGTGAACACGCTGCCGGCGCCTCATGGCTACGCACCGGCGAGGTGATGGAGGGGCGCGAACGGTATGTCGTCGTCGAAATTGTCGTGATCAGGTGGCGCCGCCTGCTGGTTCTGCTGCTGGCGCGCCGGCCGCTGCTGGCTGGGTTGCCGATCTGGCACTTGCCCAGGCTGCTGTCCTTGTGGCCGGCTGCCGAGCAGCTGCATCGTGCCGCGCATGTCGACGTGCACCTCGGTGGTATAGCGCTTGATGCCGTCCTTCTCCCACTCGCGGGTCTGAAGCTTGCCCTCGATATAGAGCTGGGAGCCCTTGCGGGCGTACTCACCGGCGATCTCCGCCACTTTCCCGAACAACGACACCCGGTGCCATTCAGTGCGCTCGACCTTCTGACCTGACTGTTTGTCAGTCCACTGCTCACTGGTAGCCAAGCTGAGGTTGGTCACAGCGTTGCCGTTGGGCAGGTAGCGCACCTCCGGGTCCTGGCCAAGCGTGCCGACTAGGATGACCTTGTTTACCCCGCGACTCATGACTGTGCCACCGCTGCGCTGATGATCAGCAGCAGGGCCAGCAGCGAGCCCCACCGTGTGACCTTGTCGCTGGCTTGCTTGACGGTGATCACCGGCAGGCTCTTCGCTTCGACCGCGCGCTCCAGGCTCTGGGCGTAAGTCACTGCGTCGAAGTAACGACGACGCTGACCGTACAGGCGGTTGTCATCGGATCCGACGATGGCCCAGCTGTTGTTCTCGCCCTGCTGGACGAAGAAGCGGGAGTTGCTGCGGAACTGGGCTGCGGCGGCTTCTGCCAGCTGCTGCGTCTGCGCGTACTGCAACTGGCTGTTGCGAATGGCTGCGTTCATGAGGTGGTCCTTGTGTTGGTCAGGCATGGAGTTCTAGGGCCTCAGCCCGGCGAACGATTCGAACTTGGGCAGTGCGCCGCTCGGGCGCCCGGCGATCACGGCGCATCGGGTCGCTGTCGTCGATCACAGCATGCATGGCGATAAGGCAGGCAAGGGCAATGCAAGGGGGCTGATTATTTTCTGATCCCAGGCCTTCATAACGGCGTCCATGCGACGCTTTGCCTTCAGCTTGTGGATTACCCGCTCGATGCCGTTGGCTACGGTCCCGGGTGAGACTTCCATCAGTCGAGCGATTTCTTTTGTGGTGAGGTCTTGGGCAACCCAAAGCAGAGCTTCCAGCTCGCGAGGAGCCAGAAGCATGCCGAGGTGGCCAGTCCATTTGCCGCGAGTGATCGTTTCCATGAAGTGTCCTCGGTGGGCTACATTGGTGTGTGATCTGGCCGGTGCTGATCTCCGGCGCAGGGTGTCCGCCTGCGCTGGGTATCAGCCCAGCGCTCAAACTCCCGGCTTGTTTGAAACGCGTCCGCGCATCAGCCTGCGCATTCAGATCACACACCGATGCAGCCTGGTGATGGGGAACCAGGTAGATCGGGCAGTTATCGTCAGGCTGACGTGGCGCTGGTTGTTCAGTCGTCCTCGCCCTGGGCCAGCATCTTCTCGATGTCAGCGGCGCCCGGCTTCTTCCAGTTCTTGATCTGGCCGGTCTCCAAGTCGATGTTCGGGATCAGGTAGTCGCCGTAGTGATCGCCCGGGAAGAAGTCGGGCACGTAGCCTTCATAGCTGCCCACCTCGTCGCCCTGCGCGTCCTGAATGCCAGCCGCAAAGCCGTCGCGTACCTTGATGTGAAGGCGAAGCTCGGTCACGTCGACCTGAACCGTTTTCTGTTGGTTGATCTGCATGCTGGGTTCCTCGGTTGATTTCCCGTCTGGCCCTGTCGCCAAGGCCAGCCAGTGAAATCGTCAGGTGCGGTCGCGGTGCATCAGCTCGAGGATCAGCGCCTTCTCGTAACCGGGAACGAGGCAGTTGCAGGTGTTGTTGATGCGGTCGGACTTCACGGCGACTCGGGCTTTGCGGAATTGCTTGCGGTTCATGTCGTGCTCCTCCGGTGGATTCCCAAAGCACCCGGTCGCCCAGGTGCTTCAGTGAATACGTGGTCTTGCTTGCTGCAGCCTCCACCGGTTCCCCGGCGTGGCCCGCTGTACCAGTGCACCAGCCCGTTCTGAGGGCTACCCGGCAGGGAGCGTTTGCAGCTCAACCCTTGGCCCGCTTGACGCTTTCAGTGAGGGAGCGCGCCGCATGGCTTTGAGCTGGCCAGTTCCAGAGCTGGCATGGGGATCGAATTTGTTGCTCGCGCTGTTCGCTTTTCAGCGATGCCCGCAAGGGGCTTCCCGTTACCGGGGATCGATCCGCGAGGTTCCCGACGATGTGTAAAGAGCGGTGGCTGCCGTAGCTGCCTTTGTTGCTGGCCGATGTGTGTCGGCATGGGGTGAATTTAAGCAATCTGAAATTAATAGGTCAAGCATGCTTAATAAATATTTTCAGCAATCTGAAATTGAGGTGCAAAAAAATGCCCGCTTGAGGCGGGCTTGAGATCCTTCACAGTTCTGAGAAATCGCACCACGCGATGCGGACAGCACCGGTATCCATTCGCTCTACCTTCACCCCTGAGGTGTCTTCGAGGTCATGCAGTATCCGCTGCCAGTCAGCCGGCGATTCTCCAGGAGCGGGCCTTAACTCCACGAACTGTCGCTTCTGAACATGAGGAGAGGCTATAGCTTGCTGGATGCGATAACCGAGGCGTTCATATGAGCGAGAGGGGGAGTGAGAAAAGGCAAGGGCGAGCATGAGATAATTCCTTGTGCTGTATATCCATACAGTTATCCTGTGTTGAGGATCTTTTCAAGTGGCCGCTACCTGTAAAAATGCATTACGGGTAAATATTCGCAGCAGATCCGGCCTCGCGCGGGCAAAAAAAAAGCCCGGCAATCGCCGGGCTTATCTTGCGTAGAGGCTTACAGCTTCATCATCGCGCGCACGACAACGCCGACAATGCGACAACCTTCGGCACATACTTCAACAGGGTAGGCGGGGTTTAGAGGCTTGAGGAAGCGTCGACCGCCATCCTCAACTAGTTTCTTGAACGTCGCTTCATTGCTGTCAGCGAGCTTGGCCACAACCAGCTTCCCTGAGATCGCTTCTGCCTCGGTGTCAACCAGGATCATCATGCCCTCAGTGATGCTGGTGCCCACCGGGGATGTCATAGAGTCGCCTTTGACTTCGAGCCAAAACGCAACGCCCTTGGAGTCGTAATCAGACACCTCGTAGCGATCTGAGAACCCCGGCGGGAAAGGCTCAACAGCTTCTGCCCACGCCCCCGCAGCCACCCAGCTGATCACCGGGTACCGAAAATTAGGCTGAGGTACGGTCGCAACATTGCTCTCTTGTGTCTCGGGGCCCTCGCCGATGGCAAGCCATTCGGCTCTAAAGCCCGTGGCTTTGGCAAGGGCATAGAGGTTCTCTGGTCTCAGGCTTTTGCTTTCGCCCGAAATCCACTGGGTAACGGCTGAGTTTGCTACACCGCACGCGGCTGCAATCTCGCCCTTCTTTAGGCCGCTGACCGCGATGGCCTTGGCAATTCGCTCGTGTCTTTCCATGCGATGAGTTTAAGTTAACTGAATTTAAGTATGCAGTTCGCTTAACGGTGTCGTTGACTCAAGAGCTTCAGCATGCTGAAATTCGAGAACGCACCATCGAGGAAGCGCAATGAAAACGCGTGACGCCGCAAATCACTTCGGCAGCAAGAAGAAGCTGGCTGAGGCCCTGGGCATTCAACCCAGCGCCGTGACCATGTGGGGAGAGTTCGTGCCGATCTCTCGCCAGTACCAGCTCCAGATTCTTTCAAACGGAAAGCTCCTGGTAGAGGCCAAAGCGTCTGTCACTGGCTGAGCACATTTTCACTCGCCTGGCATTGCGCCAGTAGATGACCAAAACACCTGCTGATCCATCCAGTACCTGAATCGCAGGCATAAAAAAACCGGGTGGCAGCCCGGCTTCTTCAACAACACATCGAGGTCGATTATGCACTCCGCAATCGATGCTAGCAACACCAGGGCTGTCGCGTCAGTTATTGGCAATTCGCCAAATCTGTCGCGTCAGGTCATGTCTACCCGGGAGGTGGCGAAACTGACCGGGAAGGGGCACGACAATGTGCTCCGTGATGCCCGCCGGCTGGTTGCAGAGGGTGTCCTCAAATCTGAGGAGACCCCCTATCAGCATCCACAGAACGGCCAGTCCTACCCAGAGTTCCTGCTGAGCCAGCGCGACTCGTTGGTGCTGGTCTCCGGATACAGCTCCCGGCTCCGGGCCAAGATCATTGATCGCTGGCAAGAGCTTGAAGCGCGAGTGGTCGGCCAAGTGCAGATCCCACAAACCTTCGCTGAGGCGCTGCGCCTTGCAGCAGATCAGGCTGAGCAGAACCTACAGCTTCAGCAAGTAATCGAGAAGCAGGCCCCGAAGGTTGCCGCCATTGAGCGTTTGGCAGCTGCCGGTGGTGCAATTTGCATCACGGACGCGGCCAAGCAACTACAGGTTCAGCCCTCGAAACTGTTCGAGTGGCTTGAGCAGAACCGGTGGATTTACCGTCGGCGCGGCTCGAAACGCTGGATTGCTTATCAGCCGCGCATCGCTGCGGGGCACATGAAGCACAAGGTAACCGCGTTGAAGCCTGACCCCGAGACCGGTGTTGAGCGCGCTGCATTCGATCCTCTGGTGACGCCCAAGGGGCTGGCGCGGCTGGCTGAGCTGAAGGCCGGAGGATCGCTGTGAGTGTTCAAGCTATGACCTGGGCCCTGGCGATTCCAAAGTCGTCGCTGGAGAACCCAGCTGCTCGCCATGTGCTGCTCTGCCTGGCCAATTATGCGGGTAGCGATGGGCGCGGCGCCTTCCCATCTGCAGGGACTCTATCTGAAGACACAGGCCTGTCTGAGCGCACAGTGCGCCTCAAGTTGGACGAGTTGGCAGCCGCTGGCTGGATCGCCGAAGGCAACCAGGCAATCGCTGCTGCATACATCGATCGTCGTGATCGACGTCCGGTCGTTTACGACCTGCAGCTTAAGCGGGGTGCATCTGCTGCACCTCGTTCTGAACGGGGTGCAGGAAACCGCACGGGGTGCAGCTCACAGCAGAACGGGGTGCAGGAAAAGGCAGAACGGGGTGCAGCAGCTGCACCCAATCCGTCATTGAACCAATCTACTCACTCTACGCGTGAGCCATTCGAAATGTTCCTCGAGTGGGTTCCAGATCAAGATCAGTTGCA
Source organism: Pseudomonas sp. KU43P (assembly GCF_033095865.1). NCBI lineage: Bacteria > Pseudomonadati > Pseudomonadota > Gammaproteobacteria > Pseudomonadales > Pseudomonadaceae > Pseudomonas > Pseudomonas sp. KU43P. Next base: position 3,746,160 of record NZ_AP019365.1, on the reverse strand, counting down.
GGCCTATGCGGTGATGGCTGGCCTTACCCTGAAGAACTTCTCGGCCGAAGCCATCTCCGGGTTCGTCATCCACCACGATGCCAAAGGCACTGTGCAAACCGAGAAGCAGTGGATCGCAGCGCTGGTGGGCTGGGTGAGGCGTGATCTGGCACGTGCAGCAGGCTCGGTCTCCGGCCGCTCAGGGCAACAGTCTGGCGGGCTCGACGATGACGACACTTCCTGGATCGATAATGGGGGTGCCCAATGAACCCTGTTTCAGTAGTCGCGCACGGGCTGTGGGCCAAGGTTCAATCCGGCCAGCACATCCCTGCAGGCTACAAGCTGCCCGATGACGTCAAGGCCGAGCTCAATCGGAAGACAGCGGAGGTGATCAACGACCTGTTCCGCGACCTTCGCTCGATTTGTACAGCCTGGAAACAGGCATGGCCAGACCAAGCCACCTACAACGCATCCAAGCAGCAATGGCTGACCGCCTTTCTCGAAGCAGGCATCTGCAGCCCTGAGCAGCTGCAGTTTGGCCTGATGCGCTGCCGCCAGGCAGGAGCACCGTTCATCCCGCCACCTGGAGAATTCATCCAGTGGTGCCAGCCGTCGCCGGAAATGCTTGGGCTCCCATCGCTGGCGATGGCCTTTCGTGAGGCTTGCCGCAACGCCCACCCGGCCATGGCGGGGAAGGGCAGGTGGAGTCACGACGCTGTCTGGCATGCCGCCAAGGAGTGTGGGTTCGAGAACCTCAACAAGCTCCCTTCAGATGCCAGCTCGAAGCTGTTCGAGCGCAACTACGCGATCGCTGTGCGCCGACTGGTCGCTGGCGAGCCGCTGCAAGCCATGCCATTGGCACTTCCTGCCGAAGTTGCCGCCCGGCGCACCCCCGAAGTCGGCCAGTCCGCATTGGCAGCCATGCGAGATCGCTTGGCCGGCCGATAACCACCCCACCTGCAAGGAGGCTAGACCCCATGCGGCAAACCAAATTGACAAAGGCCGCCCGCGGCCAGGAGTGCCAGGTGCGCATCCCAGGCGTTTGCAACGGCAACCCCGAGACCACCGTCCTCGCGCACTACCGACTGGCCGGCACCTGCGGCGTTGGCATCAAGCCGAATGACCTGCAGGGGGCCTGGGCTTGCAGCTCCTGCCATGACGCCGTCGATTCGCGCAGCAAAACCACGTTCAGCCACGAAGAGCTGCGGTTCATGCATCTGGAGGGCGTGGTGCGAACGCTCGATATCCTAGTGAACGAAGGGAAGGTGGCCGCATGAGAAGCCCAGCCCTGATGTTCGGCGGGATCCCGGTTTATGCCAGCGACCTGCTGGCCAATACCAAAACCATCCGCTGGAAGACTGAGCGCAAATGGTGCCATTGGAAGAACGCACCTGCCCGACGCTATCGCTGGTGCGCCAAGGAGATCCCTTGCCACGAAATGATCATGTTCGGCGGCCAGGCGTTCATGTCACCTGAGGGCATTGCGAAGATCCGGGGCCAGCTTGGGCAGGTGGAGCAATGAAGTCCGTTACCACGAAGCCCGTGAAGCCCAAGAAGCCAAGAGCCAAGCCTGTCGACCGCGAGGGGCAGGAGCAGGCTGCGCTCATGCAGGAGATTGAGCTGCGCTATCCCGAAGTCTTCGAGCTGATTTACCACGTCCCGAACGGTGGCCACCGAGTGAAGGCTGTCGCTGTGAAGCTGAAGGCTCAAGGCGTGAAGGCGGGCATTCCCGACCTGGTCCTGCCGATGGCCCGCGGCGGCTACTTCGGCCTGTACATCGAATTCAAGGCGACCGTTGACCCGGCGCCCGTCTCTCCCAGCCAGCAGGCATGTATTCGCCGCCTGAACGGGCAGGGTTATCTCGCCATCGTGTGCCAAGGGCACTTCGACGCCATGGAGCAGCTGCGGGCCTACCTGCTGTTGCCAAGAACGGAGGTTGCAGCATGACCAATACCGCCGCTGTAAAAATCAGCGATGCAGAGATTCGCCGGCAGGCCGCCGGCCAGGTGCGTGACCTGCGCGCCTTGGGAAACAAAGGCCTGTACTTCCGGTTTCACCGCTCCCGCGAACGCGGGTCGTGGTACTTGATCCACAAGGGCGTGTGGAACCTGATCGGCTCCTATCCTGAGCTGAGCGCTGCCAAGGTGGCGGCCGCACTGCCTGACATCCGCTTGCGCATAGAAGCAGGTGAGGGGTCGAGCCTGTCGAGCTGGGTGCTGACCGGAGAGCTGCTGGCCTGGTTCGCTGAGCGCATGTCCCGTGACCGCAGCCTGTCGGCCAAGCGCAAGAGCACGGCGGCCTCGGCGATCAAGCAGCACCTGGCGCCGCGCCTCGGCGAAACTCCACTGGCCCAGATCGACAAGGCGCTGCTCGACCGCGAGCTGATGTGGCCGCTGCAAGAGTCGTTGTCGATCGACTACGTGCGCCTGGTGTTCCAGCTGCTGGCCCTGGCCTTCCGGCAGGCCGCCAAGCTCGGCCTGATCAGTACCAACCCCATGGCCGGCATCCGCTTTCGTGACTTCTCCAAGGCCAAGGTCACGGTCAAGCCTTCGCGCCTCCGTGGCGTGCACCTTGAAGACCTGATGGCGCGCATGAAGAGCACGCTGGCCAACAACCCGCAGCATGGGCTGCTGGCCCTGATGATGCTGTGCCACGGTACCCGCCTGGGCGAGACCCGCATGGCCCGTTGGAGCCATATCAGCCTGGCCGAACGGGAGTGGTTCATCCCCGCCGAACACACCAAGACTGGCGTGCAGCACCGCCTGCCACTGACCGACCAGGTGCGCTTCCTGCTGATGGCCTGCCGAGAGATCCAGCTCAACCAGGGTTACGAGGGTGAGTTCTTGTTCCCGGGCCGGCAGGGCAAGCCCATGAGCGAGTCGAAGGCCTCGGCGGTGTTCGCGATCATGGGGCAGGGCGAATGGACCAGCCACGACCTGCGCAAGCTGGCCCGCACCGGTTGGGCTGACCTGGGCGTTGACCACCTGGTGGGCGAGCTCCTGATCAACCACGCCATGGGCCTCAACGTGAAGGTGTACATCCAGTCCGACATCATGGCCCGCAAGCGTGAGGCGCTGGAGAAGTGGCATGCACACCTTGACCAGAAGGGTTTCGCCTCGGTTCACGGCTTGACCGGTGATAGATCAACGGATTCATGGATTCTCAGCAAGGCCGCACAGCGCGCGGGCTTCGAGGGACTTCCGGTATCCACCATAAGCGAGGATTCGAAATGACTGAGAAGCGTCCAGGGCCAGCCATGGCCGACTTGAACACGATGTCTCCAGCGGCCCGCTCGGCGGCAATGCGCGGCGGGATGGAGGGTTGGGGTTTTGTCGGCGGGCTGCCTGGGCAGATCTGCTATCAGGAACAGGTTGAATCGAAGTCGCGACGGCGCTGCAACTGCGGCTGCGGGCGCCGGGCAACCCATCGGGGAATGGCCAACGGGGTCTGCTTGAAGATGGGGTGTGAGCTGTCGGTGCGGCGCTGGGTAAAGGCGTCCAACGCATGAGGAAGAGCCACGGCCCAGCCTTCAAGAAGGCTGTGATCGAGCTGGCTCAGTGCCCTTTGTGCCGTGGGAGAGCGGTCACCAAGGGTTTGTTTCACGAACTGCCATGCGGCCACTGCCATGCCTCGGGCTTTGTGGCGGCTGCAACCGGCGAGGCTCTGGCCCTTGATGAACTGGTGACCCAGCTCAGCATGAGGCTTCGGGCAGCGCTCCGGCAGATCGAGCAGTTGAAGAACCCTCAGGCATCCGGGCCTGAGGCAACATATCAGGGAAGCAACCGGCGCGGCGCCGGCGGCACCAACTACACCGGTGATTGAGGGGGGAAGGACATGATCTACAACAGCGTATCGGGTGCAGTAGTTGCCGCTCTGGCGGCAGGAGAGAAAGGCGCTGCGAAAGGCCAGGCATGGCAGAAGCTCTACAAATCGGCGGAGGAGGAGGGTGGTTGCCTGGCTTCGCTGGGAGGCCAGTCAGGTGGCTTCGATCGTACTCAGGTTGATTACTGGCTGGCCGCGCGCCTTCACCACTTGCTGATACCTCGCCACTGGAACGCCCTAAATGCGAAGTACGCCACCAACAAGGCAAAGCGCCTGCAGGGCATCACGGCGATCGCGCCGCTGATCGCCAGCCCGGCGCCTCAGCTGTTCATCTACAAGGCCGTGACCACCTGGGCCATCCCGAAGCTCAAAGGGGCGCGTCGAAAGGCCCCTCGCTCGGTTTCGGTTGATATCCCGCTTGATGCTCCTGAATGGCGGCGCGAGAACTTGGTCAACGCTGCCTTAGCAGCTGGCCAGGCTGAACGCAAAAAGGCAGAGGCTCTGGCTGAGGATCTGATCATTCTTCCGGACAGCTTCTACGACATGAACACCTGGGATATGGATGCCATATCCGAGCCTACGCGCTACCGCTGGCGTTCAGGGATCAAGGAGAAGCTGGACGGCATGATCAATGACTCTCTGAGGGAGGTTCGGGCGATTCTTGAGGTAGAAGGCCTGCTGGTCAAAGACGCCGCATAATTGCCTATTGACATCAGTGAGAGAGTGAGAGAAATTATCCCCATCCTGTCATTCCTGCGCACGTTGAGGACTGACACTCGAAAGCCCGGCCAATGAGTCGGGCTTTTTTGTTCTCGTCATTTCAATCCGCTAGGATTGAGCGTGGCCATTTGATGCCATGTACTTTTTGAGATGATGAGATGGAATTTACTGACAAAGAGCTGCTGCAGCTCACGCTGCTCGCTGACATTCACGGAGCCCTTGGGATAGAGGACTCGTTCGATGCGGGTTTCATCAGGCGCATGGCGCTTGGAGATAATGCTTGGGCTATTTCGCACAAATACCCAAACCATTTCCGTCAGTCCGAAACTCCTGCGGAAGTGAAGTACGTCATGGATGTATTGGATTTGTGGGAGCTTCTAGAAGCGTCTATTGCAGATCTCAGCGATGAAGAGCGATCTCAGCTTGATCTGTCAGCCGGAGCCGCGACGTTCCCTGGGTTCGACGGCAACAACGAGTACGAACTCTCTTCGATTGCTCACGTGCTCACTGATGAGCTGAACAAGTGGCCGAATTTTAAAGACCGGATTCACAACTCGCACATGCCGACTACCGATCTTTATCAACGGATGCTCGAAGAGAAAGATCAACAGGTTGATGTCTATCAGCCGGGGCTTTTGAGCCTTGATCAGATTCAGGCGATACTCCGGGCGCGCATTCATCCTTCGCGCCGCTGAGTTGCAGCCCGGTTAAGAACCCGAAATGTAATTATTAACCCGCCATCTGGCGGGTTTTTTATGGAGTAGTGCTTATGGCCGAGCCAAGTACCGGCGCCCTTGCAGTGACCGGCGTACTTGCCAGCGTCGGCCTGGGTGCTGCATTCCCTCAACTGGATCTAGCCGCACTGGTCGGCGCGTTCGGTGGGGCTTTCTTTTACGTGGTGTTTGCCAAGGACATCAGCACCTGGCGCCGTGTCGGCTACCTGCTGGCTGGCTGGATTGGTGGCTACTTCGGTGCAGCTGAGCTTATGGGCCGGGCCTGGACCCAGACCGCAGGCTTCAGTGCATTCGTATGCGGCGTGCTCTGCGTCGTCACATTCTCTGGCTTGTTAGAGTGGATGCAGACTGGTCGTATGCCTACCTGGCTGCAATGGGTCTTCCGTCTGCGCGCCAGGAAGGAGAGTTGAATGGTTGCCGTTATCCAGGCCGCGCTCTGCGCCATCATCTTCGTGATGATTGGATTGCGCTACCGGCCATACCCCGAGGCTCGCTACAAGCTTAGCGTGTCGCTCATGGCCTGGGCTGCCTGCGCCGTGACCGGCATGCAGTGTGTCAGCCTCATCGGCCGCATGGTGCTGCACGATGACTTTGCTGATGCATCCTGGTTCAACACTGCGTTCTACCTGCTGGTAGCCATCCTAGTTTGCCGGGCCAAGGGCAACGTGGCCAAGATCGTTCGGGTTGACTGATGGCAAGGCTCAAGACGCTCGGCTCCCGCATCAAGGAGAGCGCAGGTTCAAGGGTCAAGGTGGTCACGCCTGGCAGCTGGCGTAGCGGCATGACCAGCTCCCAGCGTGGCTACGACTACAGATGGCAGAAGGCGCGTGAGCGGTACCTCAATGATCACCCGCTCTGCGTCTTCTGCGATCGGAACGGCCGCACCACGGCCGCAAAGGTGGTCGACCACATCATTGCTCACCGTGGAGACATGACTCTCTTCTGGGACCAGGCCAACTGGCAGAGCCTCTGCAAGCCTTGCCACGACTCGGTCAAGCAGGCCGAGGAGGCAGCCGGCCTGGGCGGCTGAGGCATCCGCGGATCGTCGAAATCCATCCGAACGGCAAAGAGGCACGCCAATGACGTGCTGCTAAGGGGGTAGGGGGTCAAAAGCTAAGGATTCTCATCTAGCTAGACCGCCTCCGACCCCACGTAGACATTTTTCTCCCCCCTAAAGGTTTTTGTTAATGGTGTTAACAGACAAACAGCGACAGTTTGTTGACGCTAAGGCCCGGGGCGCGTCAAACAAAGAAGCGGCGGAAGCCGCAGGCAGCAAGCCTTCGACGGCTGCTGCAGCTGGTTCGCGCTGGTCCAAAGATCCGAAGATCGCATCCGCAATTCTGGCTCGCCGGGCAGAGCTCAGTGTTAACCCTGAACCGAAAAAACGCAGAGGCAAACCGAAGGATGATGAGCTCGCGGATGACCCAGCCGAGTTCAATGAAGCCGATGGCGAATTCCTGAGCTGCTTGCCGTCCACTGATGATCCGTTGGTTTGGTTGCTTGCGCTGATGAACGAGCCCAGGGCGAAAGTCTTCGACCGGCGCAACGCTGCGCAGACGGCTGTTCCCTACATTCACGGGAAGAAAGCTGAGGCTGGAAAGAAAGAACAGAAGGCGGAGGCCGCGAAGGTAGCGGGCAAGGGCAGGTATTCCCAAAGCAAGCCGCCCCTCACTGTCGTTAAGGGGTGACACATGCTTTGGACCACGGCCTGCCCTGACTGGTGGCGGCGGCTGGCTGCCAGCGAATCCATTATTCCAGAGCCGCTCTTTCCTCAGGAGGCAGAAGAAAGCCTCGAGGTGTTCAAGGGGCTTCGCATTGTCGATGCCCCAGGCAGCCCAACTATCGAGAGTGCATGTGCCCCATGGGTGCTGGCTTTTGCAGGCGCTGTGTTTGGAAGTTACAACAGCGAGACCGGCGAACGCCTGATTCGGGAGTTCATGCTCTGCATCCCGAAGAAGAACAGCAAGTCGACCATTGCAGCGGCGATCATGCTGACGGCCCTTGTCCGCAACTGGCGGATGTCGGCCGAGTTCATCATCCTTGCGCCGACCAAAGAGATTGCCGACAACGCCTTCGTGCCGGCCAAGGACATGGTCAATAACGATGAGGAACTGAAGGATCTGTTGCATGTGCAGCCGCACCTTCGGTTGATCACTCACCGGGAAACCGGCGCCACGCTGAAGGTTGTCGCGGCTGACAGTGATGTGGTCGGCGGCAAGAAGGCCGTCGGCGTGTTGATCGACGAGGCCTGGCTGTTTGGCAAGAACCCGAAAGCGGCTGACATGATTCGCGAGGCGACCGGTGGCCTGTTGTCCAGGCCAGAAGGTTTTGTCATCTGGTTGACCACGCAATCGAACGAACCGCCGGCTGGGGTATTCCGGTCGAAGCTTAACTACGCGCGCGGCGTCCGTGATGGACGCATCAACGACAATCGCTTCCTGCCGATCATCTACGAATTCTCCAAGGAGATGATCGACAGCGGTGATGCGCGCAAGCCAGAGAACTTCCACCTGGTGAACCCCAACATGGGGTTCTCGGTCGACCGCCCGACGCTTGAGCGTTTGTTCATGCAGGCAGAGATCGACGGGGAGGGGGAGCTGCGCGGCTTCCTGGCTAAGCACCTCAACATTGAAATCGGCTTGGCGCTCATGTCTGACGCTTGGGTCGGTGCCGAATTCTGGGAACCCCAGGCGGCAACCTGGTTGAGCCTGGACGAAATCCTTGATCGATGCGAAGTCATCGATGTCGGCGGTGATGGTGGCGGGCTGGATGACTTGCTTGGACTTGCTGTTGTCGGCCGAGAAGCCGGCACCCGTCGCTGGTTCCACTGGGCCCACGCCTGGGCGCACCCTTCAGTGCTTGAACGGCGCAAGTCCGAAGCCCCGCGTCTCAAGGATCTTGAGGCGATTGGTGACCTGACCCTCGTCAAGCGGATCGGTGACGACGTTGAGCAATTCGCTGCCATCGTCAAGCGCATCAACGAGACGGGCCTGCTCGACAAGGTCGGTCTCGACCCCGCGGGAATCGGTTCTGTTCTCGACGCCTTGGCCGATGCCGGTGTCGAGGAAGACAAGATCGTTGGTATTTCTCAAGGCTGGAAGCTCACCGGCGCGATCAAGACGACAGAGCGCAAACTTGCCGAGGGCACGCTGCTGCACTGCGGCCAGCCGCTCATGGCCTGGTCCTGCGGAAACGCCAAAGGGGTGCCGTCGGCCAACGCCTTCTTGATTACCAAGCAAGCCTCGGGCACGGCGAAGATCGACCCGCTGATGGCTACATTCAACGCTGTTTCTCTGATCAGCCTCAATCCTGAGGGGCGCGGGGGAATGGACAACTTCATGGCTGGCATTCGGGACCCACTGATCGCATGAACGCACTTCACATTTTCATCGCCTGCGCTCTGGTGGCTTTCTCCCTGGCATGTGCTGGGGTATGGGTGCTGGCCGGTACTGGCTGGGCTTTGATTGCAGGGGCTGTGAGCTTCTTCTGCATCGCTGGCTTCCTTCGCCGAGGGCTGACCAGTGATTAAAACCCTATCCCAGGCATTGGGGGCTGCGGCCGCCAAGCCATCAGCCAGCATGAGCGAATGGTTGGGCAAGAGCATCAAGCTGTCGGATGGCGGCTTCTGGGGTGCTTTTCTCGGGGCTCAGTCCAGTAGCGGAAAATCGGTCAGCGTCGACAAGGCGATGCGGCTTTCCACGGTGTGGGCCTGCGTCCGCATCATCTCAACCTCGGTTGCGGGCTTGCCCCTGAGCATCTACCGGAGGATGCCTGATGGTAGTCGTGAGAGTGCACGGGACTTCCCGCTGTACGACGTGGTGCACACCAGCCCCAACGAGGACATGGCCGCCTTCCACTTCTGGCAGGCAGTCGTTGCCTCTATGCTGCTGTGGGGGAATGCCTACTGCGAGATTCACCGATCAGCAGGTCGCGTCATTGCGCTGGACTTCCTGATGCCGTCTCGAGTCGACCTCGAGTTCGATGATGATGGCCGGCTGAGATACTTCTTCAGGCCACGCAAGGGCGCGCGCCGGGAGATTGTGCGGCAGAACGTGCTGCACATCCCGGCCTTTACTTTGGACGGCCGGGTTGGCCTTTCGGCCATTCGCTACGGCGCGGATGTGTTTGGCTCGGCGATGTCGGCAGACGACGCGGCCAACAGCACTTTCCGCAACGGCATGATGCCTACGGTCGCGTTTTCGGTGGACAAGACACTGAACCCGGCCCAGCGCGTAGAGTTTCGTGAGTACGTCAAGACCATCTCCGGGGCGCTGAACGCTGGCAAGAGCCCTGTGCTTGAGCAAGGCGTGAAGCCGGAGATGATCGGCATCAACCCCGCTGACGCGCAGCTTCTGGAGTCGAGAGGGCACAGCATCGAGGAGATTTGTCGATGGTTCGGCGTCCCGCCCTGGATGGTGATGAAGACCGACAAGGGCAGTAACTGGGGCACCGGCCTGGAACAACAGCAGATCGCATTTCTCACCTACTGCATCATGTCCTTCACGGCGCCGATCGAGCAGTGCGTGAACAAGTGGTGCATGACGGCGGTAGACCGGATCAACTTCTATTCGGAGTTCTCGCTCGAAGCGTTCCTGCGGGCCGACAGCTCTGGGCGCGCGGCGTACCTCAGCACGATGGCCCAGAACGGCTTCATCACCCGCAACGAAGGGCGGCGAAAAGACAACATGCCTCACATGCCAGGCGGTGACGTGCTGACGGTTCAGTCGAACCTGGTGCCGCTGGACCAGTTGGGCAAGCAAGATGATGGTCAGGCCGCAAGGGCCGCACTGATGAACTGGCTTCAACAGCCGGAAAAGTAAATCTCGGGAGTAATCCATGAAACACAAGATCCAGTCTCGCGGCCTGCGCAGCGAGATGAGCCCGCGCGCGCTCGATAAATGGAACCCCGCGATCCAGGCGGCCGTCGAGAGCACCTCGGACACCATCACGGTGTACGGCGTGATCGGTGAAGACTGGTATGGCGAGGGCGTCACGCTGAAACGAATCGACGCCGCCTTGCGGGCGATCGGCGAGCGTGATGTCACCGTCTACATCAATTCCCCAGGTGGCGACATGTTCGAAGGCATCGCCATTTACAACCGCCTGCAAGAGCACAGCCACGAGGTCACCACCAAGGTGCTCGGCATGGCGGCGAGCGCTGCTTCGATTGTCTTCCTCGCGGGGAAGAAGCGAGAGGTGGCCAGCAGCGCCTTCCTCATGATCCACAACTGCTGGACCTGGCTTGCCGGCAACCGCAACTACCTCCGCGATATCGCCGACGATATGGAGGAGTTCGATGCCGCCATGGCTGACCTCTATGCCGAGACCAGCGGGCAGTCGGCTGAAGACATGGCTGAACTGATGGACGACGAAACCTACATCCGCGGCAAGCGTGCTGTGGAACTCGGCCTGGCCACTGGGCTGTTGTCGTCCACTGAGGTCACCGAGCGCGAAACCGAAGACGCCGCCCAGGCCAATGCGCTCAAGGCGATGGACGTAGCCCTGGCCAAGGGCGGCATGCCTCGCTCCGAGCGCCGCGAACTGTTCGCCAGTTTTAAGTCCGGTATGCCTCGCGCTGCCGGCGGGGGCACGCATAACGCTGCCCCGACCGATAAGCCCCGCGCTGTCGCGCCAGACCTCTCCGTCTCTCTGAGCGCGGCAACCAATCTCCTCAATTCTCTGAAAGGAAAGTGACCATGGACTTTGAAGCCCAAGTCAAGGAACTCAACGCCAGCCTCAAGGGCATTGGCGACCAGATCAAAAGCCAGGCCGAGGCGGTCGAGAAACAGATCAAGGCCAGCGGCGAGATGAACACCGAAACCCGCGCCAAGGTCGATGATATGTTGACCAAGCAGGGCGAACTGCAGGCTCGCCTGGGCGAGGCTGAGCAGAAGCTCGTGAATGCGAGCCGTGACCGCACTCATCAGGAAGAACCGCAAAAGTCGGTGGGTGCCCTGGTGATCGGCAGCGAAGAAATGCAGGACATGAACTCGTCCTTCCGCGGCTCGCGTCGCGTCTCTGTGCCGCGCGCGGCTATCACCACTGCTACCGGCGGCGACCTGGTTCCCGCCCAGCGTTTGCCCGGTGTCGTCGCGCCGCCGCAGCGCCGACTGACGATCCGCGACCTGGTGGCGCCGGGTGAGACGGAGTCGAACTCGATCGAGTACATCCGTGAAACCGGCTACACCAACAACGCGCGTACGGTTGCGGAGGGCACCGCCAAGCCGTACTCCGATATCACCTTCGCCTTGGCGACCGCAAACGTCCGTACCATCGCTCACCTGTTCAAAGCGAGCCGCCAGATGCTCGATGACGCCAAGGCACTGCAGAGCTACATCGACGCTCGCGCACGCTACGGCCTGAACATGGCTGAAGAAGCCCAGCTTCTCTACGGCAGTGGCACTGGCGCGAACCTGCAAGGCCTGATGACAGTCGCTCAGCTGTACGCCCAGCCGGCTGGCGTGACGGTGGTGGGCGAGCAGCGGATTGACCGCCTGCGCCTGGCGCTGCTGCAAGCCGAACTGGCGGAGTTCCCTTCGGATGGCATCGTGCTCAACCCGATCGACTGGGCGGCCATCGAGCTGACCAAGGACGGTGAAGGCCGTTACATCATCGGCCAGCCTCAGGAGGGCACCAACGCGAAACTCTGGAATCGCCCAGTGGTTTCCACCCAAGCCATGACACAGAACGACTTCCTGGTCGGAGCATTCAAGCTCGGCGCTCAGATTTTCGACCGCATGGAAATCGAAGTGCTGATCTCGACCGAGAACGACAAGGACTTCGAGAACAACATGGCCACGATCCGTGCTGAAGAGCGTCTGGCCTTTGCGATTTATCGCGATGAGGCGTTCGTCACCGGTCCGCTGATCACTCCTTGATTTCTCTGACTAGGGGCGTCAGCAATGACGCCCGATTGGAGTACTCCCATGGCACGTAAACAGGAAAAACCAGAGTCCACGGTTGAGCCGAAGGAACCTGTATCGACCACTGAAACAAGCGGAGGCCAGGCCGTGGATGGGGCTTTGCCCCCTTCGCCTGGTGATTCAGCCTCGCCAAATCCTGGCGAGTCGGGCGCTCCCGCAACAGCTCCAGCCTCGGCTGAGAGCGCAGAGCAGGCGCTGCCGGAAACACCGGCAGACTCGGGTACCGCAAGCGACCTGGGCACCATTGCCGAAGCCCCCGGTACGGACACGGTCGCATCGGAAGTCGCAGATCAGAACGGGCAAGGCGTGACCGACAGCACTGACGAAGCCGATCAGTCTGCTGGAGAGGGTGAGATTGCGGCTAACCCCAATCCAGCCACTCTTCAGATCTACCCGATGCGGTCCTACATGGATGGGGGCGAACTGCGTCGCCGCGGCGGCCCCGCCTACGTGGTGCCACGTCGGCATGCAGAGGAGTTGGTGGAGCGGAAGCTGGCATCGTTCGAGCCGCTGGAGGAGTAGCGATATGCCGGTCATCAGCATGACCATCGCCCGGCATCATCTGCGGGATCCCGACGACGATGACGCATACCTGGAGTTACTGATCGAGGCGGCCGAAGGTCAGGCGATGGACTATCTGAACCGCCGCTTCTATGTGGATCAGCAGGCGCTTGATGAGGCTGTTGCCGCCGGGGATGCAGGCGACTCGCCCATGGTCAGCAACAAGCAGATCAAGGCTGCATGCTTGCTGATCCTCGGCCACCTTTACGCCAACCGTGAGGACGTTGTGATCGGGACCATTGCCACCGAACTGCCGCAAGGGTCGAAGGCGCTCCTGACCCCACACCGTATCGGGTGGGGTGTATGAGAGCCGGGCCTCTACGTCACCGGCTCGAGGTGACCCACCGACATGAAGAGCGCAATAAGTCCGGCGGAGCCACCGTGACGTGGCTTCCTGCAGCTCGCCCTGAAATGTGGGGCGAAGTCCGCACCCCTACAGGGCGCGTAACGGCAGTCGCGGAAAAGCTGAGTGCAGTTGTTACGGCAGAAATCATTGCCAGGCCGCGCTTGGACATCATTTCCGGGACTCGACTGACGCGGCGCGGGGTCACCTACCAGGTCGAGGCAGTGTTACCGGACAACGAGAACACCCTGATGAGGCTGCTTTGCTCATCGGTACCGAATCCATGAGGTGAACCATGAAAATTCAAGCACTGGGCCCGCTGACCGGAGCGTCTGGCGAGCGTGAGAAAGGCGATATCTTCGAGGTAAAGAAGGAGTATGGCGAAGGCCTGATCGCTCGTGGCTATGCCGTGGAGATCAAAGACGAAAGCGCTTCTGCTGAAAAGCCAGCGAAGGCCCCGGCCCCGGCCAAGGAGTAGGCTATGGCGCGCCGGTCCAGCATTCGCGGCGATATCCGGCTGCGTCGGACGCTGCGCAACATCCACAAGACGATGGACAACGAGCTGCAACCGGCGATGCTGGAGGCGGCAAACCGCATCTTGGAGGCCCAGAGGCAGTTGATGCCCAAGGATACCGGCGCGGCCGCTGCAGCGCTGCGGGTGTACGTCTCGCCCAGTGGCCTGGACGCCCAGATTGGGATTCGAGGCAAGCGCGACAATCGGCGGTTCTTCTACTTGCGCTTCATCGAGTACGGCACCAAGGGTTACACCGGTGGCAAACGGGCTGGTGACCGAAACCGACGTGTCACTAACAAAAGCGACGGTACGAACTTCTTTGGCAAATACCCAGACATACCAGCCAGACCGGCGCATCCGTGGCTTCGTCCATCCATCGACGTCAACCGGGAGTATGTAATGGCCGACATCGAAGCCGCCGTGCAACGCACGCTGCGCAAGGCAAGCCAGGGGGTAGGGAATGACTGATCCATCGCTGGCCTTGCAGGAAGCCATCTTTGCCAGGCTTCAGGCTGAGGTGAGCTGCCCGATCTACGACGGTGCGCCGCTGAATGCGGCCATGCCGTACGTCTCCATCGACCGTGAGGCCTCGGTCAACAGCAGCCCCATTTCGGGCCGCAAGCGCGAAACGCGCTTGCTGTACCTGTCTGTCTGGTCCGACGCCGTTGGCCAAGCGGAGGTCAAGCGCATCAACGGCGAGGTCATTGCCGCCCTGGACGAACGACGGCTTCCGCTGGAGATTGGCCGCGCCGTTTCCGTCCGGGTCGAGCAGGCCGACTCCCAGCGTGACGCAGACGGCATCACTTACCAGGGCTCGATCACTGTCCGCGTGATCACTACCCACTGAATCACCCACGGCCGCGCTGCGGCCTTTATCCAATGTGCCTTTGGAGGACCCCCCATGGCCGACGACAACCTCAATACAGCCGCCGGCTGCCGCCTCTCCATCGGCGGCAAAACCGGTGCGAGCACCCTCACCGAGTACGAAGCTGACACCTATGTGGATGTTGGCGAAATTGAAGACCTGGGCGAGTTCGGCGACACCTTCAACCCTGTCAACTTCACCTCCTTGGCTAATGGTCGGGTGCGCAAGTACAAGGGCACTGCTGATGCGGGCAACATGACCGTGACTGTGGGCCTCGACAACGGCGATGCTGGCCAGAAGGCCGTAGCGGTGGCGCACAAGGATCGCTCCAAGGGCAACTACAACATCAAGGTCACGCTCAACGACGGTGACCCAGGTGCCACTCCAGCGATCCTGCCGACCACTTTCTATTACGGCGTGAAGGTGATGAACAACACCGTGGCTCCAGGTGCTGCTGACAACGTGGTGCGCCGCAACATCACGCTCGGGATCAACACCGACATCATCGAGATCCCTGCCGGTCCAGCCACTCCGTGACTGTGACGGGGCTAAGCCCCATCCATTTCAGCGAGAACCCCCATGAGCGAAGCCTTGCACGGCACCGTCACGCTGTTGATCGGTGCACGCAGTTACACCTTGAAACCAACACTGGACGCCGCGTTGCGCATTGAGGCCCGCTTCGGCGGGCTGCGCGGGGCACTTGAGGCCATGCGCCTCATGAGCATCGCCGCTTGTGCTGACATTGTTGTCGCGGGCGCCGACTTGAAGCCGGATCAGCATCCGATCATCGCCGGCGAGGTCTTTCATACCGGCGTCGCCCAGGTGTCCGGCAAGCTGACCGAGTTCATAACCGTCCTGCTCAACCCTGTGCCACCGAGCGTGGCCGCCCGGGGAAAGGACGAGGCGGTCAGCACAGCGCAGTGAAGAACGGCAGCTACGTCGATTATCTGTTCGGCGTGGCCACCGGCTGGCTTGGCTGGCCGCCTGCCACCGCGTGGCACACCCCCATTCCGCAAATCATGCTCGCTCTCGATGCTCGGATCGACTGGACCGGAAGAGGTCAGGGCCAAGGACAGGGACAAACCCCGGCCACCCCGCAGAAGCGTGAAAGCGTCGCGGATAAATTGAAGAGCTTCCTGCGAGGGCGGCCCAAACAGTAGACAGCCTGCCGCCTCCGGGCGGTTTTTTGTGCTTGGAGATTTGCATGGCCGACCAACAAGTCCAGGGGATGCTGGTCCAGATTGAGGCCACCACGGCACAGCTGCGGCGCGAGCTGGCCAGCGCTGACCAGGTGGTGGCGCGCACCACTCAATCTATCGACAGCAACCTGGCGCAAGTTGACTCCGCGTTCGATAGCGCCGGGGTTGCCGCTGAGAAAGCCGGTTTGCTGATGCGCGGCGCATTTGCCGCCGTCGCAGGTGCTGGCTTGATTGGCGGCATCATCCAGCAGGTCGACGCTTACGGGCAGATGTCCGACCGCATGAAGGCCGCCGCCGGCAGCGCGGGTGAATACCAGACGGTGCAGGAACATCTGCTCCGGACCGCTCAGGAAACCTACCGGCCACTGGCTGAGGCGCAAGAGCTGTACATCCGCACCGCAGACGTGATGCGTAGCCTGGGCTTCAACACCCAGCAGACGCTCGACATCACCGATAGCTTCAGCTTCCTGCTGGTGACCAACGCCGCGGCCGCCGACAAGGCGGGCTCTGCTCTAGACGCTTACTCGAAGGCTTTGCAGACCGGCAAGGTTGAGGCGGATGGCTGGGTGTCCATTCAGGACGCTATGCCCACCATCGTCACGGCGATCGCGACCGCCACGGGCAAGAGCGCCGAGGAAATTCGCAAGCTGGGCGTCCAGGGCAAGCTGTCGCTGGATGATCTGAACACTGGCTTGCTCAGCACTGTCGAAGCCAACCGCCAGGCTGCCGCTGACATGTCCACCAGCGTGCAGGATGCGATGGTGAACATCGGCAACGCCGTCCAGAGCTTCCTTGGGGGTATGGAGGAGCAGACCGGCGCCGTTGCAGGACTGTCGAGTATCCTGATTGCCTTGGCCGATAACGTCTCCCTAGTGGCCGTGGCCATGGGCGGCGTGGGCGTCGCGGCGTTGACCAACTACGTGGCGAAGTCGGGGCTGGCCGTGAAGGCCGCACTGGCCGATCGGTCCGCACGCATCGCCCAGGCCGAGGCTGTGGTGCAAGCGGCCCTCGCCGATCAGCGCAAGGCTGAAACGTTGACCATCCTTGCCGCTCGGGAGGCTGCTGCGGCGCGCGGCACGGCGGTGCAGACGCAGATGTCCATCCAGCTTGCCCAAGCGCGGCAGCGCGAAGCAGCCGCGACCGTTGCAGTAGCAACAGCCCAGGCCGGCCTTCGCACTGTAAGTGCAGGACTGCTCAGCGTCTTGGGCGGCCCCATGGGGCTTGCCCTGTTGGCCGGCACCGCAGCTGCCAGCTTCCTCCTGCTGAGCAACAACGCTGATCAGGCAGGCGTCAGCCTTGAGGATCTGCACAAGCCCGTGGCGCAGCTGCGGGACGAGTTCGCCAAGCTCAACAAGGACCAGCGGGAAGCGTCCCTGGTCAAATGGCAGCAGGAGCAGGTCACCGCGACCGACAAGGTGAAGGACGCCTACGGTGACCTCGCCCAGTCCATCCGTTCTGCCGTGGTCACTGCTCCGGCGCGCGACTCCGGCGGCCAGTACAACCGGCAGTTGGCTGAGTACCAGGGGCTGATTGATCGGCTCAACGAAGCGCGCACAGCAGGACAAGGGCTTTCGCCCGTCCTGCAAGAGGTCGGTAACCGCCTCCAACTGCCGGCCGGCACGGTGCAGCAGTGGATTACCCAGGCTGGCGCGGTGAGCGACGCCGATCAGCGCTCGGGCCTGATCGCGGAAACTCTGCGGGTGCTCACCGGTGTAACCGACGAAAACACGTCGGCCACCGAGGCAAACAACGCCGCCAAAGCCGGCATGAGCACGGCAGGCCAGACCTATCTGGAGACGCTGCAGAAGCAACTGGCTGGCCTCCAGGACAACGGCGATGCCACCAAGATCGCCAACCGCTACATTGCGGAAAATACGGATCTCACCGAAAGCGATCGCCTGGCCATCCTGTCGGCTGCGAGCGCGATCGAGGCGCAAAAGAAGGCCAACAAGGATGCCACCGAAGGCACGAAGGACCGAACCAAGGCCCTGAAGGACGAGATCAAGGCCCTCGACGCGATCATCGACCGGGCGCTGCCGGAGAGGAAGAGACTCGCTGACCTGGCAGAAGGCGTGCAGGGTCTGCGTAAAGCTCAGGCTGCCGGCAAGATCACCGCCGCCGAGATGGAACTCGGCATCAAGAATCTGAACACGGCCTACGCCGATACGACCATCCAGAAGCGGACGGACGAGGAGAAGAAGCTGGCGGATATTCGGCGCAACAGCGCTGAGGCCTACCGCAAGGCCATG
This sequence comes from Pseudomonas sp. KU43P, assembly GCF_033095865.1. Taxonomy (NCBI): domain Bacteria; kingdom Pseudomonadati; phylum Pseudomonadota; class Gammaproteobacteria; order Pseudomonadales; family Pseudomonadaceae; genus Pseudomonas; species Pseudomonas sp. KU43P. The sequence continues at coordinate 3,728,251 of NZ_AP019365.1, read as the reverse complement.
GAGGTGGTGCTCCAGACCCGGCAGGACGCCATCAATGCCGATGTAGCGGGCGTTGGAATGGGGGACGATGATCGCGAGCAGGCAGACAGGCTGAATGCCGTACGGCAGAAGTACGCAGAGTCTCGACGCCAGCTGGAAGAGCAACAGGAGGACGTTTCTCGGCGCCTCAGCCAGAGCGCCTATGAGGAACGGCTGGCCGACCTCGCTGATTACCAAGCCCGCGAGCTGCAGATGGAAGTCGACGGCTTTGAGGCAAGGCTGCAGGCGCAGCGGGACTACCGCAATGGCGCCAAAAGAGCCTGGGCCAACATCCAGGCCGATGCCGCGAACGTCGCCGGTGCAACCGATGACATGCTCACCACCGGGTTCAATACGGCTCGGGACGCCGTGGCCGAGTTCGCGATGACGGGGAAGGCCAACTTCAAGGACTTCGCCAGCAGTGTGATTTCGGATATGGCCAGGATCGCCAGCCAGCAGGCCGCAAGCTCGCTGCTGAGTGGGCTGGTCGGCCTGGGCGTCTCTGCGGTGGGCAGCTACTTCGGCGGCGGCTCCGGTAACGGCCTGACGCCCGGTTCTGCAGGCGCCATCTCGTCGAACCTCGGTGCGTCGCAGGCTGGCTACGGCAGCGCGTACTTCCCTCAGGCGTTGGGCGGCGCTTGGTCTGGAGGCGTGCAGTTGTTCGCCAAGGGCGGCGCATTCACCAACAGCGTGTTGAGCCGCCCGACTGCCTTCGGTATGGCGAATGGCGGTCTGGGCGTGGCCGGCGAGGCTGGGCCTGAGGCAATCATGCCGTTGGCCAGGGGCGCGGACGGATCGCTCGGGGTTCAGGTGATTGGCGGCAGCGGCGGCGGGTCCACGGTGGTTCAGCTCAACGTACCGGTTTCGGTAAGCGTTGAAGACCGCAGCGCAGACGGCATGGAGTTGGACAGCACCGCGCTTCAGCAAAACCTCCAGCAGCAGATGCAAGGGGTGGCTGAGCGTGCCATTGCCGCTTCGTGGCGGGCAGGTGGCGTGAGCTATCGAAACAGTAATGGGAGACGCTGATGGCAATCGAAACCTTCACCTGGACGCCAGACGACGAGGCCAGCGGTGATAGCACCTTGCGCACCCGGAAATCACAGTTCGGTGATAACTACGCCCAGGTGTCCACCGATGGCCTGAACGCCGAGTCTGACAGCTGGGCGTTGTCGTTCGGCGGTCTGGCTGACGAGGTCGCACCTATCCTGGCGTTCATCCGGCGGCACCGGGGCGCCATGTCATTTCTGTGGACGAACCCTGAGGGTGTCCTAGGGCTGTACCGGTGCGAGACGTTCCGGCAGCAGCGAAAGCCGGGCGGTGTGGCGGTTCTGACAGCCACTTTTGAACGAGCATTTCATCCATGACTTTGATCACTCAGCTGCAGAAGCTGGAGCCCGGCGCAGAAATCCTGTTGTTCGAGCTGGACGGCTCCGATTTCGGAGCGGACACGCTGCGATTCCATGGGCACGCGATACCGCACACGCCTCAGGAGCTTGCAGCGGCTGGCGCGAACGCCGATCAGCTGCCGGCCAAGTCGATCTGGTGGCAGGGCAACGAGTATGGCGCCTGGCCCATGCAGATCGAGGGCATCGAAGCGAACTCGGATGGCACGGCGGTTCGGCCCACTCTGACCGTAGGCAACGTCAACGGCCGGATCACGGCGCTGTGCCTGGCCTTCGACAACCTGCTCGAGTTCAAGCTGACCATGCGTCACACGATGGCGCGGTACCTGGATGCGGTCAATTTTCCGGCAGGCAACCCAGAGGCTGATCCGACCGAGGAAGCCATCGAGGTCTGGTACATCGACCAGAAGGTGTCCGAGAACGGCACCACTGTCTCCTGGGAACTGGCCAGCCCGGGCGATGTGGGCGGTGAGACGATCGGCCGGCAGATGACCCAGCTATGCCACTGGGCGATGACCGCCGGGTACCGTGGTCCGAACTGCGGCTACACCGGCCCCTACTACGACTTGGACGGCAACTCCACGGATGACCCAGCCAAGGACCAGTGCAACGGTTGCCTGGACTCAGGCTGCACCGTCCGCTTTGGCCAAGGCAACCAACTGCCCTTTGGCGGCTTCCCGGCCGTTTCCCTCATCGCACGGAGCTGAACATGCGCAAACACATCCTGGCCGCCGTGCAAGCGCACGCTGCGGCGGAATACCCTCGGGAGTGCTGCGGGCTGCTCATCGCTGTGGGGCGCGGCCAGCGGTATGTCCCGTGCGGCAACACGGCTACCGATCCTGCAGAGGAGTTCCGCATCTCGCCGGAGCAGTACGCCGCAGCCGAAGATCAGGGTGAGGTGATCGGCATCGTGCACTCGCATCCAGATGCCACCAGCAGGCCTTCGGCTCGCGACCTGGCCATGTGCGAGGCCACTGGGTTGCCCTGGTACATCCTGTCCTGGCCGGAGGGTGACCTGCGCACCGTCACGCCCACCGGTCACGCACCGCTGTTGGAGCGGCCGTTCGTGCACGGTGCCTGGGACTGCTGGCAGGTCTGCGCAGACTGGTACAAACGGGAGTGGGGCCTGGATTTCCCGGCCTATACCCGGGAAGAGGGCTGGTGGGAGCAGGTGGACGGCCCAAGTCTTTACGAGCAGGCCTATGAGGTCGCGGGCTTCTACCAAGTCAGCCAGCCGCAACGCGGCGACATGATCGTCATGGCCGTAGGCCGCACGGCTCACCCGAACCACGCCGGCATCTACCTCGGCGCTGACGCCCGGCTGCCAGAGGAGGCGGTTGAGGTCTTCGGATCCGGCCCATTCATGCTGCACCACTTGCTTGGGCGGCCATCAGAAATTGTTGTGTTCGGCGGGCCTTGGCTCGACCGGATGCGCCTTGTGTTGCGTCATCGAGACGCGAAATGACTTGCCCAGGAGTGTAAGACAGGAAGGTTTGCCTTAGACTCCGCGCTTTTCTGCTCATGTTTCAAAGGAGTGACTTCATGACAACAGGATCGACCGTTACCTGTCCCCACTGCATGAACGCTGTCCCATGGGGAGCTAGTGTGTGTAGGGGATGTCAGGCCGAGATTAGCTACGGTACTCCCCGCGGTGTCGCTGTATTCTTCCTGATCGTATGCGTGGTCGCGGGGTGGTGGGCTGCAAAAGGCGTTCATACCTTCATCACAACCAACTCAACTGTACTTTGGATAGTCTTTGGAGCAGTTTTCCTCGCGACCGGATATGGCGCGCGGAAGGTTTGCAAGAGCTATTACCACGGCAGGACAAACTTCCGTCGCTACTATCGGAAGTAATAATTGTTGGGTATGACTGCGGGTCGGGCTTGTTGCGTCTAATGGTGACCAGGCTCGGCTGTGGTAGATTTCCGCCATCAACAAGGAGGGATCACATGCGAATTCTGATCGGTGCTCTGGGTCTGGCTTTGCTGGCCGGGTGCGCCTCGATGAATGAGAAGCGGGCCGATGGGCCTGCCAGGTCATTCAGTAGTGCAAAGCCTGTCGACAGCCTCGCTGAGTGCGTCCTTTTTGCCTGGCAAAACCAGTCGCTGATGGGAGCCCACTACGGCGCGTCGATACAGCCTCTTGCAGATGGAGGCAGGACAGTTATCAGCACTGGTGAAGTCGAGTTTGCCGACTTCCGTGGCTCAAACTCTGGAACTGAAGTGGGTTTGTACTTCCAATCAGGCCTAATGGATTGGCGGAAAAATCGACGAATCGAGGCAGTCAACAGCTGCCTGTGAATAGACCGCCTACGGGCGGTTTTTTATTCCCTGGAGAAAAGCATGACTGCGAGTTCCATTTCCTACACGCCCATGACCACAATCAAGCTTTCGGGCTCACTTGCCCAGAAGTTTGGGCGCCTGCATCGTCGAATGATTGACTCCGGATCTACCTGGGAGGTCTTTCAGGCCCTCAAAGCCACGCTTCAAGGGTTTGAGGATGAAATCAAGAGGTTGGACAGGCTTGGCCTCAGATTTGCGGTTTTTCGCAACAGGAAGAATGTTGGGCTGGACGAGTTTTCCCGCGCCGGTACACGTGAAGTTCGAATTGTTCCGATCATCAGTGGCAGCAAGCGAGGGGGCCTACTGCAGACCGTCATTGGAGTCGCTCTGGTTGTTGCTGCGACAGTAGCTTCCGGTGGCGTCGGTGCCGCATTTGCGGCTGGCGCAGGAGGATGGGGTGTCGCCGCTGCCGTTGGTGCATCCATGGCTATTGGTGGCGTGATCCAGCTGCTCAGTCCCCAGGCTCAGGGTCTATCATTGAGCGCAGCAGCAGAGAACAAGCCCTCATACGCTTTCGGTAGCGCCAGGAACACCACCGCCAGCGGCAATCCAGTCCCGATCTGCATCGGTAAGCGACGCTGGGGCGGGGCGATCATCTCGATCTCCATCGAAGCTCAAGACAAGGCCTAGGGCCAGCTCAGCACACATACACCGCCTAAGGGCGGTTTTTTATTGCCCGGAGGAAAGCATGGGCGCAGCGGCTCACCTGGACATCACCGGCGCCAAGGGCGGCGAGAGCAAGCCGAAAACTCCCGTCGAGGCGCCGGACAGCCTGCAGTCGACGAACATCGCCAAGATCCTGTTGGCCGTGGGCGAGGGCGAGTTCGACGGCACGCCGACCGATCGCGACATTTACCTCGACAACACGCCGATCATGGACGCCAGCGGCAATGTGAACTTCCCGGGTGTGAAGTGGGAGTGGCGCCGCGGGAGCGTTGAGCAGGATTACATCCATGGCATTCCCTCAATCGAGAGCGAGAACACCGTCAACGTTGAGCTGCGCAGTGACAGCCCGTTCACGCGCTCACTGAGCAACACGCAGCTGTCTGCGGTGCGCGTGCGCATGTCCTGGCCACGCTTGGTGAGCCGGGACAGCAGTGGCAACGCCAACGGCTACCGCATCGAGTACGCCATCGATATCGCCACTGATGGCGGGGCGTATGTTGAAGCGCACCTGGGCGCCGTCGACGGCAAAACCACGAACGGCTACCAGCGCTCTGTGCGGGTCAATCTGCCTAAAGCAACGACCGGCTGGATGATGCGCGTCCGCCGGATCACCCCGAACGCCAATAGCGGCACCGTTGGCGACACGATGACCATTGCCGGCTACACGGAAATCATCGATCAGAAGCTCAGTTATCCGAACACCGCGCTCCTCTACCTCGAGTTCGACGCCCAACAGTTTCAGAACATCCCAGCGGTAACCGTGGACTGCAGGGCCAAGCTGTGGCCCGTGCCGAGCAACTACGACCCGGCGACCCGTACCTACACCGGCGTATGGGACGGCACCTTCAAACAGGCCTGGACCAACAACCCGGCGTTCGTCACCTACGGCCTGTGCGTTGAGGACCGTTTTGGCCTGGGAAAACGCATCAAGTCGTGGATGGTCGACAAGTGGGAGATGTACCGAATCGCGCAGTACTGCGACCAGCTGGTACCGGACGGGGTGGGCGGGCAGGAGCCGCGCTATCTGTGCGACATGAACCTGCAGGGCCGCGCCGAAGCTTGGACGCTGCTACGTGACTTGGCCGCCATCTACCGAGGCATGGTGTACTGGGCCCACGGTTCTCTGTTCATGCAGGCAGACATGCCGCGCGCCCAAGACATCGACTACGTCTTCACCCGTGTCAACGTCATTGATGGCGACTTCGTGTATGGCGGTGCAGAGCGCAATACGCACTACAGCCGCGCTCTGGTCAGCTACGACAACCCGGCCAACAACTACGACACCGACGTCATCCCGGTTACCGACAACGCGCTCCAGCGCCGGTACCGGGACCGCCCGGTGGAGATCTCGGCCATCGGTTGCACCCGTGCATCCGAGGCTCAGCGCCGCGGGAAATGGGCTCTGCTGAGCAACAACCAGGATCGGACCGTCACCTTCAAGACCGGCATGGAGGGCCGTATCCCGCTGCCAGGGTTCGTCATCCCCGTGGCTGACGAGCTGGTGTCGGGCCGTCCGAATGGCGGACGGATTTCTGCGGCTGCCGGCCGCGTCGTGACACTGGACCGTGACACGCCGATCAAAGCCGGTGACCGCCTGATCCTGAACCTGCCTAACGGCACAGCCCAGGCGCGCACAGTGCAATCGGTCGCGGGGCGCGCGGTGACGGTAACCACGGCGTACAGCGTACAGCCTGAGCCTGAGCTGCAATGGGCGATTGATTACGACGACCTGGCCGTGCAGCTCTTCCGCGTGCTGAAGACCACTCGCACCCAGGAGGGCGAGTACGAGATCACCGCACTTGAGTTCAACCCGAGCAAGTTCGCGGCGATCGACACCGGTGCCAAGTTGGATGAGCGCCCGATCAGCGTCATCCCGATCACGACGGTGCAGCCACCGGCCAGCGTCTCGCTGACCTCGGCCTATGCCGTCGATCAAGGCATCGCCGTCAGCACCATGACCATCGCCTGGCCGGCAGTGCAGGGTGCGGTGGCTTACGACGTGGAATGGCGCAAGGACAATGGCAACTGGATACGCCTGCAGCGTACTGGCACCACCTCGGTCGACGTGGTGGGTATCTACGCTGGCGCCTACCTGGCCAGAGTGCGCGCCGTCAGTTCGTTCGACATCACGTCGATCTGGCGCGATTCGATCCTGACCGAGCTGAAGGGCAAGGAAGGTTTGCCGCCCTCGGTTAGCTTACTGACCACTGAATCGCTCATTTTCGGCATTTCGCTGAAGTGGGGGATCCCGCCAGGCGCCGAGGACACCCAGCGGACGGAAATCTGGTACGGGCCGGGCAACGACCTGGAGTCAGCGACCAAGCTGGCCGACCTGGCCTACCCGCAGACCGAATACGTCATGCAGGGCCTGGCTGCAGGCGTGTCGTTCTTCTTCTGGGCACGCCTGGTGGATCGAACCGGCAATATCGGCCCGTGGTATCCGGTCGGGGGTGGAGTGCTGGGGCAGTCAGGGTCGGATGCGGGCCCTATTTTGGAGCTGATCAGTGGCCAGATCACCGAGAGTGAACTCGGCCAGGAGCTTCTGCGCGAAATCGAGAAAATCTCGGGCGACTTCCCGGGCTCTGTCAGCGACCGGATCAACGAGGCGAAACAGGAACTGGAGGATCTGATCACCGAACTGACCGACCCGCTTGAATACGTGGCCACCAACGCGTACGCCCAGGATGATGCTGTGCGCTTCGGCCGCCGGCTGTACATGGCCATTGCGCCGGTGCCGGCGGCTGCCGATGGCAGCAATGCCCCGCCGAATCCGACCTACTGGGTAGACATCGGCAGCATTGCCTCGACGGCGAACGGGTTGGCACAGGCGGTGGCCAAGAACACTACGGACATCGCCACAGTCGACGGCAAGATCGAAGTTACCGCGGCCATGCTCCAGGCCGTGCAGTCAGCTTACCGGGACGATAACGGCGAGGGCGACCTCAATGATGCGCTACGGGGCTGGGACACGCTGGCGAAGGTCTCCGAAGAGTCGCGCACCAGGGCGACCCAGAACGAGGCTATGGCCAGCCGGGTGACCACCGTTGAAGCTCGCGTAGATGACAACACGGGCAGCATCCGCAGCCTGGAGCAAACCGTCGTCACCAACGAGCAGGCTACGGCCAGCAGGTTCACGGACGTGAATACCAAAGTTGGCAGCAACACGGCCAACATCTCGCAGTTGGAGAAAACGGTTACCGACAACGAGTCGTCAACGGCATCCCGCCTGCAGACGGTCAACGCCCGTGTCGATAATGCGGAAACGTCGATCAGCAACGAGGAATTGGCCCGTGTATCTGGTGACGAGGCTTTGGGGCAACGAATTGGTTACATGGAGGCTTCATTCAGTCCGCCGCAAGGCGATCGCGACGACAGCGGCGAGGGAGAGCTGGCTGGAGCGCTGAAGGGCTGGGAGAACACCGCCAAGATTGCCGACGAATCGAAGGTGCGGGCTTCAGAGATCGAAGTCCAGGCACGCCGAACCGAGACGCTGGAGGTGTCGTTCAACTCGGCGCTGGATAAAACCAACGGTGAGGTGCAAAAGACCAGCGCGTCCGTGCAGGTCACCAGTCAAGCCCTGGCAGCGCTAGACAACAAGGCCAGCACCATGTGGTCGGTGAAGATGCAGGTCAATACCCAAGGTCAGTACGTGGCCGCCGGCATCGGCCTGGGCATCGAGAACGGCCCGGCCGGCCTGCAAAGCCAGTTTCTGGTGTCGGCAGACAGGTTTGCTGTGGTCAACGGCATCAACGGCACGCTCTCGTCGCCCTTTGCGGTGCAGGGTGGCCAGGTCTTCATGAACGATGCCTTCATCCAAGACGGCACGATCACCAACGCCAAGATCGGCAGCTACATCAGCTCGACCAACTACGTAGCCGGCCAGCAGGGCTGGATCCTGAACAAAAGCGGAACGTTTGAGATCAACGGCACTGTGGCGGGGCAGGGGCGCCTGCTGATTAACAACCAGCGCCTGCGCATCTATCACGCGAACGGCAACCTGGCGATCGACCTGGGAGTGAACGTATGACGGCAGGCTTGAAGGTCTACGACTCAAGCGGCCTGGCACTGCTGGATATGACTAGCTCGATCAGCCAGATGATGGGGTATGTGGACACGGGGGCGGCCAATGGCTCGCGCTCGATTCCCCTCGCGCCGGCGGGAAAAACGCTGTTCTACGCAGTCACCGAAATATCTGCGCAGAACAAGTACCTCGGGAAGCGGCCGGGGATAACCCTAACTGTGGGAGCCTCGGCCGCCACCTTGTCTTGGCAGTACTCATACCCTGGCGGCTGGGGCTTCTACTCGCTCAACTGCCGCATTCACTACGGATATTACTGATGTCAGCAGGCCTGAAGGTATTTAAGGACAACGGTACCCTCTTGTTCGACACCGAAAAGATCACCTATGGACTGTTGAAGAGTGGGTATCTGTCGTTTCAACTCAACTGGCCCCGGCTTGACCACCGGTCCGCGCAACTGCCACCCAATGAAGGCAGCAGCTTTGCCGAGTCCTCTATCGCAGATCCTATTCACGGATTTAGCGTTACTGGAGCTGTTGCGCCGATCGTCTTCATCACGGGCTCTGGGATTTCCTGTGGTTCTTCCAAGTCGGGGGATACCACCATCTTTTACTTTATAGGAGCCAGCCCATCCACGAAGTTCTACTACTTCGACACCATGCGGAACAACCTGAATGGCGCCGGATTGAAGTGCTACGACGAGTCCGGGGCTTTGACCTTCAACTCGCTGCAACGCCCGCTCGACATTGTGACGGTGATTCAAGCTCCACCGCCGCCTACGCCCACAGTGTGGAACGGAATAAAGCTGTACGGGGTGCCTTTCTTGGGGGCTACCAGGCAGGCCACCCGTTTTATCAACAGTGGACCCTATTACTGTGTGACCCGTGTATTTGTCTCGATAGGTTCAGGCGAATACGCAGCGAGCACGACATTCTCTAGATCGTTTGGCCAGGGAATCATGGACGACATGTCCGCGCCTGGCTCGCCGTGCCCATCTTATGGGTATATGCAGGCGCACATGGATGGGGCTTATGGCGCGGTAGGCGGGATTTATTTCATGGCCTGCGATGCCGCCAGAACCACAATGGTGATCAGCACGACCGGGTCGCGAAATTACTTTGATATTCCCACCGACCGTTATCCACAGGCTCTCGTCATTAAGACGGACAACCTGCCATTCCCATTCAACTAATCGGAGCATCCCATGCCCTGGTACAGGACAGGCACGGTCGCGATCACGGCCGGCCAAACAACGGTGACCGGTACCGGCACCAACTTTTCAGCAAACGGCAGGGTGGGCGATGCGTTCCTCGGCCCGGATGGGCGCTGGTATGAGGTGACCAACATCGCCAGTGGCGCGGTGCTGAGCATCCTGCCGGCTTATCAAGGTGCCACAGTGAGCGGAGGCTCCTACGCCATCACGCCGGTGCAGGGGTACACCAAGACCCTGGCCGACAAGTTCAACGACATCGCGAACACCTGGGGTTCGACGCTGGCCGGTCTGGGCGCAGTATCCACCGAGAACGTGGTGCCGGTGACCAAAGGCGGCACCGGAGGCACTACGGCGGCATTGGCCCGTAGTGGGCTCGGCCTGAAAGCGGCAGCCGTTGCCGACATCGCGGGCACGGTGAGCCAGAGCGGCGGCACGCCCACCGGCGCAATCCTTGAGCAGGGCAGCAACGCAAACGGGCATTACATAAAATATGCCAGCGGGGCGATGGTTTGCTGGGGGACGGCGACATACACCGGAGGAATTACCTCCGCAGCTGGCGGGCAATACATTTCGCCAGTGGGCCAAACGATTACCTGGCCAGTGGCGTTCGCGGGCGCCGCCCCAGTTGAGTTGGGTGGCGGTGTAACAGAGGGGGCCTACCGGGTTATTTGTGTGCCGTATCGCGCCAACGGTTCGAGCGGAACGATGACATTCCAGCTGTACCTTTCCTCGACAGCGGACGTTATCTTTTCTTGGAAGGCCATCGGGAGGTGGTTCTAATGATTATCAAGCTTTCTCCAGTTCGGTCTGACCTGCAGCTTGCCGTGTTCAAGGCTGGCGAAGTTATGGAAATCAACGGCGTGGCGCTGGACTTCTCCCGTTTGGCCGACGGCGCCACCTTGCCATCTGAGGCAGTCGGATGTGAGTTCGTTATCGCGCCGGTCGAGCGCGTAAACGGTGACCTGGTGCTTACCCTGATGTTGCCGCACGCGGCTGATGCTCCGCAGGCTGCTCGGTTCCCGGTAGATATCTACCCGGCCGATGGGCAGGTGCAACTCCCTGGCCTTGAGCTCGGTGATCGCCTCGCCGCGACTTCAGGCGTGATCGACTGGTCGCAGGTAGTCACCGCTGAAGCGAAGGCCCAGGCCGCCGCCGAGCAACTGTTTGCCACCGTGACCGCCGATCTCGGCCAGCGTCGTGCCGTCGCCGATGCTGCCATCGCCCCGTTGCAGGATGCCGTCGATATCGACGAAGCGACGACAGACGAAGAGGCGCGCCTCAAGCTCTGGAAGAAATACCGTGTCGCGCTTAGCCGCCTGCCTGAGCAGGATGGTTACCCCAACGAAATCGACTGGCCCGCGCCTCCGGCCTGATCCGCACCAAGACCACCGACCGCCGCCTGGCGGTATTTTTTTGCCTGGAGAAAACCCATGACCCAATCCCAGCCCCGGGGCGTGCGCAACCGCAACCCCGGCAATATCGATTTCAACCCTCGCAACAACTGGCAGGGCCAGATCGGCAAGGAACCTGGTGGCCGCTTCGCAATCTTCGACACGCCCGAGAATGGCATCCGCGCCCTGGGCAAGCTGCTCATCAACTACCGGGGCAAGGACGGTATGCCGGGCGTGGGCGGGAAGGGCATTGATACGGTGCTCGAAACCATCAACCGCTGGGCGCCAAGCAACGAGAACGACACCCAGGCCTACGCCGGCGCCGTGGCAAAGCGTCTGGGCGTGCGCACCACAGACCCTATCAATATCAAGGACGCGGTCACACTGCGCGGGATGGTGGTCAGCATCATCATTCATGAGAACGGCGGCAACCCGTATCCGGCGGGGATCATCGATGAGGGCGTGCGGAGGGCGCTGGCATGACGATCAAGACGATTGGCCGATGCCTGGGCCGGGGCGGGGATGGTTCGCTCTGGTTCTTCTGCAATGGATGCAATTTGCCGCATAGCCTCAACGTTGGGGCAGGGCCAGGCCCTCGCTGGGGCTACAACGGAAATGCCGAGGCGCCGACGTTCACGCCGTCCGTACTGGCCCGGTACCGCATGGTCAGCAAAGAAACGGTCTGCCATTCATTCGTCACCGACGGACGTATCCAGTACCTAGGCGACTGCACCCACTCCCTGGCCGGTGAAACGGTAGACCTTCCTGATTGGGAGGCTTCATGGAACAACTGGTAGCGAAACTTAAGGTGCCGCTGTTGATCCTGTCTCTCGCTTTATTGCTGGCGTCGCACTGGGTTGCCTACCAGCACGGTCGATCTGTGGAGCAGGCGAGCGCCGGCCAAGTGGCAGCTCAGCGGGACAGCGGCGATCGCTTGGCGGAAGTGATTGGCGAGCGCGATGCAAGAAAGGAAGAACAACGACGCGCGCAAGCGCAGGAGGACGCGAGAGCCCATGCCCAGGAAGAACGAACGATTGCTGATGCTGGCGCTGCTGGTGCCGATGCTGCTGGCCAGCGGCTGCGCGACGAAGGTGCCAATCTCGCCGCCACCGTCAGTTGCCCCGGCTCGGATACCGGCGCTATTACCCGAGGCCAAGCAGCCACCCGCGCCGCTATGGTGCTCTCCGAACTGCTCGCACGGGCTGATGAACGAGCGGGAGAGCTGGCGAAAGCTTATGACCGCGCCAGGTTAGCTGGTTTGACGTGCGAGGCATCCTATAATGCGCTGATCAACTGATCGGAGCCTAGCGGTGGAGAAGCGTACTTTCATTGGGCTAATTGAGGCTGGCGAGCCACTCATCAAGCAGGCCATCGAAGCGATGCGGGCATACCACGAGGCCGAGGCCGCAGGCCTGCCTGCTGCAGAGGTTGAGCGACTGCACCTTCTGGCGGAATCGCTGTTCCAGGCCGTTTCGGACTACCAGCTTCGATCGGTCGCCAAGGCCCGCGGTAAAGATTTTCCCCCACTCCACTAGTCCGCTGATCGGTGATTGCCCCTTACACCCCTCGCACTATACGATACTGTATCCATATACAGTATTGGTGCCCCATGTACTTTCTCCTCGTGCGCCGCCGCGTGAATGGTGTGGCCATTCCCACTGATCAGCTCAGGAAGGTCAAACCCCTGCGCGCCGACATCCATATCGGCGACCACCACAGTGAGCCGCTTGGCCGGGTGTCGACTCAGGCCTGGGTGTTCAACCCAACGCCCAGCGGCGACATCATCCCGCGGCTGCACGACGCCAAGGTCAATGGCATGGCCCAGCTCGGCATGAACATCAATGGAGTGGAAGAGATCGACGGCGTGATTTATGCGCAGTCGTGGTGGTGCAGGACTGAATGATGAGCCAACTGCCTAGAGCCTGGCTGGATGAGCTCAATGACGAGTGTGCCCTGGTCACAGATCCGGACGGGCGCGCTGCTGTCCTCAGCGAGATGGCTAAGGCCGCACACCTGCGCCGGGAAGTTGATTCCGATCAGCTATGCGAAATGCTTGAGTTCGCGGAGTCTGCGCGGCTGTATGGACTGAACGAGCACGAGGATATGTATGCAACGGGGCTGTTCCGTCATCACGAGCCGCTGCCCGAATGGGGTAACCAGATGATCAAAGGTGTGGGGAAAGTGCCGCCTGCTGAAGGGTAAGCGGGCTGTCGGCAGAACGCCGGGGAAGGGTGATTTTCTGTCTAAAACTGCGCTGTTTCTTCTCGGTTTTACTGGTCGAAACTCAACCAAACTCGCCAATGCATATTAGACAAATCCAGTGCATAGGCCGCGAACGACGCGGCCTTGAGTCGAATTTCCACACTACTGCTGCAGTACCAGAGTTCTCAGCCAATAAGGGGAATTTGCTCGCTCAGGAAGCGCCAAGCTGCGAATGTGAAGCACGCCATTCCCAGAACAAAGCACAGAAGGCCCAGCAGCCCGGTTCCCCAAATGCCACAGTCCCATTTTTTTGAAAGCTCCGGCTCGTTCGGATCGGGCCGACCCTGTTTCCATTCTTCCAACTGCCGCGACACGATTTCTCCGAACAGATAGTCCCGTCCAAGAAGCAGGGTAAGAGACATGCCGAAAAAAATGATGGCTCCTGTAAGGAACACCCATGCGAGCTGGACTGGCAATATCGTGGAGGGCGGCAGATCAACCTTCGCGGAGAAGAAGCTCGCACAGACCGCAAGCGCACCACCGCTCAGCAGCAGCAGTGTTTTCAGCAAGTCTTGGCCTCTGGCAACAACGGCGGCCTGCGACACGTTATGCTGCTGAATGTGATTGTTGAGTTCCGTTGTGTCTTCCTGGCTCATCGCGAGAAAATCCATGGTTTGTCGATCGCATTCTAGCAGGACGGATGAGCCTAAAATCGGTTCCAAAACTGAAAGGGCGACCCTTGCGGTATGCGGCCTGTAGCCGCCGTTTCGTGTTTGTTTTGGAATCGATTTCCCAGGTCGGGCCGCACGGATTGGGCACTTGTACCACGGTCTTGAAATCCGTTGAGCACCTTCAGATCATTGCGGTTCCGCGACCTAGATAGCACGTATTTACCGCTTAAACCGTATCGCCCGAGAAATTCTTAAAAATCAATATTTAGATCATGATCAAGCATTAATTGAGCTACTGCTTCCTTTCCTCCGTCAATAGATTCCAACTGTCGCAGTACGCTAGGAAGCTCGTTGCTATGCTTGAGTTGGTCATTGCGCGCGGCGATTCTTATAATCTCATTGGCTTGTTTGTAGGTGGGGCTGCATTCTTGCATAACTTGTCTAAGGTAGCGGCCATGCGTGTTCGCTTGAGCAAAGTTTCCTGAGCTTGAGTAAATAATTATGAGTCGATCAATTAGTGTTGGGGGGATGGCAAACCAATCCACCTTGCTCAATTCATCAAATGTAGCGATTTTGATTCTTTCATTGGCTGCTGCAATAAGCTCTATAGCAAGCTTGTCTACTATGTAGAACCAATCTAAATCAGAGAATAGCTTTGGTGGTGCATTTTTGATGAAGGTTAAAATTCTCATTTTTTCCGGGCTTGGCATGGCATTCCATAGACCCAGCTTGGCAAGGCGAACAATACTTATGACGCCTTGGCAAAGTTCATCTTCTGCACGCACGTGCTCTATGATTTTATTGGCGGTTGCGGGGAAAAATTGGTCCCAGAGATTAGGGTGCATCGCTTTGATGGCTGACAGGGCAAGCACACATTTGCTGAATTTCGCATGGTCTGTCCCGCTGAAAGCGGTTTTTAAAAGGACCGTCAATAAGTTGTTGTAAAGAGCCCCCCTAGGCCGCTTTAATGGTCCCGCCTCAAATAGAGTTACTACATCTTCAAAATTATTTGGGAAGAATTTTGAATTTATGTCGCTTAGAACTCTCTCCAGCGCGGCTTTACCTTGAGAAGCAGGCTTTGAAAGTATTGAGTTAACGGAGTTTACTATGTGCAGCCTCGCTAGTTCCGCCGAGGCGGAAAATACCTGGTTGTCAGCCACATGTGAAGGGTGTGCGCACCTGTTGCGGTCTTCTACCAGTCTGGCAATGTCTAAGTATTCAATGTGTGAGATGAGCTCGAATTTGTCTTTCGCCATTAATGGTAGCTCTTTTTCAAAAGCTAAGGCGCCAGGGAGGTTGTGAGCTTTTTGAATGGCTTCGAATCGCGAAATCTCATTTTGGGCTTGCTTATCGCCAGTTGCCGACAATTCTCTTATTTTGTCGACTAGGTCGAAAGCTACTGCAATCCAACAAGCTACGACCGAAGATCGATAAGCGCCTGCCTTATAGCATGTTACTGCTTCCTCTATATATTGGCGTGATCTAGGATCTTCGCAGCTTAGAATTAACTCATCCAGATCGTTCAGCATTGTCATCCTTACTAGCTTGACTAATTGCAAAAATAAATTGGTCTTATGGTGCGGCAAGCATGTGTCATGCCCGCAGACTAGTGTGGATACTGTTTGATGGCAAGGTGCCCACCGCCGGTGCTGAAGGATCTGTAACGGCCTTCGAGTGCAATGCAATCAGCAGGAATGATGGACGGTCTGCCTCCTGCCTGGCTGGCCGATCTCAACGACCAATTCGCACTGGTTGCGGATCCCGACGGGCTCAATCTGTTCTGCGCGAGATACCTATGCCACTCGCCTCCTGGATGAAGTCCACATCGGGGATTTGGCGGACATCTTGGAGAGGGCGGAATCGGCAGGGCTATGGGGAGCTCTGAGGCGAATCTGAGAGCAATGATGCTTGCTTGCTGGCAGGCTGCCAAGCGAGGTCGGTGGGAGCCGAAGGAGGGTGAAAATCAGTTCCGCAATCAAATGCTACCCCCTTGATTTTAAAGGGCTGCAAGGCATCCGATAATGAATGGATGCGGAATTGATTTTTTTGTAAGTGTCTGAAATCAAAGAAAATAAGCCTCGGATTGCAAATCCGTCTACGCCGGTTCGATTCCGACCTCGGCCTCCACATTCGAAAGCCCCGCAGATTAACGTCTGCGGGGTTTTTCTTTGCGCGCTAGAAACCCAATCGTTCCCGCATTACAAAGCATCGTTTCCGCATCAGGCCGTTATTGGGTCGGGCTGACCACTTCGCCAACTCGGCGATAAACGCGCTCGGTGATTCCCTCTTTCGAGTCAGTTCGCAAGGGGCCAGGCCTCGGCCGAGATGGCCTATCCATGCGCCGATGGTAATCGTGTTCATGATGTGATCTCGGGGGGTGGGCTGCATTGGTCGTAACGCTCGTTGCCGTGAATCTCCCGGACCAGGGGAGGGCGAGCGTCACGACCGATGCAACCTGGTGATGGGGAACCAGGTGATCGGGCCGGCTTTCCGGCTTTCCGGCTGTCAGGATCTAGCTGTGAGTTCGCGAGAGTCGGCTGATGATGCAGACAGAGCCATCGTCAGTCGGAGTGGACGCGGTGTAATCGATCTGGTTGTACACACCGCCGTGGAAATTCAGCAGGGAAGAATCCCAAGAGCTATCCATTTCAAGTCTGCCGGATGACCCGGCATGGCCGTTGCACTCGGCGGTCACGGTCAAGGCGCCCGAGGCAAGTGCACGGATAGTGACCTTGAACTTCGTGCCGAGCGGCACACCTTTGAGCAGCGTGGTGTTCACCGGCTCCGCCTGGTTGAAGGTCTTGCGGAAGCCCAGGGTGATATTCCCTTTGCTCCAAAGGACTTTCACCGGGGGGCTGTCGTCGTCTTTCACATGCAGTTGCGAGATGACGACTTTCTGTGCGGAGTTGACCTTGGTGAGCGTCATCTCCTGCAAGTTGATGTGCTCATCGGCGCTGTCCAGCGCCCAGTACACCGGCTCTTTCCATTCACACCGCGTGCGGTGCGTGCTCTTGCTCGAAGCACCCTTGGTAGGGGCCGAAAACTGAACTGATCCGTCGGGCAGGACGTTCACGACACCGGGCAATTTCTCGATCGCCTCAGACCCGCTGAGCTCAAGCGCAACGGGGTTGGTGGATGAAGTGGCCACGGGGGTCGTGATCGTGAGGTTGTTGATGTTTACGGTCATTGGTACATCTCCTGTCTCTAAAGCTCATCGGTGCGGCGGGATCGCCTTTGCTACCTGGATGGGAGCCTTATCTGCATCGTTCTCCCGGCCTCGCTACTGGCGAAAAGCCGGGGGCTTCTGGTTTCTTGTTCTTCCAGCCGCGGTGCTTGCCCGTCGGATAGTTCGTCATTCTTGGCAGTCAGGATGCGGGATTGGTGTTCGAGCAGTTCTGCCTGCATCGGCACGCCAAACTCGAAGTCGGTTGAGTCGATGTCCATTGGGCTCCTATTAAATACTGTATACGCATACAGTATATCGTCAAGTGAGATCGCCCAAGCCCCATGTGACGGAGTGGAGTGTCGGTGGGGATTTTTGGTTGGCAGAACGCCTTAAAAAAGTGTTTTTACCGCCTGAAAATGCGTTGCGGCTTAAAAATGGAGCTTTTTGCCGTGGCCGGTGGTCAAGCTAGTTGGATGGGCCTAATACCAATTGAGAGGGGCTCTCCGTTCTGGTTGCACCGATCAACAACCGACGATTTCAGGAGAGCAGCATGCGTATGCGAAGCAACGTGTACTGGACTTGGGTTGACCCGTCACTGCATCACCAACGTCATGAAGAAACCCTGGGCGAGGGTACTTGCATCGATGTGCAGGCAAGACTTTCCCGAACGGGCTCGACGCAGTTGTTCATAGGGGTTTATGCCTGGTCAGGGATGACGTTGTACGAGGAGGCATTCAGCGCCCGGCCAGGCGAGTCGATGGCCAGGGCGTTGGCGTGGGGTGTAGGCCGGGCTCGTCAGTTAGCGTTTGAAGGTGTTTCCTATCCTAAGTGCCGCTGTGATCCCTCTTTCGAGTCGTCCGGTAGAAAGTTGGCATCCGTGAGATCTGACAATGTCTAGCCATTTATCGACCTGGGTGAACATTACCTGGTGAACGCCTTTCTACTTATCAAGGCAGTTCACCAGGAGGCAGGGCCATGCCACGTGGAGATAAAGACAAGTACACCGAAAAGCAAAAGCGTAAAGCCGAGCACATCGAAGAAAGCTATGAGAGTCAAGGCGTGTCCGCGGAAGTGGCCGAGCGCAGGGCGTGGGCCACCGTGAACAAGCAATCCGGAGGTGGTGAGCGCAAGGGTGGTTCTGGGCAGAAAACCAGTAGTGCGGAAAAGGCCAAGGCACGGCGATCTTCAGCTCAACGCGCAGCAAAGACCCGGGAAGAAGGAGGGCGGTCCGGACACTCGTTTGAAGAGATGACCAAGGCTGAGCTGATAGACCGGGCGCGTCAGCAGAATATCGCTGGGCGTTCAACGATGCGTAAGGCAGAGTTGATCAGTGCGCTACGCCGGTAGTGTCGAGCGACTGAATGGCGATGTTCTATCTGGCAGGAAAATGCTGAACCTATCTGCCTTCCCTGGCGGGGAATCAAGTCCGTGTGAGTGTATGTCTGCGATGGCCAAAAACGACTTTTCTAAGTGGTGGCATATTGCTACATTGCGCGCCGCAACTCACATGGATAGAGGTCAACATGAAACACCTGCTTTTTCTGTCGCTGATGGCCGCCAGTGCTGCCATGAGTGGCTGTGTCGTTCAAAGCACCTACAGCAAGACGATCGCTGTTACCAAGGATGCTGATGGCAAAGTGCTGCAAACGGTGGAAACCGAAACTGTCGTTCAGCCCGCTCAAGGCTACCCAATGCGTCTTCAGCTGATCAAAGGCATTCAGACAAACTAGAAGGGTCGCGTAGCGAGAATCTGTCCTCGTGGTAAAGCTCGCCAAGCAAATCGTTCGACCAAAGAAAAAGCCCGCCAACAAGTGGCGGGCCTAAAGAACGTCGGAGCAGATTCAGAGTGCCCAGTCGGGTGTCATAAAATCGTGAAAGGTATGTTTCAGGCTCGAAACATCCTTCACGCGTGACTGAGCGTCAGTGCGCTGATCACGCTGAGAGAGGCATCCTCGGCTGGCATGCCATCGGTGCAGTCCACTTGGTTGTAGACCCCAGTATGACAATTCAGCGTGCACGCAGCCCAGAACGACGTATTCGGACGAAGGGCCGGCCAAAAAAAGCCCGCCAGAAGGCGGGCAAGGAACGTTTGAAGGGAGAGGTTTCAGCCTGAGGGCAATGGGTTAACTCTGCATTAACCGTAAGCCATTGACCCTGGCCAGCGATGCGCCTATACAGGCGTGGCCAATTTCCAGGAGCCACCATGCACGACGAAGACGACCTGCACGAGCCCGAGCACGATCATTTGCTCGATCACGAATTTCTCTATGACGGCCTGGAGCCCGAGGCGGATGCCCAGGGCGCCGAGGATGAGGTCGAGGAAGACGAAGAACTGCTGGATGACCTCGATGACGAAGACGATCACCCAGCCTGGCACGACGACCCGGACGACTGATTCAGCGCCCGTCCAGCGAGAAGCGCCCAGGGCCGCTGACCGCCAGCAACAGCAGGCCGCCGACGATGCTCAGGTTTTTCAGGAACTGGGTCATGTTGGCGGCGCGCTCGGGGTCGACCATGTTCCAGAACGGATGCCCCAGCAGCGCCGTGCCCAGCACGAACAGCGCGAACAGGAAGGCCAGTGGGCGCGTGTAGAAACCCAGGATCAGCACGATCCCGACGAAGAACTCCATGACCACTGCAACCGCTGCAGCAACGGTGGGGGCGGGAGCGCCCAGCGAGGCCATGTAGCCGACCGTGCCTTCGAAGCCGGTGAGTTTGGCCCAGCCAGACAGGATGAACAGGATCATCAGCAGCACGCGGGCGATGAGGATGATGATGTCGCGTTGGCCATTGAACAGGGAGTAGCGCATGGTGGCGTTCCAGTGGACGTAGTCAGGTTCCACTCTAGCAGGCATGCGGCGAATTTCAGGCGGGCACGAAAAAGGCGCCACGAGGGCGCCTTCATCTAAATATGGTGCGAGTGGCGGGACTCGAACCCGCAAGGCTCACGCCGACAGATTTTAAGTCTGCTGTGTATACCAATTCCACCACACTCGCACGCTTGAAAGGGTCGTGAAGACCGGCGCGCTTCTAGGCAGAAGGGCCTGACAATCAAGCGCGCTTTATAACCCATTGTTATAGTTGAGTCAACCACAGCACCTATGATCATAGGAGTGAGGGCGTTGATCAGAGGGTTGATTGACACTGAAGTGTCATTAGGCCACTGTTGCGCGTTCTATTGGATCCAATGAGTGAATGGCCATGTCCACGGCTACCCGTCCCACTGATACCGGGCGTCTTGTTCGCCCCCGCTGGTACTGGCGTGTACTGTTCGCCCACATCTTGTTGCTAGGGGCATTCCTCTATGTCAGCCTGGCTTCACTGGGGGGCTACCTGTTGATGCTCGGGTTCGCCGACGAGCACCCGCAACCCCAGCGAATGATGGCCTTGGCCGGTGGCGCCGTTATTGTGCTGGTGTGCCTGTGGTTGCTCAAAGTGGCGCTGCCACGGCGGGTCAGCCCGGTGCTGGTCGAACGTGAGCCTGGTTGAAGTTGAGTATGCCGCGCTGACCCAGGCGAGCATCTTTGGCTAAGCTCACTATTTCCCCTCCTGCTGTGCCTGTGGAGTTTGCATGGTTTCAGCCGACTGCACCGACCACCCTGTCATGCCTGCTAACAGCTACGAGCGCTTGGTGCAGTCAGTGGTGGACTACGCCATCTACATGCTCGACACCAGGGGCCGTGTGGTCTCCTGGAACCCCGGTGCCGAGCGCATCAAGGGCTACCGCGCCGAGGAAGTGATCGGCCGGCATTTCTCGTTGTTCTTCACGCCCCAGGATTGCCAGGATGGCCGCCCCGAAAGGTTGCTCAAGCAGGCCCTGGAGCAGGGTGTTGCACAGGACGAGGGCTGGCGGGTACGCAAGGATGGCACGCAGTTCTGGGCCTTGGCCGCGCTGGACGTGATTCGCGATGAGCAAGGGCGGGTCATCGGCCTGGCCAAGGTCACCCGTGATATCACCGACCGGCGTGAATCGGCCATGCAACTCGATGCGGTTCGCGCCCAGCTTTTCCAGGCGCAGAAGCTTGAAGCCCTGGGCCAGTTGACGGGCGGGTTGGCCCACGACTTCAACAACCTGCTGACGATCATCATCAACTCGGCCCGGATGGCGCAGGAGAGCCGAGACCCAGTACGCCAGCGTCGCCTGATGGAGCACATCCTCGATGCAGGTCAGCGGGGTACCGAGCTGACCAAGCAGTTGCTGACCTTCGCCCGCCACCGGCAACTCGAAGTCACCCCGATCGCGCCGACCGAGTTGCTGGCGGCAACCCGGGGTTTGCTGGAGCATGCCTTACCCCGGGAGATCGCGCTCGAGGAGCACCTTCAGCCCGACCTGCCGCTGATCGAAGTGGATGTCGGGCAGTTGCAGATGGTCTTGCTCAACCTGTTGTTCAATGCCCGGGATGCCATTGAGGGCCAAGGCACGATTCGCATGGGGATCAGTGCTGTGGAGCTTGCGGGCGAAGTCGAAGGGTTGAGTGGGCATTTTGTGTATTTCGAAGTCAGCGACAGTGGCCCGGGCATCGACCCACACGTGCTGCCACGGATCTTCGAGCCGTTTTTCACCACCAAACCATTCGGCAAGGGCACTGGCCTGGGCCTCAGCCAGGCCTACGGTTTTGCCAAGCAAAGCGATGGCGCAATCACCGTGCAGAGCGAGATCGGCAAGGGGACGTGCATGCGCCTTTACCTGCCGGCCAGCCGGCGCGATACGGATGGTCAACTGGAAAGGTAGCCACCATGGCTCAAGCACTCAAGCGGCTGGTGACGGGAATAGCGGGGCTCGATGCGCTGCTCAAGGGCGGCCTGGTGGCAGGGGCTTCCTACATCATTCAAGGGCCACCTGGCGCCGGCAAGACCATCCTTGCCAACCAGCTCGCCTGTTGCCACGTACGCCATGGCGGCCGTGTGCTGGTGGCGACCTTGCTCAGCGAATCCCACGAGCGGTTGTTCCAGTATCTGTCGACCCTGGATTTCTTTGACCCGGCGCTGGTCGGCGACCACATCCAGTTCGTCAGCGCCTTCGATACCCTCGAACAGGAGGGGCTGGACGCGGTGGTCAAGTTGTTGCGCCAGGAAATCGGCCGGCAGCAGGCCAGCCTGCTGATTGTCGACGGTGTGCTCAATGCCCGCGTGCGTGCGGAAACGTCGCTGGACACCAAGAAGTTCGTCTCGGAGCTGCAGGGGCATGCCGCCTTTGCCGGGTGCACCTTGTTGCTGCTGACCAGCGCGCGGCTGGATGAGGGCAGCCCCGAGCACACCATGGTCGATGGCGTGATCGAGCTGGGCGAACAGCTGATCGGTAGCCGCGCCGTGCGCCATGTGCAACTGCGCAAGACGCGTGGCAGCGGGTCGTTGTCGGGCCGCCACGAATGCCTGATCGACGAGGCGGGGATGCATGTGTTTCCGCGTCTGGAAGCGCTGTACAGCCACCCCAGCCAATTGGGTGGTGCCACCCTGAGCCGGGTGACGACAGGCATCGATACACTGGACCAGATGCTTGGCGGCGGGCTGGCCCAGGGTTCGGTCAGCCTGTTGATGGGGCCCTCGGGTATCGGCAAGACCTCCTTGGGCCTGGCTTTCCTGGGCGCCTCCCGTGTCGAGGCGCCGGGCCTGCATTTCGGCTTCTACGAAACGCCCGACCGGCTACGGTTGAAGGCGGCCTCCCTGGGCTACGATTTTGCGGCCATGGAGCGACAAGGCGCCTTGCAACTGTGCTGGCAGCCAACCACCGAAGGCCTGCTCGATCAGGTCGGTGCGCGCTTGCTGGCGCAGGTTGAGGAAAGGGGCAGCAAGCGTGTGCTGATCGACAGCCTTGGTGCCTTCAGCCGCCTGGCAGTGGACCCGGCACGGCTCAATGCGTTCTTCCGGGCATTGACCGGCGAGCTGCGGGCACGGGATGTCAGCGTCATGCTCACCTGGGAAATGCGCGACATCTTCGGCTCGGAAATCACCGCGCCAGCACCGGACTTGTCGAGCATCGTCGACAACCTCATGCTCATGCGCTTCGTCGAGCTGGATTCACAACTGCGCCGGCTGTTGTCGATCCTCAAGGTGCGCGACAGCCACCATGACCCTGCACTGCATGCACTGCATTTCAGCTCGCAGGGCATCAGCCTGAGCAAGGCATTCGAGGGTGCCTGCGGCGTACTGTCGGGTACACCCGTGCCGCAAGGAGGTGGGTGACGGAGCCCGGTAATGAATACCATCCTGATCGTCGATGACGAATACCTGATCGCCGATATCCTCGGCTTTGCCCTGGAGGACGAGGGCTTTCTGGTAGAAAAGGCGAGCAACGGGCGCAAGGCCCTGGATGCACTCAAGGAAAAACGCGTGGAGCTGGTCATCACCGATTACATGATGCCCGTGCTCAACGGTGAGGAGTTGGTGGTGGCGATTCGCGAGGAACTGGCACTGCCCGACCTGCCAGTGATCCTCATGAGCGGTGCCCAGGCCAGCCAAGGACGCCCGGAGCTGTTCGCCGCCGTGTTCGACAAACCGTTCGACATGGACAGGATGATCGCCAAGGTGCGCGAACTGCTGGACACCTGAGGCTCAGCCAGCGAGCCGGGTCTTCCATGGGTTTCGAGCAGGCGCGTCCGTGCGACTGGTTGCAAGCCGGTCAGTGCTGGTCGTCGTGCTTCTCCGGTGCCGGGTTGCCGGCCTGGATGCGCTTGAAGATTTCCTCACGGTGCACCTGGACATCCTTCGGTGCATCGATGCCAATCCTCACCTGCATCCCTTTGACGCCCAGAATGGTGACTTTGATGTCATCGTTGATGACGATGCTTTCGCCAACCTTACGGGTGAGTATCAGCATGTAGTTCTCCTTGGTGATATAGAAATCCGCCTGGCCAGTGCCGTGGCGGTGGGAGCCTGTCCCTCTTCCTTCTCATTAAAGACGCTTTCGGCGGATAGTAATTCCCCGAAATATAAAATCTGTCGTGTGTCTTTAGTTGCAGGTGCCGATTCAGTGCGCCACTGGTGTGTCGACGAAGGTGCTCGATGGCAAGGATAGGGGGGTTCGAGGCGTATGGGAAATTTCTCTGCATCATCGGTTGAATAGGCCCATTCAATCATCAGCCGGTTCTTCCAGAGCCTGCAGAAACAACAGCAGGGCGACCTCTTCGGGGTCCAGGCCCTTGCGCACTCGCCGGCTAGGCAAGTTGGCCAGTCGGCCCAGGGTGTAATGCTCCAGCACCGCCGGGTGGATGTAGCAGCGTCGGCACACCGCGGGCGTGTTGCCCAGCCGTGAGGCAACCTGCTTGACGATGCTGCTGACCTGGCGCTTGGCCTCGGTTTCCGGCTCCCAGGCCAACGGCCTGAGCAGGCTCAGCGCCAGGCTGCTGCCGGCCCAGGTGCGGTAGTCCTTGGCGGTGAAGTCGGCACCGGTCAGTTGCTGCAGGAACTGGTTGATCTCGCTGGAGCCCACGCTATGGCGCTGGCCTTCCTCGTCCAGGTACTGGAAAAGCGCCTGCCCGGGCAGCTCCATGCAGCGTTTGAGCAGGTTGGCCAGGCGCCGGTCGCGCAGGGTCACGTCATGCTCCACGCCGCGCTTGCCACGGAACTGGAAGCGGATGGTGCTGCCCTCGACCTTGACGTGGCGGTTGCGCAGGGTGGTTAGCCCGTACGACTTGTTGTCGCGCAGATAGCGCTGGTTGCCGATGCGGATCAGGGTGTGGTCCAGCAGGCTGACCACCAAAGCCATGACTTTTTCCCGGTCCAGGCCCGGGCGGGCCAGGTGCTGTTCCAATTGCGCACGAAGCTTCGGCAAGGCCTGGGCGAAGGCCAGCATGCGCCCGTACTTGTGTTCGTCGCGCAGCTCTCGCCACTGGGTGTGATAGCGGTACTGCTTGCGCCCTCGGGCATCGCGGCCGGTGGCCTGCAGGTGGCCCTGCGGGTCGGCGCAGATCCACACGTCGGTATAGGCGGGCGGGATCACCAGCGCTGCGATGCGTGCCAACGTCTCGCTGTCGCGCACGCGCTGGCCTTGCGCGTCGAGGTAGATGAAGCGCCCGCGCCAGAGCCGGCGGCTGAGGCCGGGCTGGCTGTCGTCAACATAGTGCAGGCTGGGCGGCAAGCTGCAGTCGAGCATCGGCGGCACACCTCGATCAGGTCACTGATCAATGGACAACAGCCGCGCGGCCGATGCTCAGCCCAGTAGTGCCACCGACTTGATCTGCGCATACAGCGCCTGGCCCGGATGCAGGCCAAGCTGGTCGGCGGAGAAGCGGGTGATGCGTGCGAGCAACGCGTTGCCACCGGCGTCCAGGCTCACCAGCACGTGCGCGGGGTTGTCTGCCGAGCACGCTTCACGCACCCGCACCGGCAAGCGGTTGAGGATGCTTGAGGTCGCGTCTGCCGCCAACGCCAGGCTCACGTCACGGGCCTGGATCTTGACCCGCAGGGTGGTGCCCATGCTGTGCGCCGGGTGGGCAATGCGCAGTACCGGCCCGGCACTGCCGGGCAGGCGCAGGTCGAGCAGGTCGTAGTGCGGGTCGTGGCCGACCACCATGCCCTCGAACACCACGCCCGCATCCTCGCCCTGGGCCAGCGGCAGGTCGAGGCGGGCGAGGGTTTCGCCGATCGGCCCACTGGCCATCGCCCGGCCCTGCTCCAGCAACACCAGGTGATCGGCCAGTCGCGCCACTTCGTCCTGGGCATGGCTGACATACACCAGCGGGATGTCCAGCTCGTCGTGCAGGCGTTCCAGGTAAGGCAGGATCTCGCGTTTGCGTGGCCCATCGAGTGCGGCCAGAGGCTCGTCCATCAAAAGCAGGCGCGGGCTGCTGAGCAGCGCGCGGGCGATACCCACCCGCTGCGCCTCGCCGCCGGACAAAGTCGCTGGTCGGCGTTCGAGCAGGTGGCCGATGCCCAGCAACTGGCAGGCCTGGTCGAGGCCTACCTTGCGCTCGCCGGCGGCAATGCGGCGCCAGCCGAACTCCAGGTTGCCGCGCACCGACAGGTGCGCAAACAGGCTGGCCTCCTGGAACACGTAGCCCACGGGGCGCAGGTGAGGGGCCTGGAAATAGCCCTGGGAGCTGTCTTCCCAGACTTCGCCGTTGATTTCAATGTAGGCCTTGGCCGCCCGCTCCAGCCCGGCCAGGCAGCGCAACACCGAGGTCTTGCCCGAGCCTGAGTGGCCGAACAGCGCGCTGATGCCGCGACCGGGCAGTTGCAGGTCGACATCCAGGGTGAAGTCGTCGCGCGCCAGTTGCAGGCGCGCCACAATCGATCCGCTCATTTCAGCTCCAGCCGGTCTTGCCGCGGCGCCCCGCGTACAGCAGAAGCAGCACCAGGAACGAGAACACCAGCATGGCACCGGCCAGCCAGTGGGCTTGCGAATACTCCATGGCCTCGACGTGATCGAAGATCTGCACCGAAACCACACGGGTCTTGTCGGGGATATTGCCACCAATCATCAGCACCACACCGAACTCGCCCACGGTGTGGGCGAAGCCGAGGATGCTGGCGGTGACGAAACCGGGGCGGGCCAGCGGCAGCACCACATGGACGAAGGTGTCCCAGGGGCTGGCGCGCAGGGTCGCGGCCACCTCCAGCGGGCGCTGGCCGATGGCGGTGAAGGCGTTCTGCAACGGCTGCACCACGAACGGCATGGAATACACCGTCGAACCGATCACCAGGCCCGTGAAACTGAACACCACCGTCCCCAGCCCCAGGGCTTGGGTGGCTTGGCCAATCCAGCCGTGCGGGCCGAGGGCGATCAGCAGGTAGAAGCCGATCACGGTCGGGGGCAACACCAGCGGCAGGGCCACCACCGCGCCCACCGGCCCGCGTAGCCAGGAGCGCGTACGCGCCAGCCACCAGGCGATGGGTGTGCCGACGACCAGCAGGATCAGGGTGGTCAGGCTGGCCAGTTTGAGGGTCAGCCAGATCGCACCCAGGTCACTGGGGTCCAGTGGCATCAGAGTTCATAACCGTAGGACTTGATCACCGCAGCGGCTTTCGGGCCTTTCAGGTATTCCACCAGCGCCTTGGCAGCGGCGCTGTCTTTGCCCTTGTTGAGAATCACGGCGTCCTGGCGGATCGGGTCGTGCAGGTTGGCCGGCACGATCCAGGCCGAGCCACTGGTGACTTTGCCGTCCTTGTAGATCTGCGACAGGGCGACGAAGCCCAGCTCGGCATTGCCGGTGGATACGAACTGGAAGGCCTGGGTGATGTTCTGGCCTTCGACGATCTTGCCCTTGGTGGCTTCGGTGAGCTTCAGCTTTTCCAGCACCTGGGTGGCGGCCAGGCCGTAAGGCGCGGCTTTCGGGTTGGCGATGGACAGGTGTTTGTACTCGTTCTTCTTCAGCACCTCACCCTTGGCGTCCACGTAGCCTTCCTTGGCCGACCACAGCGCCAGGGTGCCGATGGCGTAGGTGAAGCGCGAGCCGGGGACGATCTCTTTTTCCTCTTCCAGCTTTTTCGGGGTGCTGTCGTCGGCGGCCAGGAACACTTCGAACGGTGCGCCGTTCTTGATCTGGGCGTAGAACTGCCCGGTGGCGCCATAAGCGGCAACCAGCTTGTGGCCGGTGTCATTTTCGAAGTCTTTGGCAATGGCCTGGATCGGCGCGGTGAAGTTCGCAGCGACCGCGACCTGGACCTCGTCGGCCCAAGCGCTGTTAAGGGTAATCAGGCTGGCGAGGGCAGTGGTGGCCAGGTAGGGCAAGCGGATACGCATGAACAACTCCTTGGGGTGGTTATCGTTATGGCGTGAACTATATAGCGATAGGCCATTTGCCGGGAAGGGGCTGAACAGGAAGGATTTGCCGGTGGCAGCGGCATGCCAGACAGCGCACCGCCACAGGCCGGGCGCTTTACCGTTTGAGCTGCGCCAGTGCGCGTTCGGCAATTTCACGGGTCAGTTGTTCGGCAGGCATCGCCTTACCCAGGCGCAATGCCTGCCCTGACCACAGGTTGGTGAAATCGCTAATACCTTGAGGGTCGGTAATCGCCCGCAGCGGCATCAGCGCGCCACCGGCAAGTGGAAAGCGTGGCGCCAGGTCACTCATCGGCCCCAGCTCGCGCATGATACGGTTGTTGATGCCCCGCGCCGGCCGCCCGGTGAACAGGTTGGTCAGGGCGGTGTCGCTGGCAGGCGCGCTGTCCAGTGCGTGGCGATGAGCTGCGCTAACCTTGGCTTCCGGGCAGAACAGGTAGGCGGTGCCGAGCTGCACCGCACTGGCGCCCAGCGCCAGCGCCGCGAGCAGGCCACGGTGGTCGCCGATGCCGCCTGCAGCGATCACCGGCAAGCGCACGGCGTCGACAATTTGCGGCACCAGCGCGAAAGTGCCGACCTGGCTGGTGATGTCGTCGCTGAGGAACATGCCGCGATGGCCGCCGGCTTCATAGCCCATGGCGATGATCGCATCGCAGCCGTGGGCTTCGAGCCAGACCGCTTCTTCCACCGTGGTGGCGCTGGACAGCACCTTGGCGCCCACCGCCTTGACCCGCTGCAGCAGCGCGGCCTCAGGCAGGCCGAAGTGAAAACTCACCACTTCCGGGCGCATCTGTTCGACCCGCTGGCAGCTCCCCTCATCGAACGGGGCGCGGTTGGAGACAGGCGTAGGCGCGTCGAAATCGGCACCCACTTCCAGGTAGTAGGGCTTGAGCGCCTGCTTCCAGTGCGCGGCACGTTCTGCGTCTGGCGCCGGGGGCTGGTGGCAGAAGAAGTTGAGGTTCAGCGGCCGCCCAGGGCAGGCTGCGCGAAAGGTTTCGATCTCGCCGTGAATCTGCTCGCTGGTGAGCATGGCGCAGGGCAGGGCGCCAAGCCCGCCGGCCCTGGCCACGGCGATGGCCATGGCCGAACCGCTGGCCCCGGCCATGGGCGCCTGCAGCACGGGCAACTCGATGCCCAGCAGATCGAGAATACGACGGTCGGGCCAGTTGCTCATGCGGTTCTCCTTGCGCGCAGTTCGGGTTTTACAGTGCCTTGCTGACCTGGATGTCGCTGATTTTCTCGGCGTCCTCGCCGTGGATCTTGCGCAGCGCTTCAAGCGCCTGATCCTGCGATGCATCGGGCATTACCGCGAAATCCCAGCGGCGCTGGCCGTCGAGCTTGTACTTGATGACGTATTTGGTCTGGGTCATGGCGGGCATTATCCGAGTTTCGACGACGAGCGACGGATGATCTTGATCTTGTGGGTCAAGGTTGGCTTGCGCGTTACCGAGATCGGGCGGGTGGTCACGGTATCGATGGTGATGTTCCAGAAGCCGGTGCTGGGCACGGTGATCTTGGCCGGGAAGCGTTCAAAGTGGCCGCCGTGGTAGGTGTGCCGGCCGCCATTCTTGAAACTGCGGAAGTTGGCGTCGTTCATCAGGCGGATGTTGCAGCGCTGGGAACACTCGATGACGACAATGTCATCCTCGTTCAAGTGCTCGCGCTGGTGTACGAATTTCATGGGGTGCTCCGCAAAGTCTGGTTCTGCAAAGCCGAACGATACCACGATGTCGCGAGCGGCTGGCGCACCGGTTGACTCGGGCGCAGATAAATCTGCCAAAGCAGGGAGCAAAACCGCCTGGCTGTTGTCAGATCGGATTCTTGACAGCAGAGGTGCGGCAAATGAAGTGGATGTTAGCGGCGTTGGCCTTGGCGCTGGGGGGATGTGTCAGTGTTTCGGAGCTGGAGCAATCCCACGAAACCTTGGATGTGATCTCTGGCAAGACGCCGCGTGAATATGCCGACTGCATCAAGCAGCACCTGGCCGATACCCGTGGCTCGCTGGTGGAAGAGAAGCGCGGCGACGGGTTGCGCCTGATCGTGCCGCAGAAGCTGACGGCGGGCAGCGGCCCGGCAGCACTGGTGGACATCGACAAGCGGGGCAGCGGCAGCAGCATCAAGCTGCACGAGCGGTTGAACAACTTCCCGCTGCGCCTGGGTGATGTGCGCACGGCGGCGACCAAATGCATCTCGGGCAGTTGATCTGGGGCAAGTAATCCGCGCTTAACGAGCCATTTACCGGCCCTTGGCCGGTGAGAGCGTTGTTGCGAATTCCGTTACGCGGCTAGTATCCATTTGCTTATGTTTTTTAAGCTTAAGCTTATAACAAAAGAAATGGAGTTTCGTGATGACCCCGATGAGTCGAGTCGTGATCAGCAGCTTGCTGATCCTGGCCTGGCCCACGGCGCACGCCGCCGATGGCCAGAAGATCTTCACCCAGGGCGGGGCCAACCCCGCTGCCATGGCTTGCATGAGCTGTCACGGCCCGGACGGCAAAGGTATTGCTGCTGCCGGGTTCCCGCGCCTGGCGGGCCTGCCGGCCGGCTACCTGAGCAAGCAATTGCAGGACTGGCGCAACGGCACGCGCAAGCAGCCGGTGATGGAACCGCTGGCCAAGGCCCTGACCGACGCTGAAATCAGCGCCGTCAGCACCTACCTCGCCAGCCTGCCCAGCGCCCCCGCACCGGATCACCGCCGGCAACAGATTGCCGACAACCCCACCGCACGCCTGGCCCTCTATGGCGACTGGAACCGACAGATACCCGGCTGCGTGCAATGCCATGGCCCCGGTGGCAGCGGCGTCGGCGAGCACTTTCCGCCCTTGGCAGGGCAGCCTGCGCCTTACCTGATGGCGCAACTCAACGGCTGGCGTGATGGCAGCCGCAGCAACGACCCCAACCAGTTGATGGTCGGTGTGGCCAAGGCCATGACCGATGCCGAGGTCAAGGCGATCGCTGAGTACTTTGCCAACCCCGCCGGCACGGAGGTCAAGCCATGAGAGCACTGATGCCCACCCTGTTGTTCGCCGCCATCGGGAATGCGCAGGCCGCGCCCATCGCCATGGAAGACCAGTCCCAGCTCCAGGTGCCAGGCGTGCAGGCCGCCCCGCAGTTCACGCCGCCGGCCGAGAGCGAGCTGCCGGACAACGCCTTCGGCAAGATGGTCCGCGAAGGCCATGCGCTGTTCGTCGATACCCGCCGGCTGATGCCCGAGGCGGTTGGTAATGGCCTCAACTGCAGCAACTGCCACCTCGATCAGGGTCGCCTGGCCCACTCCGCGCCGATGTGGGGCGCCTACCCGATGTACCCGGCCTATCGCAAGAAGAATGACAAGGTCAATACCTATGCCGAGCGCATTCAGGGCTGTTTCCAGTTCAGCATGAACGGCAAGCCGCCGGCCGCAGACAGCCCGCAGATGACCGCGTTGTCGGTGTATGCCTACTGGCTGTCGACCAAGGCGCCTACCGGTGTGGAAATCGCCGGCCGCGGTTATCCCGATGTGCCACAGCCTAAGGGTGGCTACGACTTCAAGCGTGGGGAGCAGGTGTACCGCGAGCAATGCGCGATCTGCCATGGCGACAATGGCGAAGGGCAGAAGGTGGCCGGTGACTACGTGATGCCGCCCTTGTGGGGCAAGGACTCCTACAACTGGGGGGCCGGCATGCACCGCATCAACACGGCGGCGTCGTTCATCAAGTACAACATGCCCCTGGGCAAGCCCGGCAGCCTGAGCGATCAGCAGGCCTGGGACGTCGCCGCCTGGGTCAACCGCCACGAGCGACCGCAGGACCCGCGCCTGGTGGAAGGCTCGGTCGAGAAAACCCGGTTGAAGTTCCATGCCAACGATGGCGTCAACCTGTATGGCCAGCAGCTCGAGGGTGTGCTGATCGGGCGTGGCACCGGCAGTTGACGGCCTGCACCCTGGCGTGGCGCCGCCCCTTGCCGACGGAGGGGCTGTGCCTGCCGGCTGTCTTTGTTGCGGGTAATATTTACGATCCGCCGGAACTATCTACACTGGGTTATCTCTATGTTGGCACCGGTCGGCCACAGGCGGGGGCATTGTAAGGTGACTGCCGCCTGATTAGACTGCGCCGAATTCCACAGGCCCAGCCTTTGTTTAAGGACGTATATGATCAAAAAATGCTTGTTCCCGGCAGCCGGTTACGGCACCCGCTTCCTGCCTGCTACCAAAGCCATGCCCAAGGAAATGCTGCCGGTGGTCAACAAGCCACTGATCCAGTATGGCGTTGAAGAGGCGCTGGACGCCGGCCTGAACGAGATCTCCATCGTCACCGGCCGCGGCAAGCGCGCCCTGGAAGACCACTTCGACATCAGCTACGAGTTGGAAAACCAGATCAAGGGCACCGACAAGGAAAAATACCTGGTCGGCATCCGTCGCCTGCTCAACGAATGCTCCTTCTCCTACACCCGCCAGACCGAAATGAAAGGCCTTGGCCATGCCATCCTGACCGGCCGTCCGCTGATCGGCGACGAGCCGTTCGCCGTGGTCCTGGCTGACGACCTGTGCGTGAACCCGGAAGGTGACGGCGTGCTGACCCAGATGGTCAAGCTGTACAACCAGTTCCGCTGCTCGATCATTGCCATCCAGGAAGTCGACCCGCAGGAAACCAACAAGTACGGCGTCATCGCCGGCGACATGATCCGCGACGACATCTTCCGTGTGACCAACATGGTCGAGAAGCCGGCTCCGGAAGACGCGCCGTCGAACCTGGCGATCATCGGTCGTTACATCCTGACCCCTGATATCTTCGACATCATCAAGAACACCCCACCGGGTAAAGGTGGCGAGATCCAGATCACCGACGCGCTCATGCAGCAGGCGCAGAACGGCTGCGTGATTGCCTACAAGTTCAAGGGCCAGCGTTTCGACTGCGGCGGCGCCGAAGGCTACATCGACGCCACCAACTTCTGCTTCGAGAACTACTACAAGACCGGCAAGGCGTACTGATTCGCCACGCCCGGTTGAAAAAGCCACCCTTCGGGGTGGCTTTTTTGTTTGCGGCTGCCAACGGCGGTATGCTGGGCGCCAGCCAAGGAGACTGAATACATGGCCTACGATTTTGATCTGTTCGTGATTGGTGCCGGTTCCGGCGGTGTACGTGCGGCGCGTTTCGCCGCGGGCTTCGGTGCGAAAGTGGCGGTGGCCGAGAGCCGCTACCTGGGTGGCACCTGTGTCAACGTCGGTTGCGTGCCCAAGAAACTGCTGGTGTACGGCGCCCACGTCGCCGATGAGCTGGAGCAGGCAGCCGGTTTCGGCTGGACCCTCGAAGAAGGGCATTTCGACTGGGGCACCCTGATCGCCAACAAGAACCGCGAGATCGAGCGCCTCAATGGCATCTATCGCAACTTGCTGGTCAACAGCGGCGTAACCCTGCTGCAGGGCCATGCACGCATGACCGGCGCCAACGAGGTGGAGGTGGACGGCCAGCGCTACAGCGCCGAACACATCCTCATTGCCACCGGTGGCTGGCCACAGGTGCCGGACATTCCGGGCAAGGAATTGGCCATCACCTCCAACGAGGCCTTCTACCTCAAGGACCTGCCACGTCGGGTACTGGTGGTGGGCGGTGGCTACATCGCGGTGGAGTTTGCCGGCATCTTCCAGGGCCTTGGCGCTGCGACCACCTTGCTGTACCGCGGTGACCTGTTCCTGCGCGGTTTCGACGGTTCGGTGCGCACCCACCTCAAGGAAGAGCTGGAGAAGCGCGGCCTGGACCTGCAGTTCAACGCCGACATCCAGCGTATCGACAAGCTCGAAGATGGCAGCCTCAAGGCCACCCTCAAGGATGGCCGTGAGCTGGAGGCCGACTGCGTGTTCTATGCCACGGGCCGGCGCCCGATGCTGGACAACCTGGGGCTGGAAAACACCGGCGTCGAACTGGACGAGCGCGGCTTCATCCGGGTTGACGAGCAGTACCAGACCACCGCGCCGTCGATCCTGGCCATTGGCGATGTGATCGGCCGTGTGCAGCTCACTCCGGTTGCCCTGGCCGAAGGCATGGCAGTGGCGCGTCGGTTGTTCAAGCCCGAGCAGTATCGCCCGGTCGACTATCAGAACATCCCGACCGCCGTGTTCAGCCAGCCGCCGATCGGTACCGTCGGTCTGACCGAGGAGCAGGCGCTGCAAGCTGGGCACAAGGTGCAGATCTTCGAGAGCCGCTTCCGTGCCATGAAGCTGACCCTCACCGACATCCAGGAAAAGACCCTGATGAAGCTGGTGGTGGATGCCGAGACCGACAAGGTGCTGGGCTGCCACATGGTTGGCCCCGATGCCGGCGAGATCATCCAGGGCCTGGGTATCGCGCTGAAAGCGGGTGCTACCAAGCAACAGTTCGACGAGACGATCGGTGTGCATCCGACCGCAGCCGAAGAGTTCGTCACCCTGCGCACGGTCACCCGCTGACGAGAGGGGAGGAAATATGGCCTCGGTTAAATGGGGTCATGTTTCCTACGGCGGCTTTACCTGTTTCGCTAGGCTGACTGTTGAGTCATCCTACATTTTTGCCTAGTCACCTTATTGATACTGCATCCCGCCGCGCAGAGCGGTTGCAGCCCGGCAGCCATTGCCGGGCTTTTCCATCAGTATGACAAGGTGACTATGAACACTTTCTCGAAGTCCTTGCTTGCAAGCAGTTGTACCCTGCTGTTCTGGGCTCAGGCAGCACAGGCCGATTTCGGTCAAATCAGTTTCGATGGCCGTATAATGGCGCCCACCTGCGTGGTCAACGGAGGTAGTGGCGACCTGCCGGTTTCGCTGCCGGAGGTGAACGCGTCGCTGCTGGCGCGCCCGGGTCAAACCGCTGGCCTGACGCCTTTCCAGTTGAACCTTTCCAGCTGCGCACCTGGCGTCACCCGGGTGTCAACCTATTTCGAACCGGGCGCGACGATCAGTCCGGAAGGTCGCCTGATCGTGGACGACGGCGGTAGCGAGAATGTCCAGCTGGAGTTGCTCAACGACTCGCAGGCGCCCATGAACCTGGCGGCGCCCAAGGGCAGCCAGAATTCTCAGCAGGTTCCCATCGTCGGTGGCAGCGCAACGTTGCGTTACTCCGCCCGTTACTACTCCACCGGCGGGACCACGCAGGGCCTGGTTTCAACCCGCGTGCAGTACTCGCTGGACTACCTGTAACACCTTTTTGAAGGCAGCCCGGCAAGGGCTGCCTTTTCTTCATGTTCCTGAGTTCGAATATCATGCGTCCGTTCTTCAACGCCTTGCGGCGGGGAGTGCTGCTGGCTGCCTGCCTGGCATCGCCTCATCTCGCCGCCAACGTGGTCATTGCCAACACCCGCGTAGTCTTTCCAGCTGCCCAGTCCGAAGTGACGGTCAAACTCAGCCATGAGGGAACCACGCCATCGTTGGTTCAAGCCTGGGTCGACGATGGTCGCCCGCAAGCCCAGGTGCAGGATCTGCAGGTTCCGTTCAGTGTAATGCCGGCCATGTTCCGCCTGGATGCCGGAAAGGGGCAGAGCCTGAGACTGTTCCAGGAAGGTGATGGGATGCCCGCCGACCGCGAAAGTCTCTATTGGCTCAACGTGCTTGAAGTGCCGCCAAAGGGAGCGGGCAATTCCCTGCAGGTGGCATTGCGCTCGCGCATCAAGTTGCTGTACCGGCCCGATGGCTTGCAGGGCAAATCCGTGAATGCTCACCATCGGGTCTCCTGGCAGTGGCTGCAGGAAGATGGGCAATGGACGTTGCAGGCCAGCAATGCCAGCCCCTTCGTGGTCAACCTGGCCAGTTTGACGCTGCTCCAGGATGGACGGGCTGCGGTGTCCCTGGAACCTGATCACGTGCTGCCGTTCGCCAGCGCGCGCTTCAAGGTCGAGGGCATGCCCAGCCAGGCAGCCGCTCGACTGCGTTATGCCTTCATTGATGATTACGGTGCCGCGCGCGAGGCGCCGGAAGCGGTGAACGTGCGTTTGGCAGACTGAGGCGCGTTGCATCATGTGTTTCACGAACATTGTGCGAAGGCGCCATATGGCCGCATGCGTGTTGAGCGGATACCTCGCAGGCCCTGCCGCTGCGATCGAGTTCGACCCTGGGCTGCTGCGAGACGGCACATCGGTCGACCTGCGTCGCTTCGAGCAGGGCGCGACAGTGCCCGAGGGTATCTACACCCTCGATGTGACAGTGAATCAGCAATGGATGGGGCGCCACCGAATGCCCCTGAGCGTGCAGGAGCAGCACCAGGCGCCGACGCCCTGTTACAGCGAGCCACTGCTGTTGAAGTTGGGCGTGGACACGCAACGGCTGAGCCGCGAGGTGCGCGAGCGACTGCAGCAGAAGGAAGCCTGCATCGCGCTGGTTGAAAGTGTTTCGGCTGCCAGCGAGTCGCTGGATTTCGGCAACCTGCAGCTGGACCTGCAGATCCCGCAGCAGGCGCTGTTGCGTCTGCCCAGCGGATACCTGCCACCGGAAAACTGGGACAGTGGCGTAACGGCTGCCTTCTTCGACTATCGCCTCAATGTTTACGAGCAGCATGACCTCGAACAAGACCAGACCACCCGTCAGACCTACCTGGGTGTGCGCGCGGGGTTCAACAGCGGCCGATGGTACTGGCGCCATGAGGGGAGCTGGCAGGCGTCCACAGGTATGCCTTCGCGTTACCAGCCGGTAGCCACTTCGGTGCGTCGGGATATTCCTGCCTGGTCCGCTCAATTGACGCTGGGCGACGGTTACAGCGGCTCGGAGGTGTTTGAAGGCAGCGCCATGCGTGGCGTATTGTTGGGCAGCGACCAGCGCATGCTGGCGCAGGAGCAGCGTGGTTATGCACCTGTGGTCAGGGGCGTTGCCAACAGCACCGCGCTGTTGAGTATCCGCCAGCGCGGCATGCTGTTGCATGAGTCGACGGTGGCACCGGGGCCGTTTGAAATCGATGACCTGTACGCCAGCGGTCTGAATGATGACCTGGAGGTGACACTGCGCGAGTCGGATGGCAGCGTCAGAACCTTCTTCCTGCCTTATCAGACAGCACCGCTTGCACTGCGACCGGGCGCCAAGCGTTTCGAACTGGCCAGCGGCGTGTGGCGCGAGGCGCAAGGGCGATCGGGCCCAGGTTTCGTAGAGGGTAGCTGGCAGCAAGGGCTGGACAACCGCTTCAGCGTGCACGGTGGTACCTGGGTCGCCGAGGATTACCTGGGTAGCGCCATGGGCGTGGCCATCAACACCGGATTTGGTGCACTGGGGCTGACCGGCTATCACGCAAGCGCCACGCTGGCTCGAGATCAACAGGTGCGAGGCCAGGCCTGGCGTTTGAGCTGGCGCCAGCGCTTGAGCACGACCTCAACCGACCTGAGCGCGTCACTGACTCGTAGTGAGGGGCCAGGGTATTACAGCTTCAATGATTATGCGCGTGTACGCGGCGGTGCCCGCCTCGACTCGCTCGATTGGCAGGCGGGCCTGGGGCTCGATCAGCAGCTGGGTGAGCGGGGCGGGCGCTTCAACCTCAGGGCCAGTTTGCGTCAGAGTCGGGCTGGCCGCAGCAGTGACAGTTACTCGGTCGGATACAACAACAACCTCGGTTCGCTCAGCTACGGCATCAACCTGAACCGCGAACTGCGTGCAGCAAGGGCGCCCATCAATACCCTGACGGTCAATGCCAGTATGCCCTTTGGCGAGCGGCGCCGGTCTTCGCTTGCTACCGCACTCAACAGGGATTCACAAGGAAAGGGCAGCTCCAGTGTTCGCTGGAGTGGTACGGCGGGGGACCATGGGCAATGGGGGCATGGCCTGGCGCTGGTGCACCAGGAAGGTGAGCGGGCCAGCAGTGGCTTCGATGCCAACTTGCTCCACCGGGGGGCGAAAGGTGAGTTCAGTGGTTCATTGTCGAGCCGCCGTGGTTATCGCCAGGCTACGCTGGGGGCGCAAGGTGCCTTGGTCGCCCACCAGGGCGGCGTTCTCGCGGCCCCACCCTTGGGCGAGAGTTTTGCCATTGTCCATGCTCCAGGTGCCGATGCTGCGCACATACGCCAGCACCCTCATGTGAAGCTCGATCGCCGTGGCTACGCGGTCGCCCCCTCGCTGTCGCCTTACAGCGTCAATACGATCGAGCTCGACCCCAAAGGCATGTCGCGCGATACCGAACTGCTGCTGGCCGCACAGTCGGTGGTGCCGCATGCCGGCGCAGTGTCGCTGCTGCATTTCCCGACACGCAGTGGCCGTCAATTCACCTTGCACGGCCGTTTCGACGATGGCGGAGCCTTGCCGTTCGGTGCGCAAGTCCTCGATGCGCAGGGCAATGAGCTAGGCATGGTCGGGCAGGGCAGCCGGCTGCATGTACGCTCGAATGCCGATGCGGGCACGCTCGAGGTGAAGTGGGGGGATGAGGACGATGAGCGCTGCTCGATCGTCTATGAGCTCTCCGCTGATCAGGTGCAGGCTGCCCATCTGTGCACGGGCGAAAAGTCGTAGGAATCAAACAATCTATCGAACAGAAATGCTTATAGCCAAAACCAATCATGAGCATGAGGTTTGCCAATGAGCCTTAATGGCGACCAGCGGTTAGGATTCTCTCCGTCAACTGATTTCAACCCCATGAAGGAGCGTCTCTCATGCCTATCATCAACAGCCAGGTCAAACCGTTCAACGCCACCGCCTTCCACAACGGCGAATTCGTTCAGGTAAGCGAAGCGGACCTGAAGGGCAAGTGGTCTGTCGTGTTCTTCTACCCGGCCGACTTCACTTTCGTCTGCCCGACCGAACTGGGTGACCTTGCTGACAACTACGCCGAGTTCCAGAAACTGGGCGTGGAGATCTACGGTGTATCCACCGACACCCACTTCACCCACAAAGCCTGGCACGACACCTCGGACACCATCGGCAAGATCAAGTACCCGCTGATCGGTGACCCGACCCACGTCATCTCGCGCAACTTCGACGTGTTGATCGAAGAAGCCGGCCTGGCCGATCGCGGTACCTTCGTGATCAACCCGGAAGGCCAGATCAAGATCGTCGAAATCAACGACGGCGGTGTAGGCCGTGACGCCAGCGAGCTGCTGCGCAAGGTCAAGGCTGCCCAGTACGTCGCTGCCCACCCAGGCGAAGTGTGCCCAGCCAAGTGGAAAGAAGGCGAAGCTACCCTGGCGCCATCGCTGGACCTGGTCGGCAAGATCTGAGGCCATGCACCCGTCGCGGGCGGTGAGCAGCCGCCACAGCTGAAGTACTCACTGCCCCGTCAAACGCCCGGGCGCTATCGCCTGGGCGTTTTTGTATCCGAAGTTTGAAAAAGGAATCGCCCGTATGTTGGACGCCACGCTTAAATCGCAACTGAAAACCTACCTGGAGCGGGTCACACAGCCGATCGAGATCGTAGCCTCCCTCGACGACGGCGCGAAGTCTCGCGAACTGCACGACCTGCTGGTGGAAATTGCCGGCCTGTCGAACCTGATTACCCTGCGCGCGGACGGTGATGACGCCCGTCGTCCATCGTTCTCGCTCAATCGCCCGGGGGCGGATATTAGCCTGCGCTTTGCCGGTATCCCCATGGGCCACGAATTCACCTCCTTGGTGCTGGCGCTGCTGCAAGTCGGCGGCCACCCGTCCAAGGCCAGCGCCGAAGTGATCGAGCAGATCCAGGGGCTGCAAGGCGAATTCACCTTCGAGACCTATTTCTCGCTGTCGTGCCAGAACTGCCCGGACGTGGTCCAGGCGCTGAACTTGATGGCAGTGCTCAACCCCAACGTCCGCCACGTGGCCATCGACGGCGCGCTGTTCCAGGACGAAGTCGAAAGCCGCAAGATCATGGCGGTGCCGAGCATCTACCTGAACGGCGAAGTGTTCGGCCAGGGCCGCATGGGCCTGGAAGAGATCCTCGGCAAGATCGACACCAGTGCGGGCAGCCGCCAGGCCGAGAAGATCAACGCCAAGGACGCCTTTGACGTGCTGGTGGTCGGCGGTGGCCCAGCGGGTGCTGCGGCAGCGATCTACGCAGCGCGCAAAGGTATCCGTACCGGTGTCGCAGCCGAGCGTTTCGGCGGCCAGGTGCTCGACACTCTGGCCATCGAGAACTTCATCTCGGTGCAGGAAACCGAAGGGCCGAAACTGGCCACGGCGCTGGAAGAGCACGTCAAGCAGTACGACGTCGACATCATGAACCTGCAGCGCGGCGAAGCGCTGATTCCGGCCACTGACGGCGGCCTGCACGAAGTGCGCCTGGCCGGCGGTGCCTCGCTCAAGGCCAAGACCGTGATCCTGGCTACCGGTGCCCGCTGGCGTGAGATGAACGTGCCGGGCGAGCAGGAATACCGCGCCCGTGGCGTGGCCTACTGCCCGCACTGCGACGGCCCGCTGTTCAAGGGCAAGCGCGTAGCGGTGATCGGCGGCGGCAACTCCGGCGTGGAAGCGGCCATCGACCTGGCCGGCATCGTCGCCCAGGTGACGCTGATCGAGTTCGACAGCCAGTTGCGCGCCGACGCGGTGTTGCAGCGCAAGTTGCACAGCCTGCCCAACGTCAAGGTCATCACCCGCGCGCTGACCACCGAGGTGGTGGGCAATGGCGAAAAAGTGACAGGACTGCGCTACAAGGACCGCGCCACGGATGAAGTGCACGACCTGGCGCTGGAAGGCATCTTCGTACAGATCGGCCTGCTGCCGAACACCGATTGGCTCAAGGGCACGGTCGAGCTGTCGCCGCGTGGCGAAATCATCGTCGATGCCAAAGGCGCGACCAACATTCCTGGCGTGTTTGCTGCCGGTGACGTGACCACGGTGCCGTACAAGCAGATCGTCATCGCGGTGGGTGAGGGGGCCAAGGCATCGCTGGCTGCCTTCGACCACCTGATTCGGACCTCTGCTCCGGCGTAAGCCTGCATTGGCCCCATCGCCGGCAAGCCGGCTTTCACAGGTACAACACTGGCCTCAAGGGTTGTGGAGTACCTGTGGGAGCCGGCTTGCCGGCGATGAGGTCATTACAGACGGAGGGTGTCTATGATTACAGCAGACCCTCTCAGGAATCCCCTCATGACCCTGATCAGCCGCGAACCCTGGTGGCTAGTGCCACCCAAGCCCGGGCAGAAGGAGCAGGACCTGCACTGGGGCTACCTCGAGATCTACGCCGACGGCCGTACCGTGTTCGTCGACCAGCGCCCCAGTGACAAGGAGCTGGCCGAACGCAAGAGTTGCCGCAACTTCCCCGAACCGGAACTTTGAACGGCTCAGCCTTCGAGTTCGGCCAGGCGCGCCTCCAGCGCTGCAATCCGCGCTTCCAGGGCTTCGATGCGCTCTTCCGATACACCACCGCCGCTGCTGCGGGCGCCACCTTCCTGCTGGCGTGCAGCAAGGATTGCCTCGATCTCCGCCGGGTCACCCAGCGCATGGGTGTAGCGGTCTTCGCGCTGGCCGGCCTGGCGCGGCAGGTGCAAGGCCAGGCCGCGGGAGATCAGGCGCTCCAGCTGGTGCTGGATCTGTTCGGTGTCGTCGAAGTCGTGCAGGCGGTTGCTGCGGGTCAGCAGTTCGTTGAGGGTTTGCGGGCCGCGCAGGAACATCAGGCCCATCAGCACAAGCTGTGCTGGCACCAGTTCCAGGGCCTTGTCCACCCGTTGCTCCCAGCGGTCGGCTCGGCTGCCCATCTGCAGGCGGGTCATGTGCTGGCCTTCGAGGGTGCGCAGGGCCTGGCCGACCTGGCCTTGGCTCAGGTTCATGACGGGTTCGCGGCTGGTTTTCTGGTTGCAGGCCAGGACCAGGGCATTGAGGGTCAGTGGATAGCTTTCCGGGCTGGTGGCCTGTTTTTCGATCAGCGAGCCGAGAATGCGGATCTCGATACTGCTGAAGCGGCCTTCACCTGCGGTTTCGTGTTCTGACATGGCCCAGTCTCATTGCGAGGAAAAGGCCCCTAGCGTAGGTAAAGCGCCTGGCTTAAGCAATCACTGGGCTCATTGCCCGCTTGCCGGCGAAAGGGCCGCAAAGCGGCCCCAGCATCCTCAAGCGCCGCGCCGCTCTTCAGCCTGGCACGCCGCCGCAGTAAACAGCACATCGGTCGAAGAGTTCAACGCCGTCTCCGCCGAGTCTTGCAACACGCCGATGATGAAGCCCACCGCCACCACTTGCATGGCGATCTCGCTAGGAATGCCGAACAGGCTGCACGCCAGCGGAATCAGCAACAGCGACCCACCCGCAACGCCCGAAGCACCGCAGGCGCAAACCGCCGCGACCAAGCTGAGCAGCACGGCGGTTGGCAGGTCGACCGCAATACCCAAGGTATGCACCGCCGCCAGGGTCAGCACGGTGATGGTGATCGCCGCGCCGGCCATGTTGATGGTCGCACCCAGCGGGATCGACACCGAGTAGGTGTCTTCGTGCAGGCCCAGACGCTCCGAAAGCGCCAGGTTGACCGGGATGTTGGCCGCCGAGCTGCGGGTGAAGAACGCCGTGATGCCGCTCTCGCGCAGGCACAGCAGCGTCAGCGGATACGGGTTGCGGCGAATCTTCCAGAATACGATCAGCGGGTTCATCACCAGCGCCACGAACAGCATGCAGCCGATCAGTACCGCCAGCAGGTGCAGGTAGCCGAGCAGGGCGCCCAGGCCCGACTGGGCGAGGGTGGAGCTGACCAGGCCGAAGATGCCCAGCGGCGCGAAGCGGATGACCACGCGCACGATTAACGTTACACCGTTGGACAGGTCTTCGACCACTTTACGGGTAGTGTCGCCGGCGTGGCGCAAAGCCACGCCCAGGCCGATGGCCCAGGTCAGGATGCCGATGAAGTTGGCCTTGAGCAGGGCGTTGATCGGGTTGTCCACGGCGCTGAGCAACAAGTTCTGCAGCACCTCGGCGATGCCGCCTGGTGCGCTGAGCGTGGCCTCGCTGGTGCTGAGGGCCAGTTGCGAGGGGAACAGCATGCTGGCCACCACGGCGACCACCGCTGCCGCGAAGGTGCCCAGCAGGTACAGCCAAAGGATCGGGCGAATGTGGGTTTCCTGGCCGTGGCGATGGTTGGCGATCGACGCCATGACCAGGATGAACACCAGCACCGGCGCGACGGCCTTGAGGGCGCTGACGAACACCTTGCCGAGGAAGCCCAGGTCGCGGGCGATGGCCGGCGCCAGCAGGGCTAGGGCGATACCGGCGACCAAGCCGATGACGATCTGGGTCACCAGGCTGGTACGGTTGAGGAGGCGGAAAACAGGGGTCATGTGCAGCGCTGTCTCGATAGCGTGAAAGGGCGCGACTTTACCATAGACCTTAGTAGGTAAGTTCCGACCCTTGTGCAAGGAATGCCCGCGAAATGGCCAGGCTCATCACCAATGGAACAGCTCCCGTCGCGCACCCTCCGTAATTGCCACGATCCCTGGATGTTTCACCTTGCGTTCCACCGAAATGGCATAGAACGACTCAAGCACCGCATCCGTCTGCCCAATCAGCTCGACGCCGTATTGCCGGCACACTTCCTCGGCAATCACGCTCGGCGCCACGAAAATGCCGCTGCCGGACTGGCCGAATGCCTG
The DNA here is from genome assembly GCF_033095865.1 of Pseudomonas sp. KU43P. NCBI lineage: Bacteria > Pseudomonadati > Pseudomonadota > Gammaproteobacteria > Pseudomonadales > Pseudomonadaceae > Pseudomonas > Pseudomonas sp. KU43P. The sequence goes on along the minus strand of NZ_AP019365.1, from coordinate 3,684,983 downwards.
CATCAAGGCACTGTCGTCGAACTCGCCAATGATTCGCGGCTGCACCTGTTGCTCGCCCAGCCACCGCAGCAGACGGCTGCGGACCACGGTTTCCTGCCCGGGGATCAGCAATGGGGCATCCTGCAGGCAGGCGGGGAAGGCGCCGGCATGGCGCTGGGCCAGGGTGGGGGTGGCGAAAAAGCTCAGGCCGCATTCACCGAGCTTCTGGCTGTAACCCTTGATATCCAGGTGAGTAGGCATCGGGCTGTCGGAAATCACCAAGTCCAGGCGCTGGATCGCCAGGTCTGCCAGCAGGCGCTCGAGCTTATCCTCGCGGCAGTTGATGCGCAGCACATCGTCCAGCTCCATGGTCGGTGCCAGCAGGCGATAGACGATCGACTTGGGCACCACGTCGGCGACGCCGACGCGAAACAGAATCTGCTCCTGCGGGCCGGCCCGCAGCATGGCCTCCAGCTCGCCGCCGATCTGGAACATCTGCTCGGCATAGACCAGAGCCTGGCGACCCGTTTCGGTCAGCTCAAGCTGCCGGCCGACGCGCTGGAACAGATCCAGGCCATAAGTCTGCTCGAACAGGCTGATTTGCCCGCTGATGGTTTGCGGGGTCAAATTCAGCTGCTCGCTGGCACGGGCGATACTGCCAGTCTTGGCCACGGCCCAGAAGTAGTGGAGCTGGCGGTAATTGAGCATGCCATTCTCGATTCGTAAAAACCGAAGTATACACGCTGAAAAAACGAATTTTCCGGATGTGTTAGGGCATCTAGAATGCGACCCCATCAGGCGCGTTGCGCGCCGCACGGATATCGACAAGCGAGGACCTCATGTTGCAACTCAAATCCATCGGTACTCCGCTGGTGCTAGCCTTGGCGCTAGTGAGCCTAGCGGGCTGCGATCAGGCCGAGAAGTCTGCCCAGCAGATGCTCGACCAGGCCGCCAAGTCGGCCAAGCAGGCCATCGATGACACCAACAAGGCCGCCCAGGAGGCCCTGAGCGATGCCATCGGCAGCGAAGGGCAGAAGCCCAAGCAAGCCGAGCCGCAAGAAAAGACCCAGGACATCTGAACCAGAACCGTTTGCAGGATTGAAACATGGAATATTTGCTGGAACTCGCCGCAAGCCCCACCGCCTGGGTTGCCCTGGCTACCCTCGTGGCCATGGAAGTGGTACTGGGTATCGATAACCTGATCTTCATCTCGATCCTGACCAACAAGCTGCCGCTGGAGTACCGCTCCAAAGCGCGGCGCATCGGTATCAGCATGGCCCTGGTGATGCGCCTGGCCCTGCTCAGCACCGTGGCCTGGATCGTGCAGTTGACCGACCCGGTGTTCGAAGTGTTCGGCAACGCCTTCTCCTGGAAGGACGTGATCCTGATCGCCGGTGGCCTGTTCCTGCTGTGGAAGGCCACCAAGGAAATCCACGAGAACGTCGACCCGCACGGGGCCAAGGAAGAGGCCAAGGTCTCGTCCACGGTCACCCTGGGCTTTGCGGCGGCGATCTTCCAGATCCTGCTGCTGGACATCGTGTTCTCGGTCGACAGCATCATCACCGCCGTGGGCATGACCGAGCACCTGCCGATCATGATCATCGCCGTGATTACCGCTGTGATCGTGATGATGGTAGCCGCCGACCCGCTGGCCAACTTCATCAACGACAACCCGACCGTGGTGATGCTGGCCCTGGGCTTCCTGATCATGATCGGCATGACCCTGATCGCCGAAGGTTTCGGTGCTCATGTGCCGAAGGGGTACGTGTATGCCGCGATGGCCTTCTCGACGGTGATCGAGATCCTCAACATCCTGGCGCGACGGGCACGGCTCAAGCGTGAGGCGGCTGAGGGGTGATGTGATACGGGGGGCGCTTTGCGCCCCTTTTGCCAACCAGTCGGTTCCCACTGAGGCCCCCAGTGTCTTTGTGAGGGCTGAGTTTGCAAGTACTGCCTGAATCATGAAGCACTCGACGTATTATCCAGTGCCCCGCTCTTGAGCCAGGCCATGAAGGCGCGATCAAACTTGAAAGCATCCCCGCACTCACTCACCAGAAACTGTCGCACTTTCTGCGTGTTGCGGGTAAGCAATGCAAAATCAAAGTGCGGCCTTGATGGGCCGCACGCTTGTGTGACGGGTTAGTTATTGCTGAAGAATGAACGTCGCCAGCGCTTTCAGATCATCCGCTTTCAACTGCGCAAACGCCGGCATGGGCACATTGCCCCACTTGCCAGCGCCGCCTTGCTGAATACTGGCCGTCACTTTCTCCAGTGCCTGCGCATCGCCGGCATATTTGGCGGCCACCTCGTGATAAGACGGGCCGACCACCTTGTGATCAAGGGCGTGGCACGACAGGCAGGCATTGTTCTGTAGCAACGCCATGGCATCGCTTTTTGCAGCAGGCACTGCCTCAGCCTTCGCTGGATGAGAGGCCGTTTGCACCGCAGCGTCACTTGCCTGGGCAGTGCCGTAGGTGGTCGCCAGGTAGGCGCCGATGATGCTCACATCTTCATCACTGATCGGCGCGCCGTACGTGTTTTTCATCTTGCTCGCTTCTGCCGTCCACTGTTCCAGGCTCATGCCTGGCGGTTGGAAGTTGATGTAATCGGCAGAATGGCAGGTCGAGCATTTCTGTTGCGCCAAGGCATAACCCGGCAGTGTACTGGGTTTGAGTGCAGCCGTTTCCGGCGGCAATGTGATCGACATGGGCGCTGCCTGCGCCATGGCAATCCAGCAAGCCGGCGTTGCAAAGAGCAGGGCGGCCACGAACTTCATGCGATTCATGCTGCCTCCCTCAGGCAATGGTGACGTGGGTGCATTCCACGACGTTGCGACGGTAGCCGCCGGGATTCCAGTCGGCGCGAAGTGGCTGGGTTTCCCCTGCGTTATTGGAAGCTCGCACCAGCAGTTGCGTCGCGCCTCGGTGGGCGAAGTTGATCAGCAGTGTCCATTCACGGAAGGAAAAGCGGCCGAGGTCCTGCCCAAGTGCGGCTTCGCGCCACTGCTTGCCACCGTCGATCGACACTTCCACTTTGCTGATCCCTGCGCCGCCATCAAAGGCGATGCCCTTGAGCACAACGGAGTGCTTCAGCGGCAACACATCGTTGTGGCTGACGCTGGTGATGAAGCTGCGCACAGGCAACTTGGCGATCGGTCGCGTCTTCGCCGGTGTGGTACCGGGCGCGACGCACAGGCAGTCGTTGTCGGGTAGACGGTAGCCCTTCGCCATGAAGAACCCTTCGTAAGTGTGGTCGAGCACTTCGATCTCACTCAGGTGCTTGACCCAATAGGTGCCGAAATAGCCAGGTACCACGAGGCGAATGGGGTAGCCGTTGAGGAAGGGCAATGCCTCGCCGTTCATGGACCAGGCAATCAAGGGCTCGCCGTTCATGGCGTGGTCGATGTCCAAGGCCTTGATGAAGTCTGGCGTGCTCGCAAGCACCGGCTTGTCGAGGCCGTCGAACGTCACCTGTTTCGCGCCGGCTTTCACGCCTGCCTTTGCCAGCACCGTCTTGAGCGGAACGCCCAGCCAGCGGGCGTTGCCCATGGAACCATTGCCCAGTTGGGCCCCGAACACGCGTGGCATCGAGAACGCTCGGCTGTTGCCCGAGCATTGGTTCACGGCCACTACCTCTATCGTCTCACCAAGTGCCTTGAGTTCGGCGAGGGAGAGTGACAAGGGGGTATCGACCGCGCCTTTGATCGTCAGGCGGTAGGTATCCGGGTCAATGCTGGTGGGAAAGTTGGCCAGGTGGTAGCGGACAAAGAACGCGTCATTCGGGGTAATGGCGCCCTCGTTGAAGACTCGGAACGGCGTTTCGAGATGGGGAGGGCGAGTGGTTACCAACGTCAGCGGTCGCTTCTGCGGGTATTGCACCAAGGGCCGCGGGCCGGCGGCAACACTGACGTCCTCGGTGGGTTCCTCGGCGGCCTTGGCCAGGCTGATCAATGGGCTGGTCGCCACGGCGAGGGCGAAGCCATCGCGCAGCACACGCCGGCGGCTGAGGTGAGCGCTATCGATAAAGCTGAGTTTCATCCTGAATTCCCTTTGATTGCTTGGGCTGCGCTTGATTGCCTCCGGCCAGGGATCAGGGGCGCGCATCCGGCTTGAAGGCGTCAGTATCCAGATGTGCCGCCAGGGTGCTTTACATTCGACGTCATTGACTTGGCAATCGATGACAATGGCAGTCGTTATGCTTAAATGAGCGGCTTGTGAAAGGGATATTTCCAGGAAGGGAGAACGCTGATGTTGGCTGTAGGTATTGGTTTGCTTGCGGTGGGTTTGGGCACTTCGAACCCAGGAATCTGGATACCGGGTGCGGCCTTCATGGTCATTGGCGCAGCGAAGTGCATGCGGGCCTGACAGGCAGCGGGGGCCGCTTTGCGGTCCATCGCGACACAGGCCGCTCCTGCATCACCATTGTATGGGGCGACCGTCCCAGGCCCAGAAGCCACCGCTGTCGGATGGGCCTAGCCGTTCTATCTGTTCGAGCATGCATTGGGCTGCAAACGCGGGCTCGAACAGCTTTCCTGCTGGAACATTGGCTTGAAACGGACGCGACAACACTGTGTCGGTCGTGCCAGGGTGCAGCGCCAACACCGTTGCCGCTGGGTTCAGTCGCCGCAGTTCGATGCTCGCTGTATGCAGCAACTGATTCAGCGCCGCCTTGCTCGCCCGGTAGCTGTACCACCCGCCTGATCGATTGTCGCTGATCGAGCCAACCCTGGCCGACAACGCTGCAAAAGTCGCGGGCCCTTTGCGCAAAAGCGGCAGCAGATGCTTGAGCAGCAGTATCGGCGCGAATGCGTTGGTCGCGAAGCTCGCCTGCAGGCTGGCCAAGTCGAGTTGCGCTAACGACTTCTCCGCCCTGGCACCTTCCTGATGAAGAATGCCCAAGGTACTGATGACCAAGTGAAGATGATGGCAGGAACAGCCGACCTCGCTCGCAAGCGCTGCGAGTGCATACTCGTCACAAGCATCGCAATCCATCAGCGCAATGCGCTCACCTTGTTGCTTGGCGAGTGCCACGAGCCCGTCATCGTGGCTGGCGTTACGTGAGACTGCCCACACCTGGGCGACATCATCGCGGCTCGACAACGCCGTGCACAAAGCCAACCCAATACCCCGGCTTGCACCGCACACCAGCACATTGGCCTTGCCATTCAGTTCGGGAATCAGGGGCATCTCAGCACCTCGGGCAGCGGTGGATCACTCACCTCAACGGGTAGACCCTTTCTCGCGGCTTAAACTCCGTTGATCATCGCCGCAGGGTTTGCTGGTAGCCCTTCGAGAAACGCCCTGACTTCGCGCTTGCCACGCAAGTGAAGCGTAGGCACCTGCGGCCCGACTTTCTCGCGAACGGCTTCGATGCCTTGTCGGTAACTCTGGTCGAATGTCCATACGAACTTGAGAAATGCCAGCTCGAACCTTTCCTCACAGCCTGCCGCACGATCGGGGCGTGGTTGGTTGCGAAGCAGGCGCAGCAGTACCCGCATGAAACAGGTGAGCCGAGGTGTGTCGAGCCAGATGATCAAATCCGCTTTTGGCAGGCGAAGGTCGAACGTGCGGCGGGCGTAGTTGCCTTCGCACACCCAAGCATCACCGGCAACGGCCTCGCGCACGCGGTCACGAAACTGTTCGGCGTCGGGCTCGGTCCAGTTGGGTTCCCAGAAGAGTTTGTCCAGGTGCACCACGCAGAGGTTCAGACGCTCGCCCAGTGCGCGGGCGAGGGTGGACTTGCCGCTGCCGCCGTTGCCTAGGATGACGATTCGTTGCATGGGGACTTCCTGTCGTGGGTGTACTTGCAGCATAGTGGCTGCATGATATCATTCGTTTTTTCAAGTTACTAAAGAGACTATCGTGGTAGCAGAAAGTACATGGACGTCGGTGTCTACCCAAGAGCCGAATGCTGAATTGCATAAATTGCTGACCGCTTGGCTAGCCACCATTGAGCGTTATACGACCAGCTTTCAAGACAATCCATGGTGGTATAACGAGCGGGCCATTCTCAGTACGTTGGCTGGCGCGGCATGGACACTTGATGGATGGGTTGCACTAGAAGAGTTCACAACATCGAAACGAATGAGAACGTTGTCACCGGGCGTAGACCATGGTGACAAGTTGCGCAATGGTCGCTGCGATCTGTATGTAAGGTCCCCCGAAATCAGTTTCGCTTTTGAGGCAAAGCAGGCCAACCAGCCAATAGGGGCACGTGCCGATGGCTACTCCTATATCGCTCTGGCAAAGCAGGCCGCCTGGCATGATGCCGGTGATCTCCAAGCCCATGAAGCAAATTGCAGGTTCGCAGCGACCTTTGTCGTGCCGACCATACCCCTCAAAGAAGTTTGCCCGGAGGGTGGCAAGTTAGGGGATGTGTGCGAAGCGAAGGTGAAGTCTTACCTTGAGCCCTGGCTTGAATCTATCGGCTGTATCGGCGATGGCAGCGCCGATCGTGACTTTGCCTTTATTTTTCCGCGTATCGGAAATGCAGACTACTGCAACAAGGGTAGACATTACCCGGGTGTGGTCCTGCTCCTTGAGCAGCGGTTGCGGGCGACGAGACGCAGTGCGGCGTAGCGTGCACGCCATCATGCTTGCAGTGGTCGTGTGCCGCACACCTGTGAGCAATCGTGATTTATGGCGGCGTGCTGCCGCCTTGACCTAAGCAGACTGGATGAAAAGGACGTTTCAAATGGCATATCGGGAAGACAGTGATTTGGCATTCTTGGGTCGCATGGAATCGTCCGACCTGAATGATCTAGTGTACTGCCTCACGCACGATAAAGACGGTAGCGTTCGCTTTACGGAAGAGCTGACAGTCAATGACCGCTACAAGGCTCATCATCCCGACCACCATGAATACTGGGATCTCATCGCTGCCGAAATCCAATGCTTCGGGGCCAACACCTTCGCCACGATTTTCCGTGGCGGTAAAGGCGTGGAGTACAAGGAGGTGTTGACGGATGTGTGTGACAAGCTGAAGGTCAACTACAACAAAGACGCCAGCGTTGAGAAAATTGAGTCTTGCCTTCTGATGAAAATTCTTTCCGATGCGCTGGAAAAAATGACCCCCGAGGAGTTGCGCGAACTTGCAACGGCAACAGGTATGAAAAATACCAGTGGCCTTACGGCCGAAGCGATGACGGGTATCTTCCAGGCTGTTTTCCGTGCAGGCGGGTTCAGTTCCTACAAGTTGACCTTGATCATCGTTAACGCTGTGCTCAAACAGCTTATCGGCCGTGGTCTTTCGTTGGCAGCGAATGCTGCATTAGCCAGAACCATGGCTGTGCTGACTGGGCCTATTGGCTGGGCAATCACGGGGCTGTGGACGGCTGTGGATATCGCAGGCAGTGCATACCGCGTAACTATCCCTGCTGTAATTCAGGTTGCTGCACTGCGCCAAAAGCATCTCTACGCCAAGCAGGCCGCTGAGATCAGTTTCAGTTAAATGAACGTGCTGGTCAGCTGATGGCTGGCCAGCACGCATAGCGAGGCTAATGGGGTGCTACCCGTCATAGCATCCGGGAGCGCTCCAATAAATCGTCGAGCTTCTCTATGTGTTGCCCTATGTGTTTCAGTTCGTAGAGTTCCACTTCTTCCCAAAACTGCACATGACGATCGTAGAGTGACCACTTCAACGCAAAGCTGCCGTTCCACACAAGGCCCATCCAGGCTGCGTAGTTCAGGTCCAGCAGGTTTCGGCTCACATACATTTTCCCCGCATTGACTGCACTGCTCGCGCCATAGGCTATGGCGAGCATGATTCTGAAGCGGGGGCTCATTTGACCCGGCAGAGTCTCTATGAAGGCTTGGGAGAATGTCGCGCCGTTGATCGCGACCTGTTTCACCACATAGAACACCCGCATGATGACTTCCATGATGACGGCGGGCACGCTCGTCACCAGAAACTGCCTGAAATCGTAGCCCTGGGTATACATCCATTCGATTTGCTTACCGAATGAAACGCCGTCGATTTCAAGGTTTTCAAACATGCGCAGCAGTCCCATGAACGGCGCAGGTAACCCCATGCCTCTGTTACCTTTCGCTGACGGAGCATTCAGGTCTGACAGCAAGTGACCGAACATTTTGCCGAGCAATTGGAAGAGGTTTCCTTCTGTTGGGCCTTTTTTGCTGGGTAGCTGCATGACTTGCCCATTGACCACCACTGTGCATGTGCCGTGGATCATGTCATAGACGCCATAGAAGAAGCCCAGGATCGGGTCATGCGCCAAGGAACGAAGCCGATGATTGATAGGGTTCAAGACCTTATCGGGGGCCCCGATAAGGTCAGTCCATACCGAACTGTCCGGTGCGCCGATCTTGCAGGCATCTCCCAACTTTTTGGAAAGTTCCGGAGGGAGCCACGTGTTCAGTAGCTGTTGAACCCAGCTGTTGAAAGTCCCGTCTACGGGAGTGTTCCATTTTGTGCCTGGTTTGGCGGGCCCTCGAACGAAGAGAAGATCGAGCACACCGGAAAACAAACCGCTGCAGCCAGCGATCGCATAGTCCCATCCGTCCAGGTTGTAGCGAGCATTAAATGCCTGCAATTGAGCGTTCAGTCGTTGATCGATTGTGCTGTAATCGTCGTCATTCAGCACATCACTGAGGCGGGCATCGGGATGTCTCATTCGCGCTTGAGCATAAATGTCTGCGATAGGAACATCGATGCTCTGCTGCTCGCCAACCTCAGCAGCGGCGCCGGGAGTTATTTCTTCAGCGGGCATATCCAGCCCGCCCGCAAGGGTTAACAACTGTTCCCGGATAAGTTGAATGTCCGAGGCAATTTGATCATGCGAGGCGCTGATGGCTTGTGATCGATCATTCAGCAGCCCCAGGGCGCTGACTTCATCCTTGTAGGGACCGTGGCTCACGATGGCTTTTTCCTCGTGAGCATGTCGATGGTCTGTTTGATGGCTGCAATTTCAGCTTTGAAGGTCTCGGCATTTTTCATCAGCCGTTCTTGAATGTTGTAAAGCTTACTGATGGCCTCGCCCAGTGCAGCGGCCAACTTTGCATTCTTGCGGCTTTTCATCAATGCATAGCCGCCTACGCCAAGTATTGCGATTGGCGCAGCCAATACTCCAATGCCTGCAACCATACCGCCGCCGACCAACGCGCCAGCTGTCGCCAAACCAGAGGTGATGCCTGGTGCGGAAAGCCCCGTCACGCCAAGCATATAGAGTGCCCCAAACGAGCCCGCAGCACCGGCAGTCGAGCCCAGCGCTGCTGCTAACCCTTCAGTAACGCCCGGGTAGTCATTCTCAAGCTGATCGAGAATTGCTCTCACCTGCTTAGTTGCTTCGTTCCTGATGCGGTTGATCTCGACGCTATCCATTACTTCTCTTTCCTTGGGTGAGATGAGCGATGCAAATTGTTCTGGTTTGCTTGAAGGCTGCATTCAGTCTTTCTGGCCGGACAGGCCTGAGCTCAGGGATTATGGCACATAGCCATCCATGCGGTGCGTGAGCTGTAGCTATCGACTCAATCGACGGTTTGATTGGGGGTTTGAAGTGTTTCTGGCTGTTCGTTCATCTGCATCTCCGAGCCTCTATTCGCCACCCCAAACGGCACATGCACCATCGGCAAATCCCCCGCCGCCGACTTCAAGTGACTGCGCTGGTCATCAAAGAACATGTGCGGCTTGAGAATCCGCAGCACCCGTTCCTTCTCCATCCCCCCAGAAAGAACGATTCGTCCGGCGAAACGCCCCAGTTCTTCAGCGTCGTCACCACCCGCTCATGGGACGGCGCATTGCGCGCGGTGACGATGGCGATGCGCAGGATGCGTTTGTACGCTGGATCCTGCACCAGCTTGCGATCTTCGAGTTGGCGGATCAGCGAGAGCTTGCGGTACAGGTCGGCCAACGGCCCCGGCTGGTGGGGGATGGCCTTGTGCGCTTGCTCGTGAGCCTGGAACTCGGTCAGGTCCAGCCGTTGCTTGTACACGCTCTCGGCCTCGTCATCGGCAATCACGCCATCGAAGTCGAAGGCGACGCGCAGCTCGGTATCGATCTCGTCGTCGTAGATGCGGGTCGGCAGCACCAGGCCTGCCGGGTAGTTGGCATCGATCGCGCGCTGCACATCGCCTTCGTGGGCGCTGAGGAACAGCGAGGCGTTGAAGGCGGGGATGTACTCGTAAGGCGAGCGGCCCGACATGAAGGCGGCGCGGGTGATGTCCAGGCCGTAGTGGTCGATCGAGCGGAACACCCGCAGGCCGGTTTCCGGGGAGTTGCGCGAGAGCAACACCACTTCCACTGGCAATTGCTCGGGAAAGGCTTTGTTGATGCTGAGGAAGCGGCGGATGAAGGGGAAGGCCACGCCCTTGGGGAAGGGCACGTCGAGGTGCTCTTCGTGGTGCAGGCGGTAGGCGTCGACGCCTTCGGACTGGTAGATGGCGTCAGAGTCGGTCAGGTCGAACAGGGCGCTGGAGGCGACGCCGACGACGAGTTTCTGTTCGATGGGGTAGGGCATGGGTGGCTTCCCGGGTGAGTGCGTGGATAGGTAAACACAGTGTCATGGCAAAAGCGATGAGGGCTGGCCGGCATGCCCTCAGGCTTCGGGGATAAGCCCCATCAACAGGTGAACCTGGCGCTGCAGCTGGCTCACGTGCTCGCGTTCGGCACGAAGGGCGGAGCGCAGCTCGGTGTTTTCCTGTTCATGGATGCGTGCGGTGCGCTCCAGGTCGCGGTCGCTTTTCAATAGGTTCCAGATATCGCCCAGGCGGGCATGCTGCAGGCCTTGCAGCAGTAGGGTGGTGCCGGTGACGCCCAGCAGGGTGATTTCGAGCGCTTCCATGGTAAGGCTTCCTTGACTAGTGGCTTAGTGCCGGTAAGTAGGAAGATATGTCCATTAAAATTACATGTCGATAATGGTGACTTGTACAGGTAAAGGAATGGTACAGGTCCTGGGGGCAGGTCGTAATCAATGGAGAAGGCATTTTGATATCGCGATAGGCGGTGCAGCTACCGAGTACCGTGGCTTGTGGCTGATCAAGGCGCTGGCATTTCTAAACGGCAATCGTGCGGCGCATGTGCCTATTTTCTTTACATATGCGTTGCACCTTGATTCGCGTGTTGCCTGACACGTAGGATTTGGCGACACATCAATCTGCTTTGCACACAGTGCAGGAGCCTGGATGAAACGCACGCAACGAATGGAACAGACCCGCTGGGACCTGGCCTTGCGCTACCGCCTGATCGAAACGGTGGTCTGGTGGGAGGGGCGGCTGACGACCAATCACTTGATGCAAAGCTTCGGTATCAGCCGGCAGCAGGCGTCCAAGGACATCAACACCTACATCAACGACTACGCGTCGAAGAACCTGGTCTACGACAAGCAGATAAAGGGTTATGTGCCAACCCGCCAGTTCAAACCGCTGTTCATCGATGACAGCGCCAGCGCCTACCTGGACCTGCTCAACCAGAACAACGAGCGTGCGCCGCATATCGAGGGCCTGGCCTTGGCCTACGGGCACACCGAAGTGCTCAAGGTGCCAGACCGCTCGGTGAAGCCCGAGGTGCTGCGCCCGCTGCTCAAGGCCTGCCGGGAGAAGCGGCGCCTGGATATCGACTACGTGTCGTTCAACAGCCCGGCGCTGGAAGGGCGCACCATCGCTCCCCACACGCTGGTGTACACCGGCATGCGCTGGCATGTGCGGGCGTATTGCGAGAAGAACGGCAAGTACCGCGACTTTGTGCTCAGCCGTTTCCGTGGCGTGCCGGAGCTGCGTGATGAAGAAACCGAAAACGGCATGGACCTCGATGTGGAATGGAATACGCCGATCGATGTGATCTTCAAGCCCGACGAGCGGCTGACGGATGCCCAGCAGGCGATCATCGAAGTGGATTACGGCATGGTCGATGGCCACCTGGTGGTGCCTAGCTCATTGGCGTTGGCCAAGTATGTTGTGCGGCGCTTCCATGTGAACCCGAGCATGCATGATGCAAGGCCAGAGGCCCAGCAGTTGGTGCTGGCCAACCGGGCAGCGCTGAAACCATGGTTGAGCCTCGACTGAGAAGCCGCTTTTTGACCTGAAGCAATCCGTTCGCACGAATCGCCTCTATGCTGAAGCCTTCAACTCAAGCTCACTCAGGTAAACAAGGAGGCATTCATGAAAGCTGCAGTTGTTGCCAAAGGGCGCCGCGTCGAGGTGGTGGAAAAGACACTTCGGCCGCTGGGGCACGGTGAAGCGTTGCTGAGGATGCAGTGCTGCGGTGTCTGTCACACCGACTTGCATGTGAAAAATGGCGATTTCGGCGACAAGACCGGCGTGGTGCTCGGCCACGAGGGGATTGGTGTCGTGGTCGAGGTCGGGCCAGGGGTGACGTCGCTAAAGCCGGGCGACCGGGCCAGCGTGGCGTGGTTCTATCAGGGTTGCGGGCACTGCGAGTACTGCAACAGCGGAAACGAGACGCTGTGCCGCGAGGTGAAGAACTCCGGTTACACCGTGGACGGCGGCATGGCCGAATCGTGCATCGTGGTGGCCGACTACGCGGTGAAAGTACCGGATGGCCTCGACTCGGCAGCGGCCAGCAGCATCACCTGTGCCGGGGTGACCACGTACAAGGCCGTCAAATCCTCCAACATCCGCCCGGGGCAGTGGGTTGCCATCTATGGGTTGGGTGGCCTGGGCAACCTGGCCCTGCAATACGCGAAGAACGTCTTCAATGCCCGGGTTATCGCGATCGATGTGAATGACGAGCAGCTCGCGTTCGCCCGCGAGATGGGCGCCGACCTGGTGCTCAACCCGCGCAGCGAGGATGTGGCGAAGATCGTTCAGGAAAAGACCGGCGGTGCCCATGCGGCGGTGGTCACGGCGGTTTCGAAAAGCGCCTTCAACTCGGCGGTGGATGCGCTGCGCGCAGGTGGGCGGCTGGTGGCCGTGGGGCTGCCGTCCGAGGCCATGAGCCTGGATATTCCACGGCTGGTGCTCGATGGCATCGAAGTGGTGGGGTCGCTGGTCGGTACGCGTCAAGACTTGGTCGAAGCCTTCGAATTTGCCGCGCAAGGTAAGGTGGTGCCCAAGGTGACGCTGCGCCCGATCGAAGACATCAACGACATTTTCGACGAGATGCTGGAAGGCAAGATCAAGGGCCGCATGGTGATCAACTTCGAGGGTTGAGCCACCCCCACATGCTTTGAATGCAACAGGGGTTGATTGCCATGATGTCCCTGTGAGAGCCGGCTTGCCGGCGATAGGGCCCGAACAGCCGCATCAAAACGGCTTTGTCTGGCGCGACCTTATCGCCGGCAAGCTGGCTCCCACAGAGCAAGGCGTGCGCAACGCCAGGTCATTCAGAACCCGCCGCTCAACGGCCACTCCACTGCCAGGCGGATCTGGTCACCATCCAGCTCCGCCTGCGCCGTATTACCCCGATGCAAATTATGCCGCAACGAAAAGGTCGTGCCCTTGGCCTTGCCGCTCTGCACCACATAGCGCGCCTCCAAATCCCGTTCCCAGTGTTTGCCACCCTTGCTATAACCCAGGTAGGCATAGCCGCCGTTGGGGTCGACATGGCTGCCATCGATCTCGAAGCCGCGCACGTACAGCGCCGTCAGGTTCAGGCCCGGTACCCCGTAAGCGCCCATGTTCAGGTCATAACGCGCCTGCCATGACTTCTCGTTCGGTGCGTTGAAATCGGACATCTGCACCGCGTTGGTCAGGTAGATCGCCCCGCGGGTCACGTAGTCGAATGGGGTGTTGCCGTCGACCTGCTGCCAGCCGAGGCTGAAGGTATGCGCCCCCTGGCTGTAGCGCGAGACCAGGCTCCAGGTGGTGTTGTCGATGCGCCCGGAAAGGGCCTTGCCGGTATCGGTGGTGCGGTACAGGTTCAGGTCCAGGCTCAGGCTGCGGCGGTCGTCCAGTGCACGGGTCAGTGTGCTGCCGAGGTAGTGCTGGTTCCAGGTGTCTTCATAGCGCGAGGTATACAGGCTGGCGCTGAATGCGGCACCGGGGTTCCATACCAGGCCGGCAAGCTCGAAGCTATTGCCTTGGGGGCCGTTCGAGTAGTTCACCACGAAGCCCTGGTCATGGCTCGAGGCGTTACGGTCGGTGCTTTCGTTGAAGTGGCCCGCGACCAGTTTCAGCGTGTCGATCTCGTTGCTGCTGAGGAAGAGCCCGGTCGCCGTTTCGGGCAGCAGGCGGCTGTCGGAAGAGCTGAACACTGGCGTCTTCACCCGTTGCTCGCCGTAGGACAACACCGTATTGGACGCGCGCAATTTCACTGCCGCACCGCCACGGCTGTATGCATTCTTCGAGTGGCCATCATTGTCCACGCCCAGCAACCGCGCCTTGCCGGCCCGGCCGCCGCCGCTGTCGAGCTGCACGCCCAGGTAGGCATGGGCATCCACACCCACCCCAATCAGGCCCTGGGTAAAACCGGACTGGAACGTGCCCATCAAACCGTAGGCCCATTCCTCGGCCATGCCATTGCGTTCGCTGCGCGGCTTGTAGGCATTGCGGGCGGCGCTGTTGCGCCCGCCGTGCTTGTAGTCACGCTGGTCGTATACGGTGCGGTTGAGCAGGCTCCAGCTGCTGTCTTCGACCAACCCGCGGCTTTGCGATTGCGCGGAGTCGGCCAGCGCGGTAGCGGGTAGTACGGTGCTGGCGAGCAGCAGGGCGCAGGGGCGCAACGGCATGGTGGCAACTTCCAGGTCAGGGGGCGCGCAAACGCAGAATGTGCGCGCCGTCGAAGGGGTCGATGAGGTAATGGGCGTGCACGCCGAAGGTGCTCAGCAGGCGCTCGGGGGTGAGCACCTGGAGCGGTTTGCCGAGGGCGACCAGCTGGCCCTGATCGAGCACTGCCACACGGTCGCAGGTCAGTGCCTGGTTGAGGTCGTGCAGGGCGACCAGGGTAGTCACCGGCAGTGCCTGGACCTGCTGCAGCAGGCTGAGCTGGTGCTGGATATCCAGGTGATTGGTCGGCTCATCGAGCAGCAGCACCTGGGGCCGCTGGGCCAGGGCGCGGGCGATGTGCACGCGTTGGCGTTCACCGCCGGACAACGACCCCCAGAGGCGTGTGCGCAGGTGCGTGGCATCGACATCGGCCAGGGCCTGGTCGACGATCGCGCGGTCATTGCTGGAGAACGGTGCCAACGCCGACAGCCACGGCGTGCGGCCCAGGGCCACGGCGTCGAATACGCGAATGGCATCGAGGGTGTCGGCCTGCTGCTCGACCAGCGCCAGGGCCTGGGCGATACGCCGCCGGGGCAGGCGTGCGATGGGCTCGCCGAGCAGCTGCACGCTGCCGCTGTGCGGGGTGCGCAGCCCGGCCAGAAGCTTGAGCAAGGACGATTTGCCAGAGCCGTTGGGGCCGACGATGCCGAGGGTTTCACCCGGCCTCACGCTCAGCTCGACCCCCCGCAGCACCGAATTGCCCGCCAACTGAAAGTTCAGGCCCTGGCAGGCGAGGGGCGCAAGCTGCGGCGCGGTCATGGCGGTCATGGCTGCCCCCGGCGGCTGACCAGGATCAGGGCAAAGACCGGTGCGCCGATCAGCGCGGTGACCACGCCCACCGGGATCACCTGCCCTGCAATCAACGTGCGCGACAGCACATCAGCAGCCATCAGGAACAATGCCCCTCCCAGCGCACTGGCTGGCAACAGGCGGTTGTGGCCGGGGCCGAGCAGCAGGCGCAAGGCATGGGGAATCACCAGCCCGACAAAGCCGATGGCACCGACGATGGACACCATCACCGCCGTCACCAGCGCGGCGCAGCTCACCAGCAGCAATTGCGTGCGGCGCACGGCAACGCCCAGCGACGCCGCCGAGTCGGCGCCGAAGGTGAAGGCATCCAGTGCACGGCGCTGCCACAGGCACACCAGCAAGCCGAACAGCGCCGCGGGCAGTGCCAGCCACACCGACGGCCAGCGCACACCGCTGAGGTTGCCCAGCAGCCAGAAGAGAATGCCCCGCGCCTGTTCGGCAGTGGCGGACTTGGTGATGAGGAACGCGGTGATGGCGTTGAACAGTTGCGAGCCGGCGATGCCCGCGAGAATCACTTGGGCGTTGTGGCTGTTCGGGCCGGCCGCACGGGCCAACAGCAGCACCAGGGCGAAAGCCGCCACGGCGCCGATGAAGGCGCCGGCGGACAGGCTCAGGGCCGCACTGCCCACACCGAGCAGGCCGACCAGCACCGCACCGGTCGAGGCGCCCGCCGACAAGCCGAGCAGGTAGGGCTCGGCCAGTGGATTGCGCAGCAGGGCCTGGAGTATCACCCCGCACGTCGCAAGCCCGGCCCCGCAGGCAGCGGCGACGAGGGTGCGGGGCAAGCGATAGTTCCAGACGATGCCGGCGTCGATCGGGTCGATCGGGTAGCCGGCTTGCCACAGGTGGTTGGCCAGCACCTGGCAGACCAGCCGCGGCGACAGCGCGGTTTCGCCAATGGCCGTACCGGCCAGCACGGCCGCCAGCAGGGTGACCAGGGCCAGCCCGGTGAGCAGTGTGGCGAAACGGGGCTGCATGCAGGGCGATCTCCTATCGGGCAGTTCTCGCAAGGAACCCACGGACAGGCATCGCCGAGCCCTGGCATACAGCAGGGCAGCACCAATGGCCAATCCCGGACACCCCGCCGGTTGGTGAATGTGGGCCGGCAGGTCTCCTGACTGGTGCGTCGTCGCCCGGCCCCGGCCTTCCCGGGTCGGCTGACCCAGTGGCATCGATGGAGCGGGCTCGGCACCTACAGTTGCGGGGGCAGTTCCGTTTGGCACGCCTGGGCGGGCCTGGGATTCCCTGTTAGTTCCGTGGTGGAAACCGGCGGGCGGCATGGTAGACCATCGGGCCGCCGGGTGAAACGCTAAATCACAGGTACTTGAGCCAGGCGATGTCGCGCCGGCGCGCCTTGAGCCGGGCGAACCCGCGCACCGGCAGGTACAGCGCCACGGCCAGCAGTGCGGCGGTCAGCCACACTGCGGCGATGCTGTCGAAGCCAAAGTAGTCGCCGTGGTTGTGGCCCAGCAGCGCGACGCTGGCCAGGTACAGCAGCTTCAGCACGTACAGGTGCAGCAGGTAGAAGAACATCGGCGCCGCGCCGAACACGGCCAGGGCGTTGATCCAGCGCGCTTGCCCTGCGCGTTCGAAGGCGCGCAGCAACAGCAGGCCGCAGCCCAGGGTCAGGGCCAGGAACAGCAGCGACGGCGGGTATTTGGTGATGTTGAAGAAACTCATCAGGGTTTGCGTCAGGGTCGGGTAGCCGCTCCACGGGGCTTCGCCGTAGCCGTTCTGGATGCGCAGCACCATGAAGCCGAGCAGGGCGATGACGCCGGCCAGCAGCAGTTGATGCTGGCGCTGTTGCGCAGCGCTGCCACGGGCGAACCAGGGGCCGAGGCCGTAGCCCAAGGCAATCACGCCGATCCACGGCAACACCGGGTACGAGGTGCGCAGGCGCAGGTGCTCGGAGGCCTCCAGCCAGCCACGGTCATGCAGGATCGCCCACGGCACATGCATCGCCGACGCCACGCCGAAGTGCACGCCATCGAGCAGGTTGTGGCCGGCGACGATCAGGGCGCCCAGCGCCACCAGCGCGGGGCGTGGCAGCCACACCAGCAACGACAGCGCGATCATGCTGATGCCAATCGCCCAGATCACTTGCAGGTAGATCACGCTGGGCGGGAGTTGGAATGTCCAGGCAAAGTTCACCAGGGTGAATTCCAGTGCCACCAGGAACAGGCCGCGTTTGAACAGGAAGGCCGAGACATCGCTGCGGCCCTGGTATTTCTCGCCATACAGCCAGGCCGACAGGCCGGTGAGCAGGACGAACACGGGGGCGCAGAGGTGGGCCAGGGTACGGCTGACGAACAGCGAGGGGTCGGTGGCGTCGATGGCCATCGGGTCGCTGACCTGGCGGTGCAGGAAGAAGGTTTCGCGTACGTGGTCGAGCAGCATGAACAGGATCACCAGGCCGCGCAGGGCGTCGATGCTCTGCAGGCGCTGGGTGAGCAGGGTGGGGGTGGCGGCGGCGCTTGTCATGGGAGAGGGTCGCAGGTAAGAATGATTGCCAACTGAAACGTTATCTTATAACTAATTTGCGTGGGCGTGAAAGTTGTTTTTGTGCTGTGAGGCCTGGCCCTATCGCCGGCACCACTGATTTCGAATGCAGTGGGAGCACCTGTGGGAGCCGGCTTGCCGGCGATAGGGCCAGTACAGCCAAATCAAATCAGAAGCTGTAATCCACCGTCGCAAAATAAGACCGCGGCGCCCCCATGATCCATTGCGTACCACTGAACGCCGAGGCCACATACTCGCGGTCGAACAGGTTGTTCACCTGCAACCCCAACCGCACATCTGGCAACACCTGCCACCCGATATTGGCATCGACCACGGTGTACCCCGGCGCGCTTTGGGTGTTGGCGGTGTTGGCATAACGCTCATCCACATAACGCGCCCCAAGCCCGGCCTCCACCTGCTGGCCGAACCCCTTGCTCAGCCACAGGTTGGCCGTACGCCGTGGCACGTTAGTCGGCCGATTACCAGCACGGTCCTGCGGCACACCGCCGACCCTCTCATCGAACGCGTCATACTTCGCACGCACCACGGCGGCATTGGCCGACACCTGCCACTGCCGTGGCAAGGACAGCTCCAGCGTCGCTTCGAGGCCATCGGAGGTCTGTTGCCCCGCCTGCTGTTTTTCATGGGTGATCGGGTCATCCACCAGCAGCTTCTTCTTGACGATGTGGAAGGCCGCCAACGTCCACTCGCCACGGCCCTCCCAGAACCGCTGCTTGAGCCCCAGCTCGGTCTGCTTCGCCTCGGTCAGGTCGTAGTTCATCTGCGTTGGGCTGAGGCTGACCAGGTTGTTCACTCCGTCCTCGCTGGTGGAGTACTGGCCATACAGCGACAGGTCGTCACTGACCGCATACACCAACCCCGCACGCCAGTTGCCGCCAGCCAGGCTGCGGTCGCTGCGGGTGTCGTCGATGAGGTTGTCGCGGTCGATGTGGTTCTGGTCACGGCGCACGCCGGTCACCAGCGACAGACGCTCGGTCAGCTGCAGGCGGTTTTCGGCGAACAGGGCGAAGGTGTGGGTGGTGGACAGGGTTTGCGGGCGCGTGGGCGAGTTGCTGTGGAACCCGCCCGGTGTCGGCTGCCAGGGGTCGATGTAGTCGCCGCCGACGTCGTTGTATGGTGCGTTGCTGTCGACGTTGAAGCGCACCTTGTTGTACTCGGCGCCGACCATCGTCTTGCTCGCCAGGCCGAACAGCGAGTGATCGAAGGTGAAGGTCTGGCGGTCGCCGATCTGCTCCTGGTTGTGCTTGATCTCCAGGTAGCTCTGGCGCAGCAGTTGCTCGCGGTCTGCGTCCCAGCTGTAGTCCTCGGCATTGCGCCAGTGCCGGCGGCTCTTGATGTAGTAGAGCTGGTTGCTGGCACTGACCTGGTCGTTGATGGCCCAGTCGGTGGTGAAGCGGGTCCATTCGTCGTGGTAGCGCTGCACGTCGTTCTGGATGTTGTAGTTCTTGTTGCGCAGGCTGCTGCGGTAGTGGCCGTCGATCAGCGGGGTGCCGTAGTAGTTGGCAGGCTCGGCATCGCCGCGCTCGTGGGCCAGGGTGAAGCTCAGGTCGTCGCTGGCGTCGAAGCGCAGCGCGGCGCTCAGGGCCAGGCTGCGTGAATCGGTGCGGTCGACCCAGCCGTTGCCGGCCTGCTGGTTGAGGGTGAGGCGGTAGCTCAGGCGCTCGCTAAGGCTGCCGCCGCTGTCCAGGCCCAGTTGCTGGCGGTCCCACGAGCCGTAACCCAGGCGCAGGTGGTTGTGGATGTCACCGGCGAAGGGCTTTTTCGGGACCACGTTGATCACCGCGCCGGTGGCGCCTTCGCCATACAGCACCGAGGCCGGGCCACGAATGACATCGATGCGCTCGACCATCCACGGGTCGACCGGGAAGGTCTGGGTGCCGGCGCCGGTGTACAGGCGCGCGCCGTCGAACAGCGTCATCACCGAGCCATGCCCGGTGAACCCCCGCGCCGACAGGCCGGTGCCGCCATCGCCTGGGCTGCCGATGAAGGTGATGCCGGGCGAGCGGGTGACAGCGTCCTGCACGGTGAGGTTGTTGCGCTGCTCGATTTCTGCGGCGCTGAGGCTGCTGGTGCTGGCAGGGGTTTCCAGGGCGCTGAGGTTCAGCCGCGAACCGGCCGGGGTCGGCGTGGTCAGGTCGATGTGCTGTTCATCTCGGGTATCGGTAACGGCCGTGGAGGGCAGTGCCAGCACCGTGCTGTGCTGTTCGTCGGCCAAGGCTGGGAAGGTCACGGCCAGGCAGGCCGCCAGGGGGTGAAGCTTGAAGATACGGGACATGTCTTTCCACTACTGCAGGAATGAATGGATCCCGGTGGAAAACACGCAACGGCGCACCGCGGACGCAGGCGCGCACGCGGATACCGGCCTGCGCCCGCCCACCGCGGGTTGCCAAGTGAAGCTTCAGGCCGGTCTCCGGGCTTGCGAGGGTCATGAAGGCCTTCACCTTCCCATGCAGGTGCACAGTGGTGTGTCGAAGGCTTCGCTCGCTTACCGTTGCGGGGGCAGCGCCGGACTTGTCGTGAACCACGACGCACCGGCTTCCCGTTTCACCCTGCGCGCGGCGGCGCAGGACACCTGAAACTGGCGCGCATCTGACCACTGGTCGGAGCGCGCGTCAATCATTTACCGCTTGCTCAAGTTCAGTGCGCGCCCGCCGCCTTGCTCAGGTCGCTTTGCGCCCACTCGGTGTAGATGCAGGCATCGGCCACTGCCCAGCGCACTTTCACGGTGTCCCCCGGCTGCATCGGCATGCCGGCGGCAGACAACGCTTTAACGGTCAGTTCGGTACCGCCTGGAGTCATCACGTGGCAGGTCTGGCTCTCGCCGAGGAACAGCACCTCGCCGACCTTGGCAACGACTTCGTTCCAGCCCGCCGGCAGGGGTTCGCGCGTGGCCTGGTCGAGGGTCAGGGCCAGGGCTTTTTCCGGGCGCACCATGATCAGTGCTTCCTGCCCGACGGCCAGGCCAGGGGTCAGGCGGATCGCCACTGGCTGGCCTTCGAAACTGCCAGCGCCATGGCTGGTGGCCTTGATCCGCAGGAAGTTCGAGTTGCCCAGGAACGAGGCGACGAAGGCGTTCGGCGGGTTCTGGTAGAGGTCGTAGCCGCTGCCCAGGCCGACGATCTTGCCGTGGCTGAAGATGGCGATGCGCTGGGACAGGCGCATGGCTTCTTCCTGGTCGTGGGTGACGTAGACGATGGTGATGCCCAGGCGCCGGTGCAGCTGGCGCAGTTCATCCTGCAGGTCTTCGCGCAGCTTCTTGTCGAGCGCGCCGAGGGGTTCGTCCATCAGCAGGATGCGGGGCTCGTACACCAGCGCCCGGGCGATCGCCACGCGCTGTTGCTGGCCGCCGGACATCTGCGACGGCTTGCGGTGGGCGAACTGCTCAAGCTGCACCAGCTTGAGCATGGCGTCGACGCGCTTGTTGATCTCGGCGCTGCCGAGCTTGCGGATGGCCAGCGGGAAGGCGATGTTGTCGCGCACGTTCAGGTGCGGGAACAGCGAGTAGCGCTGGAACACCATGCCAATGTCACGCTTGTGCGGCGGCACGTTCACCAGCGACTGGCCCTCGACCAGAATCTCGCCGCTGCTCGGGGTTTCGAAGCCGGCCAGCATCGACAGGGTCGTGGATTTGCCCGAGCCGCTGGAGCCGAGAAAGGTGAGGAACTCGCCGTCTTGGATCTCCAGGTCCAAGTTGTCCACGGCGGTGAAGTCGCCGTAGTGCTTGTTCAGGCCGCGCAGGCTGACCAGGGTCTTGTTGTGCGCGTTGTCTTTGATCACTGCACTCATTGTTGTTGTCTCCGGGCGCTCAAGCGTTGACTTCGGTGCGCCGGCGCAAGGCGGCGGCAATGACCATGACCAGTAGCGAAAGGCCGATCAGCAGCGTCGAGGCGACGGCGATCACCGGGCTCAGGTCCTGGCGCAGGGTGGTCCACATTTTTACCGGCAGGGTCTGCAGGTCGGGGCTGGCCATCATCACGCTCAGCACCACCTCGTCCCACGACACCAGGAAGGCGAACAGGCCGCCAGCGATCATCCCCGGGCGAATGGCCGGGAAGGTCACCTTGAAGATCGCCTGCAGGCGCGATGCGCCGCAGATCACTGCGGCATCCTCGATCGACTGGTCGAACAGCTTCAGCGAGTTGATGATCGAGATGATGGTGAAGGGCAGGGCGACGATCACGTGGCTGACCACGAAGGCGAACAGCGTGCCGGTATAGCCCAGCTTGAGAAACAGCGCGTACACCGCCACCGCGATGATCACCAGCGGCACGATCATCGGCATGGTGAACAGGCCGTAGAGCATCTCGCGGCCGGGGAAGCGGCCTCGCACCAGGGCGAAGGCGGTGGGCAGGCCCAGCAGCACGGCGAACAGGGTGGTCAGCAAGGCCACCTTGAGGCTGGCCAGGGCGGCGTCCATCCACTCCGGGTTGGCGAAGAACTGTGCGTACCACTTGAGGGTCCAGCCCGGTGGCGGGAACACCAGCCACTGGGACGAGCCGAACGACAGCAGCACGATGAACACCACCGGCAGCAGCAGGAAGGCGGCGATGACCCCGGTGGTCAGGTACAGGCCCGTGCGCAGCGGGCGGCCCATGGCATTGGGTGAAAGCAGCATGGCGGATTACCTCGCGTTGCCGACCGGGGATTCCGGCTGCAGCTTCAGGTACAGGTAGAAGAGCACCAGGGTGATGACCACCAGCAGTGCGGCGGCGGCGCTGGCCAGGCCCCAGTTGAGGAACGACTGCACCTGCTGGATGATGAATTCGGGCAGCATCATGTTCTGCGCACCGCCGAGCAGGGCCGGGGTCACGTAGTAACCGAGCGACATCACGAACACCATCAGCGCCCCGGAGAACAGCCCCGAGCGGCACAGCGGCAGGAACACCTTCCAGAAGTTGGTCCAGGGGCTGGCGCCGCAGATGGAACCGGCCTGCAGCACCATCGGGTCGATGGCGTGCATGGTCGCCTGCAGCGGCAGCACGATGAACGGGATCATGATGTAGCTCATGCCGATCACCACGCCGGTGAGGTTGTGCACCATCTCCAGCGGGGCATCGATGATGCCCAGGGCCATCAGCACCTTGTTGATCACCCCCGAGCTCTGCAGCAGCACCAGCCACGAGTAGGTGCGCGCCAGCAGGCTGGTCCACATCGACAGCAGCACGATGTTCAGCAGCCAGCGGCCCCAGCCCTTGGGCACCAGGGTGATCGCCCAGGCCAGCGGGAAGCCCAGCAGCACGCTGATCAGGGTGACCACGCCGGCCACCGAGAAGGTGTTGAACAGCACCCGTGCATAGGCCGAGTTGGCGAACAGTTGCTCGTAGTTGCCCAGCCCCGGCACCGGCTCCAGCACGCCGCGCAGCAGCAGGCCGATCAGCGGCGCGAAGAAGAACAGGCCGAGGAACAACAGGGCCGGCAGCAGGTTGCGGCTGCCTTTCCAGCGGCGGCTCATCGGTTCGCGGCGAGGGGCCGCTCCCGGGGCGCCGGCGCCCGTGGGGGCACCTTGCGCGTTGTGCAGGGCGTTGATGGCGACTTTCATTTCACCAGCCACTCATTCCAGCGTGCCGCGATGGCCTGGCCATTCTTCGCCCAGTAGGCGAAGTCCAGGGTGACCTGGTCCTGGGCATAGGCCGTCGGCAGGTTCTGCGCAAGGTCCTTGTCCAGCTTGGCCACGCTGTCGACGTTCACCGGAGCGTAGGCGGTCTTGTTGGCGAACTCGGCCTGGCCTTCGGCACTGCTGGCGTTGGCCAGGAACTTCATGGCCGCGTCCTTGTTCTTGGCACCTTTGGGGATGACCAGGAAATCGGCCATGACCAAATTCTGCTTCCAGCTCACGCCGACGGGCGCGCCGTCTTGCTGCAGCGCGTAGACGCGGCCGTTCCAGAACTGGCCGAGCGACGCTTCACCGGAAGCCAGCAGTTGCTGCGACTGGGCGCCGCCGCCCCACCAGACGATGTCTTTCTTGATGGTGTCGAGCTTCTTGAAGGCGCGGTCCAGGTCCAGCGGGTAGAGCTTGTCGGGGGCTACGCCGTCGGCCAGCAGGGCCAGTTCCAGCACACCGGGGCTTGGCCATTTGTACAGGGCGCGCTTGCCTGGGTAGGTCTTGGTGTCGAACAGCGCAGTCCAGTCGACCGGCTTGTTGGCGCCAAGCTTGCCTTCGTTGTAGCCGAGCACGAAGGAGAAGAAGAACGAACCGACGCCGTGGTCGGATACGAAACGCGGGTCGATCTTGTCGCGTTGGATGGTGTTGAAATCGAGGGGTTCGAGCAGGCCTTCGCTGGCGGCGCGCAGGGCGAAGTCGGCTTCGACGTCGACCACGTCCCACTGCACGTTGCCGCTTTCGACCATGGCTTTGAGCTTGCCGTAGTCGGTAGGGCCGTCCTGGACGACCTTGATGTCGGTCGATTTGGTGAAGGGTACGGCCCACGCTTCTTTCTGGGCGTCCTGGGTGGTCCCGCCCCAGCTGACGAAGTTGAGGCTGTCGGCGGCCTGGACGGCCTGACATGCCAGGGTCAGCAGGCTGGCAGACAGCACTGCGGTTACACGTTTGCTCAACAGCATGGTTACGCCCTCGTTGCTTTTTGTTATTCGAGGCGGGGCTGGGTGTGCGCCCGCCAACAGTATTCGGGGAGCAGCTTTGACAATGTGTGGGTGGCCGTTTTTCAGTTTAGGCGGCCCGTGAATTTAAGGTCTACGGGATATCATATTATGGTATTCCAAACTTTTGGCAAGAGGGGGGAGGCTACCGGCCATCACTCAGTTCCAGAAGCCAGCGCGCCCTCGCTTGTGGGAGCCGGCTTGCCGGCGATGAGGCCGGTGCAGACAACCACCATGGGCTGCCTGTTCGGGCCCTATCGCCGGCAAGCCGGCTCCCACCGGGAAACCCCTGGGTTCAATGCCGGACGATTAGCCCACCATCCCCGGCTCGAACGGAATGCTCTGCACCACTTCCAGCTCATACCCCGCCAAACCCGCGTATTTGAGCGGCGGGCCCAGGTGGCGCAGCTTGCCCACGCCCAGGTCCTGCAGAATCTGCGCGCCAGTGCCGACCTCCGAATACACCTTCGACTGCCCACGCTGATAAGGCCGCAGCGGCTGGGTAAGCTGCGGTACTCGCTCCAGCAGTGCCTGCGAGGATTCATGGTTGGCAAGGATCACCACCACCCCGGCACCTTCCTCGGCCACCTTCTGCAGCGCCGCCCACAACGTCCAGTTGGCCGGCCCTGCATACTCGGCCCCGACCAGGTCGCGCAGCGGGTCGATCACGTGCACGCGCACCAGGGTCGGCTGCTCGCGGCGGATATCGCCCATGACCATGGCCATGTGCACGCCCCCTTCGATGCGGTCTTCGTAGGTGACCAGGCGGAAGGTGCCATGCACGGTGGGCAGCTCGCGCTCGCCGATGCGCTTGATGGTCTGCTCGGTGCTCAGGCGGTAGTGGATGAGGTCGGCGATGGTGCCGATCTTGATGCCATGCTCGGCGGCGAACACTTCAAGGTCCGGCCGCCGGGCCATGGTGCCGTCGTCGTTGAGCACTTCGACGATCACCGACGCCGGGCTGAAACCGGCCAGGCGCGCCAGGTCGCAACCGGCCTCGGTGTGCCCGGCGCGAGTCAGCACGCCGCCTTCGCGGGCGCGCAGTGGGAAGATGTGGCCGGGCTGAACCAGGTCTTCGGGGCGGGCGTTCGGTGCCATGGCCGCAGCGACGGTCCGCGCCCGGTCGGCGGCGGATATGCCGGTGGTGACGCCCGTGGCGGCTTCGATGGAGACGGTGAAGGCGGTGCTGAACACGCTGCCATTGGCCGGTACCATCTGCTCCAGGCCCAGGCGCTGGCAGTGTTCGTCGGTCAGGGTCAGGCAGATCAGGCCGCGTGCTTC
Organism: Pseudomonas sp. KU43P; assembly: GCF_033095865.1. NCBI lineage: Bacteria > Pseudomonadati > Pseudomonadota > Gammaproteobacteria > Pseudomonadales > Pseudomonadaceae > Pseudomonas > Pseudomonas sp. KU43P. The sequence goes on along the minus strand of NZ_AP019365.1, from coordinate 3,659,121 downwards.
GCGGGCCATGAAGTTGATGGCCTGGGCGTCGCAGCGCTCGGCGGCGATCAACAGGTCGCCTTCGTTTTCCCGGTCTTCGTCGTCCACCAGCAACACCATCTTGCCTTGCCGGTAGTCCTCGAGGAGTTCTTCGATGCTGTTGAATGCCATTGCTGCACGCTCACGGTTTTGGGTGGTTTTATGGTATACCATCATACACAAATAGTTTTGCAACAGGAGAGCAGCGGATGAAAGCCTATTGGATCGCCCATGTGGATGTGACCGACCCGGAGCAGTATCAGCAGTACACCCAGCGCGCGCCGGCGGCGTTCGCGGCGTTTGGCGGGCGGTTTCTGGCCAGGGGCGGGCGTAGCGAGGCGATGGAAGGGCGGCCGACGCCGCAGCGCAGTGTGGTGATCGAGTTCGATTCGTATGAGCAGGCAGTGGCCTGCTATCGGTCCGAGCTGTATCAGGACGCCTGTAGCCACCGGCAAGGGGTGGCGAAGGCTGAGGTGATCATCGTGGAAGGGTTCGAGGCTTGAACTGTTGCTGAAGGCCTCATCGCCGGCAAGCCGGCTCCCACAGGGTAGGCCACCGCACCTGTGGGAGCTGGCTTGCCAGCGATGGGTCAGTGAAGATGTACCTTCAATTCGCCAGCGGCCTGGCGCATCGCTGCCTTCACCGCCGGCACCTGACTCAACGGGTTGAGCAACCCATAGTCATGAATCATCCCGTTGTACCGCACCGACGTCACCATCACGCCTGCCGCATCCAGCTTGCGTGCATAAGCCTCGCCTTCATCGCGCAACACATCGAATTCAGCCGGATCAGCCGCTGGTGGGTGGGGAAATCGCCCAGTACCCAGCCGCCATGGAAGAACATGAACACCGGCAGCTCACCTTTGGCATTGGCCGGGCGCACGATCTGCAGGTTGATCGACTCGCCGTTGGCCTCGAGGGTGCGCGCTTGGACGTCGATGCCGGAGAGGTCGACCTTCACTGATGCCTGGGCGCCGGTCAGCACCGCACGGGCGTCCTTCGGGCTGAGTTGTATCAGCACGCCTGCAGCCACCGGCAAGGGGTGGCGCAGGCTGAGGTGATCATCGTGGAAGGGTTTGAGGCTTGAGTTGGTGCTGAAGGCCTCATCGCCGGCAAGCCGGCTCCTACAGGGTAGGCCACCAGCGCTTCTTCGCTGTTGATGGGAGATGTTGACTGTCAGTTTTAGGGGAAAAAGTATGACTAGTGGTGAATTACTGTCTCTTTGAAAATGACAGTCTGAGAAGCTTCGCGTAGGGCATTTCGACGAATTGTGTAGGACTGACTCTGTTCTGCATTTGCCCGACTTTCTCGGATGTTGTGAGTGCTAGCTTCCCGTCTTTCACTTGAGGAGTCGGCACATGGCACGCTTCAGGATCCAGGGCAAGAACCAGGCGCTGCACGGAGACACCACGACCACGGGAGCCCAGTGCCTGGCCAGCGGTACCGGGTTCAAAGGGCACGGGCGTGAAGCGTTGAGGCTTTATGACAAGACCACGCCGTGCCCTGTCTGTGGTGAAGTCGGCACGATCGTGGAGGGCGTACAAAACTTCGTCATTCAGGGCCAGCCGGCGGTGGTCGACGGGGCAATGGTAGCGTGTCATTGCCCGGCGGGCAGGAACCGGGTGCTGGCCATGGGCGGGCCTGGCGAAGCGGCAAGCCCCTCGGCGACACAGCATGCGAGCCAAGCGGCAACATCAGGTCAATCCAGCCTCACGGCCCCGATCAAACCTACGCTGGCAGAAAAGACGCCGAAGCCTGTCACTTGCAAAGACCCTGACATGATGGAACAGGCGGCCGACTATATCGCCGGGGAAATGAACCGCAACATCACACATCCATCCGTACTGAAGATGAAGAAGCTAATCAGCTTTGACGAGGCCGAGGAAATTGAAAAGTTTCAAAATCTCCCTTGGTACGCACGCCTTTTCTCCCTTCATTTCCAGACAATGAAGTTGGGTAACACTGCTGCTGCGATGGCGCTTTGGGCGGAGCGGGTTGGTCAAGACAGGCCATGGGATCATAAGAAAACCATCAGGCAACAATTCGGTGGGGTTTGGCAAAAGCAAGGTGAAGTTGACTACTTCTACGACATCAGGTCGAACATCCACTACGGCTATGTAGGGCGGGCGGGTGGCCTTTCTGAAAGCGCTCTTCTGGACGGCGCAGGGCTTGAGCAGATTGCATCAGACTCCATTCGGAAAGTTCAAAATTGGGAGGAGCGAAAAGGGCCTCACCGCTCCGCTGATATCAAAGGGCTGAGGGCCTGGGATGACATAGGTGATCGTGTCGCTATCATCATTGGCGTCAAACTGTACAAGCAGTATCCAAACGGCGGGATTACTGCAAGGATGATCGTGGATGAGGTGTTAGCATTGCCACAGTCAAGCTGGGGGGATGGCACACGTGATCACCTCTGCAACTAAACCGAAACGGCATTTCTGGCGATGGGTGGTGGCGATAATGTTTACCCCCATCGTCTTTTGGTATGTCGCTACACCCCAGGTGAGTTTTCATTTTTCTGACAAGGGGCAGGGGCGTCTTGGCTACATCTTGAATGTTCAAGACGACCTATCAAAAGGTGAGATCTACCCAGGTGAAGCCACCGGGGGCGCCGGGCATATCTTCCCGAACGACCAATTTTTCATGGAGTTGTATTGGAACAACCGTGGAAAATCGCACTGCATCCGGGTTAAACCCAAGTGGCCAAGTATCGATATCTACATCGGGGCAGACGGTGCCATAGATAGCCGCACCGATGACAGATTCATTGAAGCCTGTGGACCTTTGCCGTAGTAGAAGCCAAAGACCCGCCTAGGCGGGCCTTCTGGTCATCGACTCAGTGCAGATGTACTTTAAGTTCGGTGCCCGCTTGCCTCATCGCTGCCTTTACCGCCGGCACCTGACTCAACGGGTTGAGCAACCCATAGTCATGAATCATCCCGTTGTACCGCACCGAGGTCACGGTCACACCAGCTGCATCCAACTTGCGCGCATACGCCTCACCTTCATCCCGCAACACATCGAACTCCGCCGTTTGCACCAGCGCTGGCGGCAACCCCTCAAGCTGCTCGCTGCTGGCCCGCAGTGGCGAGGCGTAGATCTGTTCGCGTGCCTTGGTATCCAGGGTGTAGTTGTCCCAGAACCACTTCATCATCCCGGTGGTCAGGAAGTGCCCTTCGGCAAACTGCTTGTACGACTCGGTCTCGAAACTGGCATCGGTCACCGGCCACAGCAGTAACTGGAACTTCAGCTTTGGCGTACCGGCTTGCTTGGCTTTGAGGGCGACCACCGCCGCCATGTTGCCGCCGACGCTGTTGCCGGCCACGGCCAGGCGCTTGCCGTCCACGCCGATTTCCTTGCCGTGCTCGGCTACCCAGCGGGTGGCGGCGTAGGCTTGGTTGATCGCGGTGGGGTACTGGGCCTCCGGCGAAGGGGTGTAGTCCACATAGACGGCCACCGCACCGGAGCCGACCACCAGGTCGCGGATGAGCCGCTGGTGGGTCGGGAAATCGCCCAGTACCCAGCCACCGCCGTGGAAGAACATGAACACCGGCAGCTCACCTTTGACATTGGCCGGACGCACGATCTGCAGCTTGATCGACTCGCCGTTGGCTTGAATGGAGCGCGCTTGGACTTCGATGCCGGAGAGGTCGACCTTGACCGAGCGTTGGGCACCGGTCAGCACGGCGCGGGCGTCTTTCGGGCTGAGCTGTTCCAGCGGCTTGCCGCCACCGTGTTCCAGGGCTTCGAGGAAGGCCTGGGTATGCTGCTCGACGCCAGGGCTGCCGGCAGCGAAGGCATTGGAGACGGACAGGGCGAGGAGGCTGGCGGTGAGGGTCTTGTGGACAATGTTCATGAGCGAATCCTTTTCTATGCAGGGGTTGAGGTGGGCGTCTTGCCTGGCCTTCAGGGCCATCGTTGCGACCTGTGCGTAGAGTAGGGAGCTGCACTGATGAGAAAAAGCCGCTATAAAGCGTTTGACTGTCACCAAGAGCGAGACAATGAACCCTTACGAAGACATGCGCATCTTTGCCCAGGTGATGGAGGCGGGCAGTTTCACCGCCGCCGCCGACCGCCTGGGCATGTCCAAGCAGTCGGTCAGCCGGCGCCTGATGCAACTAGAGGAGCGGCTGGGCGTGCGCCTGCTCAACCGCTCCACCCGGCGCCTGGACGCCACGCCGCTGGGCCAGCACTACTACCAGTCGGCTTTGCGCCTGCTGGGCGAAGTGCAGCAGGTGGAGCACGACATCAGCGGCCAGGCCCAGGCGTTGCGTGGCACCTTGCGCCTGAGTGCGCCGCTGTCGTTCGCCATGGCGCACCTGGGCTGCCTGCTGACCGAGTTTCTGCAATTGCACCCGCAGGTGGATGTGGAGGTGGACCTCAGTGACCGCACCGTGGACCTGATCGGGGAGGGGCATGACCTGGCCTTGCGCATCGGGGCGCTGGAGGATTCGAGCCTGATTGCGCGGCGCATCGCCAGTGTCGAGCGGGTGTATTGTGCGAGCCCTGGATATCTTCAAACGCGCGGTGTGCCGAAGCGGCCCGAGCAACTGGCCGGGCATGACTGCCTGCCTTACGGGCATTCACGGCAGGTGCAGTGGCAGTTCGTTCGCGCTGGAAAGGCGCAGGCCATTGCCGTGACTGGGCGGATGCGTGCCAACAATGGCGAGCTGCTCAGGGACGCGGCGATAGCCGGGATGGGGGTGACCTATCTGCCGACCTTCATCGTTGGCCAGGCATTGGCCGATGGGCGTCTGGTGACGGTGCTGGATGACTGGGCACCGGCGGCGTTGCAGTTGTCGGCGGTGTATCCGCAACATCGGCAGGTGGCGAGGCCGGTGCAAGGGTTTGTGGGTTTTTTGCGCGAGCGGTTGGCGGTGCTTTAGCTGTAAGACATGTCTGAACTTGAAACTAAATGCTTCAAAATTCGCTTGCTTGGGAATTATTCTACGCGCGCTGCTGAAGTTTCGCTGTTGTACGGGAAATCTCACAGGGATAACGTTTCCGGGTCGCCTTTAACCGGGTGGCCGGGTGTGAGAACCCGATCCCGATTCCAGTCTTCAGCAGCGCTATGGCAGCTGTGCGCGGGCAGGCTTTTGCCTGGCCGAGTTTTCCTGGATTCGCTCGGTTTCTCACCCCGCGTACCGCTGTCACCCACTATCCGTGAGAAAGATAGAAGAGGCAGTTTCCTGACATTTAAATCCGGGAGATTGCTATGAAGAAGATTGTTCCTGACCCGCCCCGCCCGAGAACCCCCAACACACCTTTCTTCACCGTCCAATACGACATGTACCCACCCGACGCCTTGGCTCACGTCAGTGAGTTGTTGTGTGGCGTCATCGAAACCATCGACGAACATTGTCGAGCCCGTGCTGGTGAACCTGGCCTGAACATGCTGGGCAATGCCACGCATGCCGGTGAGATCGCGTTTGCCTTGGTGGAGCATGTACATGCTCGGCTTTATGGCCAACAGGTGGGAGGATGACGGTATGGATGACGAACCCAAGATCCTTACTACCGTCGGTGTGGAGACGTTCCTCGATGTCGGCTTCCCGCCCATGGAGATATCGAGATGGCCAAGAACTGGGTGCATTGATCTCGGGGCCCTATCGCTGGCAAGCCAGCTCCCACAGGTAACCCACCGTTCTTGAATCCGGTGCTGTACCTGTGGGAGCCGGCGATAGGGCCAGTTCAGGCTATGCTTGCCCCATGAGCACACCTTCACCTCTACGCCAACCGTGCCCCCCTGGCGCCTGCGACTGCGGCCGAGAAAACCTGGCCGAGAGCCCGCCAGCGGCCCAACGCATCCTGCTGCTTACCCGGCAGGAAGAAAAACGCCTGGTCGAACGCCTTGAGAATTTGAAGGATCTGGAAGACCTGCAGCGCCTGCAGGTGCGGATGTTCGAGAACCTTGGCATTCGCGTGCGCATACAACCGGGGTTCAACGAAGTACGGACCATGCGCGGGATTGTCATCGAGCTTGATGCTCAGCCTGGGTTGTGCCGCAAGACCCGTCAATCGATTCCGGCGGCGATTCGGCGAGGGTTGGAGCGCAATCCTGAGGTCGCGTTTCGGTTGCTGGATGCGCATGACTTGCTGCGGGATGCGTGAGGGCTGGCGGGGGTTCGGCGGGCTTTTTTGGGTGGCGCTCGATCTCAACCCCACCGCAAGACTCAAATTGAGCCCCTAATTTTTCCGAATCTTCCTACGTCTACCTGAGAGCCTTCCCACGACAAGCGTGTACCGGCATCCCTCACTCAAGGAGACAGGCAATGACTTCCGTTTTCGACCGCGACGATATCCAGTTTCAGGTAGTGGTCAACCACGAAGAGCAATATTCCATCTGGCCCGACTACAAGGCGATCCCTAACGGCTGGCGCGCCGTGGGCAAGAGCGGTCTGAAGAAGGACTGCCTGGCCTACATCGATGAAGTCTGGACCGACATGCGCCCCTTGAGCCTGCGCCAGAAAATGGCCGAAGCCGCCGCCCAGTGACCCCCCTCAACCTGCTGTGCCTGCCGTATTCCGGTGCCAGCGCGATGGTCTACAGCCGCTGGCGGCGCAAGCTACCGGCCTGGCTGCAGGTGCGCCCGGTCGAGCTGCCCGGGCGCGGTGCGCGCATGGCCGAGCCGTTGCACACCGACCTGCAGGCCCTGGCCCGGCAACTGGCCGCCGAACAACGCCTGGCCACGGCCGCGCCCTATGCGCTGCTCGGCCACAGCCTGGGCGCGCTGCTGGCTTTCGAGCTGGCCCACGAGCTGCGCGCGTTGGGTTGTCCGCCACCGGTGGCGCTGTTCGCCTGCGGCACGGCGGCGCCAACCCGGCGTGAGGGCTATGACGGCAAAGACTGGCGCGAGCCGAAGAGCGATGAGGCGCTGAAAAGCGAGCTGCGCGCGCTCAATGGCACGCCGGAAGAAGTGCTGGCCAACGACGAACTGATGAGCCTGACCCTGCCCATCCTGCGCGCCGACTTCCTGCTCTGTGGCCGTTATGCCTATCGTAAGCGGCCCGCGTTGTCCTGCCCGCTGTATGTGATGGGCGCAGATGCTGACCGCGCCAGTGAGGCGCAACTGTTGGCCTGGAGGCAGGAAAGCTGCGGCCATTTCTCGTTGGAAATGTTCCCCGGTGGCCATTTCTTCATTCATGAACAGGAAGACGCAATCCTTGAGACATTGACCTTGCGCTTGCAATCCGCCCTTCAAGCAGCACCTCGGGTTTCTGTCATCTGACCAGGATTGCAGCGACATACGCGTGCGCGCCACACCGACTTAATGGCACCTCACTTGATCATGGCGAGGTACCTTCATGACGCTGCATCGCGCTGTTTCCCACCTTGGCTTGTTGAATGCTTCCTTGCCCCTGCCTGTTTGTTCCCCAAAAGGCTGTCGACTATTGGCCATGGGTAACGTGCTGTATTGCTTCTACTTGGGTGACGGCAATGAGGTGATGATGACCTCAAGGCTCGCGACGGGAAACTGGAGCGTCCCTGTCGATCTGAAGTTCCCGAGCCTTTCGGGTTTGCCAGCAGTCTATGGCTACAACGGACGCATTCATGTATTCACCAGTGCCGAAGCCATAAACCCGATCACCAGTACCAACGGGTCGAAAGTACTGCACTGGCAATCTGGCGAGGACATTCGGATTCATTTGGACATGAGCATGACTGTCTTTGGCTCCCCATCCGTAGCCGAGCTCAATGGCAAATTGTATCTATTCTGGCGAGAACCTGGGAACGGCGGGATACGGTGGGGCAACTCGACGACAGGAATTGACTGGCTCCGTCAGGGGCATGTCCATCCGGAGGGGCAGAACCGACTGGCACGCTCGCTCTGGGACCCAGTCGTTTGTACCTACCAGCGGCTCCTGCATGTTTTCTACCAGAGTGCACAGGGCTTGTCGTTGATCAGGTTCGACGGTGACAGCGGCTGGAGCCGTGGGCAACTACTGCTCGACAAACCCTACCACTGCATGCCTGCCGTGTTTGTGCATGATGGCCTGCTGACGCTGGCATACGCCAACTTGGAATCCGCTGATCCAACCTTGTCGGTGACCGCGCCAACCGAGCAAAGCATGGGCGATCTGCACGACGGAGACGTCGAGGGCACGCTAGACCTCTATCGTTATGACGGCAATGTGTTGGGTCGGGTCGACCGGAGCATTGGCATGGTGGTCAAAGGCGTCCCCGCCGCGGCAGTGGTGGATGGCGAACTGAACCTCATCTTCCCATCGGTCTGAGTCGATCAGGCCTTTGAAAGCAGGAGTGGGTCATGCCAGTCAATTTTCGCATTCGATGGGGCGCCGGGCTTTTGCTGCGCTCGCTCAGCGACACCGAATTCAATGCCGAACTTGAGCGCCTTTTTCGTGAGTTGTTTCAACTGCTGACCACAGCCCCAACCGATGCGCCTCATTCGGCGGCCTATGTCAGCTATCACATCTCCAGCGAGTTCATGCGCAGCAGCAACTGGGGTGAACAGGCAGATGCAGCACATGGCCTGACGACACTGTTGCAGCGTCTGTACAACGAGCCGGGCATCATTGCCGGCCTTCAGTCGGCAAGTCGTGAGCAGAGCCTGGCGGTGTTGCTGCGGGTGTACAACATCCATCACGCATTGATCATGTCCGGGCTGCGCAGCGACCATGGGCCGCAGAGGCTTGATCCCAGCGATGCATTGCGCCTGTTGCGAATTGCAGTCACCGCTGCCTGGGGGCCTTGGCGTGCGAGCATCGAACTGCGGGGAAGCATTACCCGTTACCACCGGGCACGGCTGCACGACCCAGGCACCGGTGTACAAGCGATAATCGGCTGGCAGCGCGGAAGAAACCCGCCTGTTCAATTACGGGCGGCAACCTTCAACATGCAAGGTACCTCGGCAACGCAGACCGACAAGTTCCGCGTTCATTTGCTACATCGAATTCGCCAGCACCATGTGATCGCGCTGCAGGAAGCGGGCGAGCCGCCAACCTCTGCCCGGCATGAGGCACAGCTCAGCGTGAGTGACCAGTTTGGTGGTGCTCATGAAGTCAATCGCTGGCGCTGGGAGGTCGGGACGTCCGGTCGCCCGGAGAACTACATGCTGTATTACGTGGAGGTCGGCAGGCAACGCGTGCGCGTGGCGATGATGGTGAACAGCGATGTGAGCGTGACGGGCGTGACGGTAGTCGCCGACGGTGCCCAGTCACCCTCGGGGCTGCTGTCGCCAAGGCCGGTGCTGGGGCTGCGCATTCGCTTGCCAGGGCTGCGTACCGATATGACCGTTTACAGTTTTCATGCCATTTCAGGCGGAGGCCCGAACAGCCCGAGAGTGCTGCGTGAATTGGTCTGGCACACGGCTACACCGTTCATCTTGCTGGGCGACTTCAACCGTGACCCTCGTGAGCCAACACCTGACCATCCCGACAGCAGGAACTGGATTACGCCACAGGGTATTGCCCAGCTAGTGTTGGCCCAGGGCCCAACCCACCCGAGCAATCGACCGGTGTACATGCTCAACTATTCGCTCACCTCTGACCTGGCGCAGCCGCCTGAGCCGGGACAAGTGCTGGATCTGATGGACTCGGACCATCGCATGGTGTCATTCAACTTCATGCTCTCTGACTGATTGACGGCGTGCCCTGCCTGCGAGAGCCTTAGGCTTTTCAGGCAGGGTAGAGCATGTTGATCGATCACCAAAAGGCCACGCTGCTGGCCGTCGACATTCAGGAAAAACTCATCGGCGCCATGAGCGACCCCGAAGGTACCCGTGCACGCGCACGCTGGTTGCTGGCGGCTTGCGCCGACCTGGAATTGCCGACGGTGATTTCCGAGCAGTACCCCAAAGGCCTGGGGCACACGCTGCCTGAACTGCTCGCGGTCGTACCGAGCGCCGAGGTGGTGGAGAAAACCCATTTTTCCTGCGTGGCGGCCCAGTGCCTGCCCGACAGCCTGCTGGCGCGCGAACAGGTGATCGTCTGCGGCATGGAAACCCATGTGTGTGTACTGCAAACCGTGCTCGGCCTGCTGGGCCTGGGCAAGCAGGTGTTCGTGGTCGAGGACGCTTGCGACAGCCGTACCCCGGCCAACAAGGCCGCAGGACTGGCGCGCATGGCCCAGGCGGGCGCGCAGTTGGTGACCCGTGAAATGGTCCTGTTCGAACTGCTGGGCAATGCCAGCCATCCCCAGTTCCGCCACATCAGCAAGACCTACATGGTCGGTGAGCAGCCCTGAACGCTCGTCTCCTCACCGCTGGCCTGATGGCCCTGGCGCTGCTGCAAGGGTGCGTAGGGCGGCGCGAAGAAGAAGTGGAAGCCGACCCTGCGAAAGTGCATGCCCAGCTGTTGCGACTGCTGCCGGCCCAGTCCAAGGACCGCGAAGGCTGGGCCAGGGATATCCAGCAGGCGTTCGAGGCCCAGCGCATCGCACCGAGCAAAAGCAACCTGTGCGCGGTGCTGGCGGTCACGGAGCAGGAGTCGACCTTCAACGCCGACCCGCAGGTGCCCAACCTGGGCCGCATCGCCCGCGCGGAAATCGACCGCCGCGCCGCTGGGATGCATGTGCCGCGGCTGTTGGTCGACGGCGCGCTGAACACTACTTCAGGCAACGGCCAGACCTACCAGCAGCGCTTGCTCGCGGTACGCAGCGAGAAACAGCTGAGCGCGCTGTATGACGAAGTCACCGCCCGCTTGCCGCTGGGCAAGATCCTGCTCGGTGGGCTCAACCCGGTGCATACGGGTGGGCCGATGCAAGTCAGCGTCGAGTTCGCCGAGCAACATGCCAACGACTATCCCTACACCTATGAAGGCACGATTCGCCAGGAAGTGTTCACTCGCCGAGGTGGCATGTACTTCGGCATCGCTCACTTGTTGGGTTATCCCGCCTCCTATGAGCGTCAGCTCTACCGTTTCGCCGATTTCAACGCTGGCTGGTACGCCAGCCGCAACGCCGCGTTTCAGGCGGCGTTGAGCAAGGTGACGGGGATCAAGCTGGCGCTCGATGGCGACCTGATCGCGCCGGGCTCGATCATGCCCGGCAGCACCGAGCAGGCGGCGCGCAAGCTGGGGGTGAAGCTGGGGCTGCGCAATACGCAGATCCGCAACCAGCTGGAACTGGGTGACCGCCTGGCGTTCGAGGACAGCAAGCTGTACAGCGGGGTGTTCGCCCTGGCCGATGCGGCGGCGGGCAAGGCGGTGCCGCGGGCGGTGTTGCCGGGGATCGAGCTGAAGAGCCCGAAGATTACTCGCAAGCTCACTACCGCCTGGTTTGCCGGGCGGGTGGATGAGCGTTATCAGCGGTGCATGAAGCGCTAGGTATGTCTGTAGCGGCCCAATCGCCGGCAAGCCGACTCCCACAGGTACTGCGCAATCCTTGAAAGCGGCGGTGTGCTTGTGGGAACCGGCTTGTTGGCGATTGGGCCAGTGTAGCCAGCATCAACCCTCGCTCAATGCTCCAACCACTTGATCGACACTGGCCTTGAGCCCGGTCACGGCATCCTCCGGATCACTCTCCACCACCAGCAGCTTCGCCCCGCTGGCCTTGATCACCTCGGCCACCGCCGCCTCCGGCTGCCGATGGTCCAGCACCAGCGCAACATCCTGCTCCTTCAGGTTGTCGCCCAACGCCTTGAGCGCGGCCTCATCCCACTTGCCATCGGCCGGCAACGGCTGTTCCACCACATCCAGGTTCAGCCCGCTGGCCAGATATCCCAGACGCTCGGACAAGCTCACCACAGACAGGTTGTCGACCTGTGCCAGCTGCGTCTGGCTGTCGGCCGTCAGCGCCAGCAACTGACGCTTGAGCCCCGCCAGGTTGCCCTGAATTTTGACCTTTTCGGCCGGCGCCAGGCGCTCCAGATCATTGGCCAGCACATCGGCCATGCGCCCCAAGTTGGTCGGGTTCAACCAGGGGTACGCACTGTAGGCATCGTCGCCGGTCACCGCGATGCCCGGCAACGCACCGTCCACCGGGCGCGCGGCGTCGATTTCGACGATGCGGATGTTGCTGCGCCTGGCCATCGGGTACAGCGGGTCATCGCGCCAGATCGAACGCACGCCGATCACCGCGTCGGCCTGCTGCGCGGCCTTGGCCAGGCTGGCGCCACCACGGCTGCTGAAATACGCAGGCTGGCGGCTGGCCGGCAGGTTGGCCGGGGCGGCGCGGGTGAGCGCTATCGACGTGCCGGCGAGCAAGGCCGTGGCCAGGCTGTGGGTGACAGGTAGGGTGGTCAGCACTTGCGTGGCAGCGGCCAACGAGGGCAGGCCGGCCAAGGCCAGGGCCAGGGTCAGTCGTTTCAGGTTCATGCCGGGTTTCCTTGCAGGCGGGGAACGAGGGCGCGGGCCAGGGCGGCGAGGGCGAAGCAGATGCCCGCCACCAGGATGATTGCGGCGCCGGACGGCACCGGCAGGTCGAACATGATAGGCAGCAGGATGCCCAGCAATGTGCTCAGGGTGGCGATCAGTACCGAGATGAAGAAAAACCCCTTGAGCGACTGGCTGACCAGGCGCGCGGCTGCCGCCGGAATCACCAGCAGGGCCCCCACCAGGATGGCGCCGATCACTTTCACCGAGGCCACGGTGACCAATGTCACCAGCACCACGAACAGATAATCCAGGGTTTTCACCGCCACGCCACGTACCGCCGCCAGTTGCGGGTTGAAGCTGGCCAGCATGATGCGGTTGTACAGCGGCAAGGCCAGCGCCAGCACCAGCACCGCGACGATGCCCAGCACCACCAGATCCTGGCCGCTGACGGTCAGCACCGAGCCGAACAGTACGTTCTCCAGGATATGCACGTTGATCTTGCCGGCCAGCATCAGCAGCAGGCTGGCACCCAGCGCCAGCGACACCGAAAGGAACACGCCGATCAGCGTGTCCGGCGACAGCCCGGTGCGGTTGCGCAGGAAGTTGAGCAGGATGCCGAACAGCAGGCAGTAGCCGAACAGGCTGCCGTAGGGGCCGGTGTAGGGTTCGCCGAGTAGGATGCCGATGGCAACGCCGGTGAGCGCGGCATGGCCCACGGCTTCGGAGAAGAAGGCAAAGCGTTTGACCACCACCAGGGTGCCGAGGCCGCCCAGCACCGGGCCGATCATCAGCCCGGCGAGCAGTGCGTTGATCACGAAACCGTAGGCCAGCGCCCCCGGCAGGTAGCCAGCGCCGGCCCATGCCTGGACCAGTTGGCGGAATGCTTCATAACTCATCAGGCGAGGCTCTCGCTGCGCGGGTTGACGGAGAACAGGCCGAGCAGGCGCTCGGGGGTGAGGGCCTGGGCGGGCGGGGCGTCGAACAGCACCTGGCGGTTCAGCCCGGTAACCCGGTCGGCCAGGCGCAGCACGGCCTCCAGGTCATGCTCGATCCACAGCACGGTGGTGCCGGCCTGGCGCCAGCCGTGCAGCAGTTGTTCGAACACCTGGATGCCGGCCTCGTCGAGCGCCGACATGGGCTCATCGAGCACCAGCAGTTGCGGCTCGGGAATCAACCCCTGGGCCAGCAGCACACGCTGGCGCTCGCCGCCGGACAGGGCGCCCATGCGCCGCTTGCGCTTGTCGAGCATGCCTACCCGCGCCAATGCCGCGTCGATCGCCGGCTTCACGCGGCGTGACAGGCCAAGGAAGGCCGGGCGCCGTTGGCACATGGCGGCCATGAAGTCGTCCACGGTCATCGGCAGGCCCCGGTCGAATTCCAGTGCCTGGGGCACGTAGCCGACGACCTGGTGTTCAGCGGGCCAGTGCAGGGTCAGTTGGCCCTGATGGGGCATCTGCCCGAGCAGGGTCTTGATCAGCGAACTCTTGCCGCCGCCATTGGGCCCGACGATGGCGTGCACGCTGCCCGGCGCGACGCTAAAGCTCACCTGATCGAGGATACGCGTGCGGCCCAGGGTCAGGCCGATGTCGGCAAATGCGATGCGCGGGCCGCCGGCCGTGGCGAGGTGGGCGGCGGCAGTCATGCGCGGTTCTCCTGGATGGCGCGCACGACCGTGTCGAGGTTGCGCTTCATCTCCACTTCGTACTTGTCCTTGGTGTATTCGCCGTAGGAAATGTGCGTCAGCGGGTACAAGCGCACGCCGGATTCGCGCTGGATGGTTTCGACATAGGCCGACGGGAAGTCCATCTCCGAGAAGATCACCTTGACGTCCAGTGCCTTGAGCTGGTCGATGGTTTTCTTCAGTTGCGCCGGGCTCGGCTCGATGCCGTGGGCCGGCTCCACCACGGCGGTCACCTCCAGGCCGAAGTCGCGTACCAGGTAGTCATAGGCGGCGTGGATGGTGGCCACGCGGAAGGTGGCATCGGGGGCTTCGGTGACCTTGGCCAGAGCCTCGGCGCGCAGGGTGCGCAGGCGCTTGGCGTAGGCGCGGGCGTTTTGCGTATAGAACTTGGCGTTGGCCGGGTCGAGCTTGCCCAGCTCGCGGGCGATGTTGTTGACCTGGGCGATGGTGGTGCTGATCGACAAGAACGTGTGCGGGTTGACCACCTTGCCCGCACCCCGGGCGGCGATGCCGGTGGCCGCCAGCAGCGGCACGTTCTGGTTGGCTTCGATGGTGGCGATGCCAGGTTTTTCGCTGGCGGCGATCATGCGGTCGGCGAAGTCGTCATGGCCGACGCCGTTGAGCACCACCACGTCCAGGGTGCCGATGCGCTTGATGTCTTCGGCGCGGGGTTCGTAGGCATGGGGGTTGAAGCCTGCGGGAATCAGCGGCACCACCTCGGCCTTGTCGCCGACGATGTTGCTCACGTAGCTGTAGTAAGGGTGCAGGGTGATGCCGATTCGCAGCGGTTTGCCGGTGTCGGCCAGGGCCAGCACGGGGAAGGCGCAGGCCAGCAGCAGGGCGAGGGCGGAGCGGAGCATGGTGGGAATCCTTGGGTTCAGTGACGGTGTTCGCGGGTGACCCCGGCGTCGTAATGGCTGACCACCTGTTGCCAGCCCGCGGCGATCAGTGCGGTTTGGCCGAGGTCGTCCGGGGCCACCGCGGCGCTGTCGCGACGCAGCCAGACATCCGCCTCGCCGCTGCTCTCGCTGGGGAGGATCAGCAGGAAGCTGCCGGCCACCTGCGGCGCCTGGCTACGGCCCAGGTAGGCGCCGATCGGCAACCATGACCATTCATGGCCACCGCGGCTCTGGCTGCCGGCATCCACCACGAAGGGCGGCAGGCCTTCCTCGGCCAGCATCTGCACATCGGGCACGGCGGCCGTTTCTTCACGCACCAGCTGGATTTCGTCGAACGCCACCCGCAGGTCGGTGTAGATGCCCTGTTCGGCGGGCGTCAGGTCGCGGCGGGCGTCGATCTGGTGGCTGGCGATGGACTGCTGGTCTTCGCGTTCACCCCGCAGCAAGACCACCGTGGCGGCAACGGCGAGGATCAGCAGGCTGGCCAGCAGCACATAGAGGGTTTCGTGCCCGGCACCGGCGGGGCGTACCACCTGGGTACGGCTCAAGGTTGGATTGCTCATGGTTGCGCGATGTCGGCGTAGTCGACTTCCACCACGTGCCCAGGGCCGGCATCGAACAGCACGTAGAACTCACCGTCGGGGCGCTTGAAGGTCAGGGTCGAGTCCTGGCCTAGTTTGCCGCCGACCAGCACTTGCTCGTCGTAGCCGATCACGTCCAGGGTCACCCCAGGCGCGCCGCTGCCATCGGAAAAGCCACCGGTGCACTTGACCTGGCCGCCCGCGACTTCTTCGCACTCGCACATCGGGTTGTGGGCCAGGGCCGGGCCTGCGGCCAGGGCCAGCAGTGACAGGGCGAGGGTGCGCATCAGGTACTTCATTTCTTGCCTCCTTGTTGTTCAAGCCAGGCCACGGTGGCGGGCGATGCCTTGGCCAGCGGCACCGACGCCTGGTGCAGGCTGCCGTCCCAGCCTTCAACGGTGATCCACACCTCGGCATCGGCCCGGGTGCGCGGCGGTATCGGCAGGTTGGTGCCCATGCGGTACGGGGCGCCGAAGAAGATGGTGCCGGCGGCGCGCAGGCTGCGCGGCTTGCCGATGCGCAGGTAGACGGCCTTCACATCGTTGACGCAGGCCTTGCACAGGGCGGCGTTGAAGGCCTTGAAGTGGCCTGCCGGGCCGTCGGCGCGGGGGGCTTCGTTACGCAGTTCGGCGAGGTCGAGGCGGTAGGGGCCGACTTGGATGTCGCTGATCACGTTCACGCCCAGGCCGGCGTCACCGCGAAACAGCTTGGCGTCGGCGAAATATTTGGGCATGAAGCCCAGAGGGATGAGGATCAGCAGGATGTTGAGGTGAAAGCGCCATTTCAGCCACCACTGTTTCACCGAGCTGGCGGGCAGGGTCTGGGCCTGGCTCATGGGTGGATCTCCACGGTAGTTTCGTTGCGGGCCTGGCGCGGTGCGCGCTCGCTGCGCTTGAGGGCGGCGGCGGTGGCCTGGGCGGTGCGTTTGGTCCAGATCAGCAAGCCGCTGAACACCATCAAGGTCAGCACCAGGCCGAAGAAGAACCAGAT
The DNA here is from genome assembly GCF_033095865.1 of Pseudomonas sp. KU43P. Lineage (NCBI taxonomy): Bacteria > Pseudomonadati > Pseudomonadota > Gammaproteobacteria > Pseudomonadales > Pseudomonadaceae > Pseudomonas > Pseudomonas sp. KU43P. The sequence goes on along the minus strand of NZ_AP019365.1, from coordinate 3,642,681 downwards.
CAGCTTGACCGGCAGGCCACCGAAGTCGCCGGTGTGCAGCGGGCGCATGGACTCGGTGACGAACTCCAGAGCAGAGCGGTCGCTGATCACGAACTGGCTGTCGACCTTGCGGGTATAGGGGTTGACGTTGGCGCTTTGGAACATCAGCGGATACCAGCCGGGCCCGCTCAGGGTGATATGGCTGTAGGCAGTGGCCGGCAGCATGACGGCGTTGATGTCCAGCCCCGGCACCGCCAGGCCGGCCAGGCGCGCGGCTTCATCAACGTCGATGCGCGGTGCCGGGCTGCCGTCCGCGGTTTGCGGGACGTCCTCGCGGGCGATGACCGGTACCACCGGCTCGCTGGAGATGGAAATCTGGTTGTCGAACAGGATGGCCTGGATCAGGAACCAGGTGCCGGTGATGGAAATCACCGCGATGAACCAGATCGACCACACCCCGGCCAGGCGGTGCAGGTCGCCCCAGAAGATGCGTGAGCCATGGTGGGTGCGTACCGGTTTGAAGAAGCCCTTCCAAAACTTCTTGTACACCACCAGGCCGGTCACCAACGACGCCAGCATCGGCAGGCCGAGCAACGACACCAGATACCAACCCCAGCTGAAGCCATTGGTGAACGGCACCAGCCACCAACCGTGCAAGGCGCGGGTGAACGCTTCGAAGTTGAAGTCCGGGACCTTGCCCTGGATCGCACCGTTGTAGGGGTTCACATAGAGCGTGGGGCTGCTGCCGTCCGGGTAGGTAACACCGGCATTGATGGCGAAATGCGAACCGTCGGGCTGGCGCAACGTGCGCACCACCATGTCCGGTTCGGCCTTGTGCAGGGCGTCGAGCACTTGCTGGAAGCTCAGGCGCTCGGCGTTGTCGTCAGGCTTGCTGGCCCGCACATCGGGGTTGGCCAGCCAGACGATTTCCTGGCTGACCACCGCGAGCATGCCGGTGAAGCAGACGATCAGGACGAAGAACCAGATCGGCAGGGCGAGCCAGCTGTGCACCAGGAACCATAGCCTGGACTTGGATTTTTTCGGAGATTTGGCCATCAGTCGTCTTCTGGAAAATGGGGTCGAGCACAGGCCCAACCAGTGGGGCTGCATATCTAAAGGACGAATGAGAATCAAAAACCCGCCAATTCAAGTGCAAGCAAATGTTTCAGAGGGCAGAAAGCCGGCAAGGCGCAGGGCACCTTGCCGGTTTTTCGAAGGCGGCTCAGGCGCTGGTCAGGGCGACCGCCGCGGGCAGGGAACCGTGCTTGTGCGCCAGGTCGTGATAGAGCGCCTGGCCGATCTCGGCTGCACGGGAGGGCAGCACCGACAGCAAGGTATCGCTCAGGCCATGGCTGTTCTCGCAGAACCCTTGCAGGTACACCGAGGCTTGCAGCTCGGGGCTGGCCAGTACCCGGTAGTTGCGGTCGACGGTGAAGTCTTTCAGGTAGCCTTCCAGCGGCGCCAGCAGGTCGCGGTGCGAGCGACGCTCGTAGCCGGTGGCCAGAATCACGGCGTCGTAACGGTGAGTCTGCTGCTGGCCGGTGGCCAGGTCGCGCAAGGTCAGCTCGATGCCTTCGCGGGTCGCCACCACGGCCTCCACCTGGCGGCGGCAGAGCACGTTGTGGCGGAACTGGTGGGCGACCTTCTGGCGGTAGAGGATGCCGTAGATGCGCTCGATCAGGTCGAGGTCGACCACCGAATAGTTGGTGTTGTGGTATTCGCCCAGCAGTTTGGCGCGCTGGTCGGCGGGCTCGTTGTAGACCAGATCGGTGTAGTCGGGCGAAAAGATCTCGTTGACGAACGGGCTGTCGTCGGCCGGCTTGAGCGCCGAACCACGCAGCACCATGTCGACTTTCACCGACGGGTAGCTGTCGTTGAGGTCGATGAAGGCTTCGGCGGCGCTCTGGCCAGAGCCGATCACGGCGATGCGCATCGGCTTGCCCTCGGTGCAGGGCAGCTTGTTCAGGCTGCTCAGGTACTGGGAGTGGTGGAACACCCGCGGGTCGTCCTTGAAGGCGCCGAATTTTTCCGGGATTTTCGGCGTGCCGCCGGTGCCGACCACCACCGAGCGGGTGCGGCGGCTGAATTCGCGGCCCTGGCAATCGCGCGACACCAGGCGCAGGTGCTCCACCCGGCCAGCTTTCACTTCAGGCTCGATGCGCAGCACCTGCTCGCCGTATACGGCCTGGGTGGCGAAGTGCTCGGCGGCCCAGCGCAGGTAGTCGTTGTACTCCAGGCGGCAGGGGTAGAAGGTGCCGAGGTTGATGAAGTCGGCCAGGCGCTGCTTCTGGTGCAGGTAGTTGACGAAGCTGTAGGGGCTGGTGGGGTTGCGCAGCGAGACCAGGTCCTTGAGGAAGGAAATCTGCAACTCGCTCTGGGTGGCCAGGGTTTCACCGTGCCAGCGGTATTCCTGCTGCTTGTCGATGAACAGCGCGTCGAGGGCATGGCCCTGGGTTTGCGCAAGTTCTTCCAGGGCGATGGCCAGGGCCAAGTTGGAAGGGCCGAAGCCCACGCCGATCAGATCTTTGATGGTTTCCGGGTTCGAGGACTGGCTCATGGCTGCGATTCCATAATGGTCGAATGTGGACGCTCGCCGGGGCTCCGGCTCCTGCGTAGGTACATGGGTTGATACGAGCCAGGGGGAGGGGAATTTACTGGCCGGCCGTGTACCGCCTGGCCGCGAGTGCTAAAGGTCTGCGTTAGGCGGCCGATAGGGAAGTCGACGCAAGGACCCATTTCAACGCAGGGACAAACACATGGTAGGTATCGCAGCGGTAACCATCAGCAACGCAGCCGCAGCCACCGCAGCGGTGAGCAGCGAAGTGGACAAGGCCGAAGAAAGCCAGGGCAGCTCCGTTCAGGCCGACACCTCGAAACTGCGCGGCAGCGGCCAGGCGCAAGGTGCACAGGGCAGCGAAGAGAGCAGCGAGCCCGCGCACATCAAGCAGTTGCGCGAGATGATCAAGAAACTGCAGAAGCAGCTGGCCGAGGAGCAGAAGCAACTGGCTGTGCTGATGGCGCAGAAAATGGATGAAACATCCAAGATGACAGCCGTAACTGCCAAGCAAGCGAGCATCGCTACGCTCAATGGCGAGATTCTGCAGGCCACCGCGCAATTGCTCGAAGCCTTGCAAAAGACCGGCGGCAGCAGTGCCGGCGGGATGGTCAGCACACAGGCCTAGGCCTCGGGCGCGAGGCCCTATCGCCGGCAAGCCGGCTCCCAGCGAAAACTGTGGTGTACCTGTGGGAGCCGGCTTGCCGGCGATGGGGCGCCCTGGCACTCCCACAGCGCAACCCCGTCTTACTCGGTGGCCAACCGGGTCTTGTTCTGCCGGTCCGACTTGTACTGCATCGCCACCGCCGGTGCTGGCTTGGTCGCGCCGGTTTCCAGCCACTGACGCATCCGGCTGGCATCGGCGAAGTGGGTGTACTTGCCGAAAGCGTCGAGGATCACCATGGCCACCGGGCGGTCGTCCATGCGGGTCAACAGTACCAGGCAATGGCCCGCTTCATTGGTGAAGCCGGTCTTGGTCAGCTTGATGTCCCAGTTGCTCTTGTTCACCAAGTGGTCGGTATTGCGAAAGCCCAGCGTGTAGTTGGGCTTGCGGAAGGCCACGGTCTTTTCACGGGTGGTCGACAGCTCACTCAACAACGGATACTTGCGCGACGCCATCAGCAGTTTGCCGAGGTCACGTGCGGTGGACACGTTCTGCGTCGACAGGCCGGTTGGTTCGATGTAGCGGGTGTGGCTCATGCCCAGGCTGCGGGCCTTGGCATTCATGGCCTTGATGAAGGCCGGGTAGCCCCCTGGGTAGTGGTTGGCCAGGGTTGTGGCGGCACGGTTTTCCGACGACATCAGGGTAATGAGCAGTGTTTCGCGGCGGTTCAGCTCGCTGCCCAGGCGAACCCGTGAGTAGACGCCTTTCATGTCCGGGTTGTTGGCGATGGTCATGGTGAGCATCTCATCCATGGGCTGCTTGGCATCCAGCACCACCATCGCCGTCATCAGCTTGGTGACCGAGGCAATGGGTACCACGCGGTCGGCGTGGCTCGAATACAGTTCCTGGTTGGTATTCAGGTCGATCAGCAGGGCGCTGCCGGAAGCCAGGTGCAGTTTGCTGGGGTCGCGTTGAACCTGGGCTGGGGGTTGTGCAGCAGCGGTCGACGGAAGGGTCGCGGTACCTGTGAGCAACAGCAGCAGGCTGAGGATGGACAGGGATGTTTTCACGTTGAGGCTCACTAAAAGTTGGTATGTCGTTGGCTGTGCAAGGGTTTTCCCCCAAAAAACGCTCGCATTCTGGAGTATGGCTCAGCGGCTGTCGATTGCTCGTTGAGCCAGCCCATGGAAATGAAAAAAGCTTCATGCTGTAACGGTTATCCCGCCTCCGTTCGTCGGTTTGTGCGGGGCAAAAAAAAGACCCGCCAGGAGCGGGTCAGAAGAGGCGTAGGGAGCAACGCACAACAAATTCGTTCAAGCCAGCAGGCAATCGGCTTGCAGCTGTTCGGCCAACGCCTGGGCCGAGGCCCGGGTGGCCAGCGGGCCGCTCACGGGTTCGCCGTTAAGAACCAGGTACCAGCAAGCCAGCAGGCCTTGCTCACGCAGTGTAGTCGGGACGGCGCTGCCGATAACGGACATGATCTGAATAGTGGCCATGGGGACCTCCTGTAAAACATGGCCCTACCTTACGCAGCAGCCTTCGCGGTTTGAAATCAACTTGCTCAATAGTGCTCATCAGGATTTTCTACGTTCACCAGCGCGGTGGGCCGTAATACACCGGCGGCGGGCCGTAGGTGCGGTACACCGGTGGCGGTGGCGCCGGGACGTAGTAGGGCTGGTAGTACACCGGCTGCGGCGGGGGTGCCTGTACATACACCGGTGGCGGCCCGTAATAGGCTGGCTGCTGTTGTACATAAACCGTACGGTCGCGGCCGCCGTACACCGTCGCTCCGACCACCGCCCCGACAACCGCAGCACCGAGCAGCGGGCCTGGGCCATACCAGCCCCCACCGCCACCGTGGGCGGAGGCTTGCCCGCTGGTGGCCAGGGCACCGACCAGCAGGGCGATTCCGGGGATAAGGCGGTTCATGTGACGTCCTCGCAAGTAACCCCACGCTTGGGGCCCTATTACTATGACTCTGGCTTCTGTCAGGTGAGCACAGGGGAACGGTAAAGGTTGTGTAAGGGACGACCAGCGGTTGTCTCTGTTACGCTGAACAAACGTTTCAGTTATGAAAAAGGAGCAGGTTATGGCGACAACTCCCAGCAGAGACACCGTGCTGTGCATTTCCCTGGCCGGGCGGCCCGGTACCTTTGGCGTACGTTTTCATAACCACCTCTACCAACAGCTTGGGCTGAACTACTACTACAAGGCGATGACCACCGACGACCTGCCGGCCGCCGTGGCGGGCATCCGTGCCCTGGGCATTCGTGGCTGCGGCGTGTCGATGCCGTACAAGGAGGCCTGCATGGCCCTGGTCGACGAGATCGACCCGTCCGCGGCCGCTATCGAGTCGGTGAACACGCTGGTCAACACCGCTGGCTATCTGAAGGCCTACAACACCGACTACCTGGCCGTGCGGCAACTGCTCGAACAGCATCAGGTCGACCCGGCCACGGCGTTTGCCTTGCGTGGTAGTGGCGGCATGGCCAAGGCAGTGGCCAGTGCCCTGCGTGACGCGGGGTTTGACGAAGGCGTGATCGTGGCGCGCAACGAGCAGGCGGGGCGGCAGCTGGCGGATGTGTGCGGTTACCGCTGGGTGGCCGAACTGGGCGACCTGTGCCCGCCGATGCTGGTGAACGTGACGCCCATCGGCATGGCGGGCGGGCCGGAGGCTGACCGGCTGGCGTTCAGCGAGAACGCCATAGCCGCGGCCGAGCGCGTGTTCGATGTGGTGGCGATGCCGGCGCAGACACCACTGATTCGGCGTGCACAGGCGCTGGGCAAGCCGGTGATTACCGGGTTGGAAGTAATTGCCCTGCAGGCGCTGGAGCAGTTCGTGCTGTACACCGGAGTGCGGCCGACCGCGGAGCAGGTTGATGCGGCAGTGGCGTATGCACGGGATGTCTAGTTGCCTGTAGGAGCCCTATCGCTGACACCCCGCGGTAGGAGCCGGCGTGCCGACGATAGGGCCCTTGAGGGCGATCAGAAGGCTCGATGCCCCTTGTCCAGCTGCTGATCCACCAAGGCACGCCCATGGGCCAGCGACACATGCTGGGCATTCTCAAGGTCGGAGAAAAACTTCATCGGCATCGAAATGCGCTTGCTGGTATGCCCTTCAGGGTCGGTGATCAGGCAGCCGGCGGCATAGGGCAGGGGGGAGTCGGGATGGGGCATCACGCTGGCGGTGATGGTGTGGTCGCGGTATTCACAGTGAAGAGATTGCATCGTCCTTACCTCGCTGTGGCATATGAAGCGGTTACCTTCATATACCACAGCGAGTGGCCGGGAGTTCCCGGCCCGACGAGCGCGACCCGATAGGCGTCAGCCTTTGAGCTCGGCTGGCTGGATCACTTCGACCCAGTAGCCGTCCGGGTCCTTGATGAAGGCCAGGTGGTTCATGCGGCCATCGGCCAGGCGCTTCTGGAACGGCACATCCAGCGCTTCGAAGCGGGCACAGGCGGCGCGCACGTCCGGCACCGAGATGCAGATGTGGCCAAAGCCGCGTGGGTCGGTGTTGCCGTTGTGGTAGGCGAACTCGGGGTCGTTTTCGGTGCCGTGGTTGTGGGTCAGCTCCAGAACGCCCGGGATCGACTTCATCCACTGGTGGCGTGCGGCGTCGTCAGCCGGGATCTGCGCCGGGTCGACCAGGGCCAGGAAGTACAGGCTGAAGGCCGCTTCGGGGAAGTCACGCTTGTCGACCAGGCAAAAGCCCAGCACACGGGTGTAGAAGTCCAGCGATTTCTCGATGTCCTTGACCCGCAGCATGGTGTGGTTGAAGACGAACTGGGCGGTGGCGGCGTCAGGTTGGGCAGTAACGCCCGGCAGGGAGTGCAGATCGTGCAGGCTCATGGGTACTCCAGAGACGGGGCTGGCTGCGTGGCCAGCGAAACAGACAGGGGGCCATGATACGGCAGTGAAGCGATTGCGCAAATGAAAGCGCCCTGCACGAGGCAGGGCGCTGGAATAGAGGCCCGCATGTGCGGGCGCGTGATGGGGTCGCTAGTCCTTTAGCTGTTTCGATACTGATCCAGCCGTTGTGAAAAAAGTGTGAAGTGGGTGTTGACATTTCATCAGCGAACCCAGCTTTCCACCGTCGCCGCACCGTACTGTTCTTTCCAGGCCTTGAGGCCGCGGTGGTTGCCGCCTTTGGTCTCGATCAGCTCGCCCGTATGAGGGTTTTCGTACACTTTCACCACGCGCGGTCGGCGTGTCTGTTTTGGCGCACTGGCCGTGCTGCGGGTCACAGCCTTTGGATCAAGGATGGCGATGATATCGCGCAGACTTTTGTCATAGCTTTTCATCAGGCCGACTAGTTTCTGCTCGAATTCGATTTCGCGTTTGAGGCCGGCATCCTTTTTCAGCGCCTCCAGTTGCGCCATTTGTTCCTGGAGCGCTTTTTCGGCAGCACGAAACTCTGCAAGTCTGGACACTGTAATCACTCCTGTACGTCTTCCGTGGCAGGGCGTGACGAACATTGAAGAGAAATAACGCCGGCCACGCGGGTGGGTCATACTGTTCGCTGATATCGAGTGTAGACACTTGCGACCGGTCGGTAAACTGCAAACTTTTTCAAGTAATGCGGGAACTTTGCTAGTTTTTCGAACGGTAAATTCGCTGTCATTTCCAGGTGCTGGGGCGAGGCAGTAGACCATGGTCCAATGGCCTGCGATAGAGCACTTGCGCGATCATTTCAGATGATGGCCAAGGATTGTTTGGTCGTCTCGCATCCGTGCCACCGAGTGCGCATCGGATTTGTTTTTCTGCCTTTTGTTCTGGATGTTCCCTCGCATGTTTGCCCCTTTTCCTCTCGCCCCCGGGCGCCGTGTTGCCGGCCTGTTGCTGTTGTGTGCCGGTGCTCAGGCCCAGGCTGCCGGTTTCCTTGAAGACAGTACTGCCAAGGTCGAAGCGCGCACTGTCTATTTCAACCGGGATTTTCGTGACGGCCACAGCAGCGCCAGTCAGGGCGCGTCCAAGCGCGAAGAAGCGGCGCAAGGTTTCATTCTGAATTTCCAGTCGGGTTATACCCAGGGCCCGATCGGTTTCGGCGTCGACGCCTTGGGCATGTTCGGTTTCAAACTCGACTCTAGCCCGGCCGACAGTAACAGCGGCTTGTTGCCTTCTTCCGGTCACGATCCGCGGCACTCCGAGAACCAGTACGCGAAGATGGGCCTGGCGGCCAAGGCCAAGGTTTCCAATACGGTGTTCAAGTACGGCTCGATGATGCCGGATGTGCCATTGTTGAAATACAACGATGGCCGTCTGCTGCCGACCCTGTTCCATGGCGCCATGCTGACGTCCGAAGAGGTGAAGGACCTCAAGTTCACCCTGGCCCGGTTCAACCAATACACGGCGCGTGACTCCACCGACCGCCAGGATGTTCGCGTGCACTGCAAGAACAAGCGTTATGCCTGCGATATCGAAGCGGATCACGTTGACCTGGCGGGCCTGGACTATCGCTTCAACGACCGCTTCAGTGCCCAGTACCAGGTGTCCAGGCTGGAAAACATCTACCGCCAGCACTTCCTCGGTTTCGTCGCCAGCCAGCCCCTTGCGGTCGGCAGCCTGTCGGCCGACCTGCGCCTGATCAAGAGTGATGACATCGGCAACGCCCATGCCGGCGAGATCGATCACCGCGCCTTCAGCGGCATGCTCGGCTACAGCCTGGGCGGTCACAAGATCAGCGCCGGCTGGCAGCGCATGTATGGCGAAAGCGCCATGCCGTACCTCGATGGCACCAACCCGTACCTGGTCAACTATGCGCAGGTCAATGACTTCGCCGCCGCCCAGGAGCGCTCCTGGCAACTGCGCTACGACTACGACTTCAAGGCGCTCGGCGTGCCTGGCCTGACCTTCTTCACCCGTTACATCAACGGCGACCATATCAAGGTCCCGGGCAGTAACGACGAGGGCAAGGAATGGGAACGCGACACCGAGTTCAAGTACCAGGTCCAGAGCGGCACCTTCAAGGATGTCAGCGTCCGCCTGCGTAACTCCACCTATCGCAGCAACTACGTGAAGTGGGCGCGGGACATGGACGAAACCCGGGTCATCGTCAGTTACACCTTCTCGATCTTCTAGGGCGCTTTGCCAAACCCCGGCGGCCGGCCGACAATGGCCGCTGGTTCCTCTTTGCGGGCAAGGCAATGAAAGAGCTGCTGCTGATCGGCATCGGCCCCGGCGACCCACGCCAGGTCACCTACGAGGCCGTGGAGGCGATGCGCCGTGCCACGGTGTTCTTCGTGCTCGACAAGGGCGCTGACAAGGACGCGCTGGTAGGGCTGCGCAAGGCCATCCTCGAACGTTACTGCCCCGAAGGTGGCTACCGCCTGGTGCAGGTCGCCGACCCGCGACGCGATGCCGAGGCCGTGGACTATGTGGAGGCCGTGCAGGACTGGCATCGCCAGCGCGCTGCCCTGTACGCCCGCCTGATCAGCGAGGAAATGGGCGCCGAGGATATCGGTGCCTTCTTGCTGTGGGGCGAGCCGAGTTTGTATGACAGCACCTTGCGCGTGCTGGATCTTGTTCGCGAACGGGGCGTTGCCCTGCGCCTGCAGGTAATTCCGGGTATCAGCAGCGTGCAGGCGTTGGCAGCGCGGCATCTGGTCCCGCTCAACCGTATCGGCGAGCCGCTGACCGTGCTGCCAGGGCGGCGCCTGATCGAGCAAGGGGTGATGGACAATGTGGTGGTGATGCTCGATGGGCAGTGTGCGTTCGCTGCGCTCGACGACCCCGGGCTGGTGATCTACTGGGGCGCTTACCTGGGCACCGAGGACGAGGTGCTGATTGCCGGGCCTTTGCAGGCGGTCAAGGCGCGCATTCTGGAGGTGCGGGAGGAGGCGAGGGCGCGCAAGGGGTGGGTCATGGATACCTACCTGTTGCGGCGGGAGCTTTAGGCAGGGCTGGCCTTATCGCCGGCAAGCCGGCTCCCACAGGTATTCCACTGGGCCCGAATACAGTGGGGCCCCTGTGGCAGCCGGCTTGCCGGCGATAAAGCCCACACCGCTCTCACGGCGTACCCAGAATCCCCACCACTTTTTCGCGTAACTGTTCGATGCTGAACGGCTTGCCGATCATGTGCATCCCTTCAGGCACGTTCAGGCTCTCGGCATAGCCGCTGGCAAATAGCACCGGCAGCAGTGGGCGCAGCGCACGGGCCTTGGCTGCCAGCTCTTCGCCGCGCATGTCGGGCAGGCCCACGTCGGTCATCAGCAGGGCCAAGGGCTGATCCGGGTCTTCGAGAATGCGCAGGGCACTCGTGGCGTTTTCCGCTTCGATGGCCTTGTAGCCCAACTCGTCGAGCACTTCGACCATCAGCATGCGTACGATGTCGTCGTCTTCGACTACCAGAAGTTGCATGGTTCGTTTCCTGTTGAAAAAGGCATGTCTCTATTCTGTTCGCCACGCGGTGACAGAAGTTCCCGAGGATACCGGCCATCACACTTCGATGGAACGATTCGCGCGCACAGCCTTCAAATACTGGCTAAATGCCCTGCCGAAGCGGTCAAAGCTGGTTAAACTCGCTTGTTAACCGGTGAGCGCAGCGGCAGCCAAGCAAGGCTTCGGCCGCCACACTGATCAATGGACTTTATTTCGCTCGGGCGTTTTCACATGATTCAAGCAGCCTCGATGGACCAACGAAGCTTCCGCAAGCTGTTGAGCCGCAACATTGGCCTGCCGTTAGGCTTGGGCCTGCTCGGCGCCGTGGCCTTCGTCGCGGTCATCAATTACTTGCTGTCGGCCATGCAATGGGTCGAACACACCGACCGGGTCATCGGCAATGCCAACGAGACGGTCAAGCTGTCGATCGACATGGAAACCGGCATGCGCGGCTTCCTGATCACTGGCGATGAGCGCTTCCTCGACCCCTACGAGGTGGCCAAGCCGAAAATTCTCGGCAGTTTGCAGAGCCTGCGCAGCATGGTCGAGGACAACCCGCAGCAAGTCGACCGCATCGACCGCCTGATCGCCTTGCAGAAGGCCTGGAACGACTTCGGCGGCGAGATGATCACCCAGCGCCGCAGCGGCGGCGACTTCCGCGAGGCGATCGGCAATGGCCGCGGTAAGCGCATCACCGACGAAATCCGCAAGGAATTCGACGACCTGGTGGGCACCGAACAGCAGTTGCGCATGAGCCGCCACGAAACGGTCAGCAGCGTCACGATCACCGCCATTACCGCGTTCGTGCTGTTCATCGTCGGCCTCAGTGGTTTGCTGGCCTACCTGGGGCGGCGTGACCTACTGGCGCTGTCGAGCAGTTACGATGACAACCTCAAGGCCCAGCAGCGCTCGGCCGAACGCCTGGAACACCAAGCCTGGCTGCGCAACGGCCAGACCCAGCTCGCCGAGCAGGTGCTGGGGCAACTGACCCTGCCCATGCTTGGCGACAACATCCTGCGCTTCTTCGCCAGTTACCTGGGCAGCGTGGTCGGTGCGCTCTACGTGCGCGACGGCCACGGCCGCCTGGTGCGCGTGGCCAGCTATGGCCTGGATGCCGAACAGCAAGCCCGCGAACAGGTGCTGGCCAGCCACGATGGGCTGTTGGCTCAGGCGGTGCGCGAAGGCCGCCTGCTGCGCCTGGAAGACTTGCCGGAGGATTACTACCGCCTGAGCTCCGGCCTGGGCAGTGGCCTGCCGCGCAGCGCCCTGCTGATGCCGGCCAGCGACGACGGTCAGATCAATGGTGTGATCGAACTGGGCTTCCTGCGCCCTTTGCAGGTGCGCGACGACGAGCTGATGGAGCGGGTTGCCGGCAACCTCGGCATGTCCATCGAAAGTGCCCGCTACCGCCAGCGCCTGCAGGAAGTGCTGGCCGAGACCCAGCAGCTCAACGAAGAACTGCAGGTGCAGCAGGAAGAACTCAAGACCGCCAACGAAGAGCTCGAAGAGCAATCCCGGGTGCTCAAGGAGTCCCAGGCGCACCTGGAAACCCAGCAGGCCGAGCTCGAGCAGACCAACGAGCAGTTGTCCGAACGCACCGATGCCCTGGACCGCAAGAACGACGAATTGAGCCAGGCCCAGCAAGAGCTGCAGGCCCGCGCCGATGACCTGCAGCGCTCCAGCAAGTACAAGTCCGAGTTCCTTGCCAACATGTCCCACGAGCTGCGCACGCCGCTCAACAGCTCGCTGATCCTGGCCAAGCTGCTGGCCGAGAACGGCGAAGGCAACCTCAGCGGCGAGCAGGTCAAGTTCGCCGAATCCATCTACTCGGCCGGCAACGACCTGCTGAACCTGATCAACGACATTCTCGACATCGCCAAGGTCGAGGCCGGCAAGCTCGAAGTGCGCCCCGAGACCACCCAGCTGGAGCGCCTGGTCGAAGGCCTGCGCGGCATGTTCCTGCCACTGGCCGAGCACAAGGGCCTGGGTTTCGAGGTGAAGATCGAAGGGCAGGTGCCGGCCACGTTGTTCACCGACCGCCAGCGCCTGGAGCAGATTCTCAAGAACCTGCTGTCCAACGCCATCAAGTTCACCGACCATGGCCAGGTCAGCATGGCCATCAGCCACCAGGCCGGCACCGGCATCGTCTTTGCCGTGCGCGATTCGGGCATCGGCATCGCCGCCGACCAGCAGCAGGCGATCTTCGGTGCTTTCCACCAGGTCGACGGCAGCAGCAACCGCCGTTACGGCGGCACCGGCCTGGGCCTGTCGATTTCCCGCGACCTGGCGCATCTGCTGGGCGGGCAGATCAGCGTCGACAGCAGCCCTGGCCAGGGCAGCGTGTTCAGCCTGATCCTGCCTGAGCGCTATGAGGTCGATACCGATGAGGTCGAAGCCCTGAGCCTGCGCCCGGCGGTCGACACCTTGCCGCCTGCACCCAAGGTTGCCGCACCGGCGGCACAGAAGCTGCCGGCACTGGCCTTCGCCGACGACCGTGAACGGGCGCCGTTCGACAACCGCTGCATCCTGGTGATCGAGGACGAGCCGAACTTCGCTCGTATCCTCTTCGACCTGGCCCACGAGCTCGGCTACAGCTGCCTGGTGGCCCAGGGCGCCGATGAAGGCTTTGCCCTGGCGGCCCAGTACATTCCCGATGCGATCCTGCTCGACATGCGCCTGCCCGACCATTCCGGCCTCACCGTGCTGCAGCGCCTGAAGGAGCTGGCAGGCACCCGGCACATTCCGGTGCACATCATTTCCGTGGAGGACCGCGTAGAAGCGGCCATGCACATGGGCGCGGTGGGCTACGCAGTCAAGCCGACCAGCCGTGAACAGCTCAAAGAGGTGTTCGCCCGCCTGGAGGCCAAGCTCACCCAGAAGCTCAAGCACATCCTGCTGGTGGAAGACGACGACCTGCAGCGTGAGAGCATCGCCCGGCTGATCGGCGACGACGATGTCGAGATCACCGCCGTGGCCATGGCCCAGGACGCCCTGGCGCTGTTGCGCGAGAACGTCTACGACTGCATGATCATCGACCTCAAGCTGCCGGACATGCTCGGCAACGAGCTGCTCAAGCGCATGACCGCCGAGGACATCCGGGCCTTCCCGCCGGTGATCGTCTACACCGGGCGCAACCTGACCCGTGAAGAAGAAACCGACCTGCTCAAGTATTCGCGCTCGATCATCATCAAGGGCGCCCGCTCGCCGGAGCGTCTGCTCGACGAAGTGACATTGTTCCTGCACAAAGTCGAATCGCAGTTGTCCCATGAACGCCAACGCATGCTCAAGACCGCGCGCAGCCGCGACAAGGTGTTCGAGGGCCGCAAGATACTGCTGGTGGATGACGATGTGCGTAACATCTTTGCCCTCACCAGCGCCTTGGAGCACAAGGGCGCGATCGTCGAGATCGGCCGCAACGGGCGTGAAGCCATCGAGCGCCTGGAGCAGCACGACGACATCGACCTGGTGCTGATGGACGTGATGATGCCGGAGATGGACGGTTTCGAGGCCACCCGGCTGATCCGCCAGCAACCACGTTGGCGCAAGCTGCCGATCATCGCCGTGACCGCCAAGGCGATGAAGGACGACCAGCAGCGATGCCTGCAGGCTGGCGCCAATGATTACCTGGCCAAACCGATCGACCTGGACCGCCTGTTCTCGTTGATCCGTGTCTGGCTGCCGCAACTGGAGCGAATTTGACTAGCGAACGCAACACCGACATCGAGATCCGCTTGCTGATCGAGGCGATCTACCTCAAGTACAGCTACGATTTCCGCGATTACTCCGGCGCTTCGATCAAGCGCCGGATTCTCCATGCCCTGCGCCAGTTCGACTGCCTTACCGTGTCGGCCCTGCAGGAACGGGTGCTGCACGACCCGGGGATGTTCATGCAGCTGCTGCAGTTCCTGACGATCCCGGTCAGCGAGATGTTCCGCGACCCCAGCCACTTCCTGGCGCTGCGCAACGAGGTGGTGCCGCTGCTGCGCACCTGGCCGTCGATCAAGATCTGGATCGCCGGGTGCAGCACGGGGGAGGAGGTGTATTCGATGGCCATCCTGCTGCGCGAAGAGGGTCTGCTCGATCGCACCATCATCTACGCCACCGACATCAACCCTCGTTCGCTGGAGAAGGCCAAGCAGGGCATCTATTCGATGCAGAGCATGCGCGAGTACGAAGAGAACTACCGCAGGGCCGGTGGCCGTCGGGACTTTTCCGAGTACTACACCGCAGCCTACGGTAACGCCATCATGGACAGCAGCCTGCGCGATAACGTGACCTTCGCCGACCACAGCCTGGCCACCGACAGTGTGTTCTCGGAAACCCAGCTGGTGTCGTGCCGCAATGTGCTGATCTACTTCAACAAGGCGCTGCAGGACAGGGCCCTGGGGCTGTTCCACGAGTCCTTGTGCCACCGCGGTTTCCTGGTGCTGGGCAGCAAGGAGTCGGTGGACTTCTCCGCCTACGCAGAGCGCTTCGAGCCGTTGGTCAAGCCTGAACGGATCTACCGCAAATCATGAACGGCGTAAACGCGGTAGTGATCGGCGCCTCGGCGGGCGGCGTGGCGGCCCTGTTGCAAGTGCTCGGCGGCCTGCCGGTGGGGTTCACCACGCCGGTGCTGTGCGTGCTGCACCTGCCCGATGATCGCCACAGTCAGCTTGCCGAAGTGCTGCAGCGGCGGGTGCATCGGCCGGTGTGCGAGGCGCATGACAAGCAGGTGATCGCCCCCGGCCAGATCTACGTGGCCACGCCCGGCTACCACTTGTCGGTCGAGCGCGACTTCAGCCTGTCGCTGAGCCAGGAAGAGCCGGTGCATTTCTCGCGCCCAGCGATCGATTACCTGTTCATGTCGGCGGCCGATGCATTCGGCGACGGCCTGCTTGGCATCCTCCTCACCGGGGCCAATGAGGACGGCGCCGCCGGCCTTGCCTACATCAAGAACAGCGGCGGCCGGACCGTGGTCCAGGACCCCCGCGATGCTCAGGTGGCGTTGATGCCGGAGGCCGCACTGGCCCTGCATCAGCCAGACCATATACTTTCTCTGAGCGGCATCGAGCAGTTGCTCGCAAACCTGGAATCCAGCGCATGCTAAGCCCCATCACTGCCAAACTGCTGATCGTCGACGACCTGCCGGAAAACCTGCTGGCCCTTGACGCCCTGATCCAAGGGGAAGGCTGCGAGGTGCACCAGGCCCATTCGGCCGAAGCGGCGTTGTCGCTGCTGCTCGAGCACGAGTTTGCCCTGGCCATTCTCGACGTGCAGATGCCGGGCATGAACGGTTTCGAGCTGGCCGAGCTGATGCGCGGCACGGAAAAGACTCGCAATATCCCGATCGTCTTCGTTACCGCGGCCGGCCGCGAGATGAACTACGCCTTCAAGGGCTACGAGAGCGGCGCGGTGGATTTTCTGTACAAGCCGCTCGACACCATGGCAGTGAAGAGCAAGGTGTCGGTGTTCGTCGACCTGTACCGCCAGCGCAAGGTGCTCGATCGCCAGTTGCAGGCCCTGGAGCACAGCCGCGAGCAGCAGGAGCAGCTGCTGGCCCAGTTGCAGGTGGCGCAGGGTGAGCTGGAGCGCGCGGTGCGCATGCGCGACGACTTCATGTCGATCGTCTCCCATGAGGTGCGCACTCCGCTGAACGGCCTGATTCTGGAAACCCAGTTGCGCAAGATGCACCTGGCGCGTGGCAACCTCGACGCGTTCAGCGCCGACAAGCTGCAGGCGATGGTCGAGCGCGACGAACGGCAGATCAACAGCCTGATCCGTTTGATCGAAGACATGCTCGATGTGTCGCGCATTCGCACTGGCAAGCTGTCGCTGCGGCCCAAGCTGTTCGACCTCGGCCATCTGGCCCGTGGCCTGGTGGAGAATTTCACGGCCCAGGCGACGGCGCTGGAAACCTACATCGAGTTGCAGCGCTGCGAGCCGTTGCAGGGTGAGTGGGACGAGTTTCGTATTGAACAAGTACTGGCCAACCTGTTGTCCAATGCGTTGCGCTACGGCGACCGGCGCCCGGTTCATGTAAGGGTGTTCGCTCAGGAAGGCATGGCCTGGGTGCAGGTACAGGACCAGGGCATCGGCATCAGTGCTGCCAACCAGCAGCGGATCTTCCAGCAGTTCGAGCGGGTCGCCGCACACCAGGCCAGCTGCGGTCTGGGCTTGGGGCTGTATATCTCCGAGCAGATCGTCCAAGCCCATGGCGGGCGCATTCTGGTCGAGAGCGAGGAGGGCAAGGGTGCCACCTTCAGCCTCATCTTGCCGCTGTCGACATCAGCAGCACAAAACGACCAGGCGCGGGCAACCTCTGCGTAAGCCTGGGGTCAGATGGCCAACTGTATGAATTTCAAGGCGTTGTAGTCATGAGTGAAGATGCACAAGACGTGGTATTGGTGGTCGAGGATGAGCCGGCGATCCGCATGATCCTGCGCGACTACCTGGCCGGCGAGGGCTACCACGTGCTGGTGGCCGAAGACGGTGAGCAGGCGTTCGCGATCCTGGCCAGCAAGCCGCACCTGGACCTGATGGTGACCGATTTTCGCTTGCCGGGTGGGATTTCCGGGGTCGAGATTGCAGAGCCTGCGGTGAAGCTGAGGCCGGATTTGAAGGTGATCTTCATCAGCGGCTACCCGGCGGAGATCCTCGAGTCCGGCAGTGCGATCGCGCGTAAGGCACCGATCCTGGCCAAGCCGTTTGATCTGGATACCTTGCACCAACAGATCCAGGCCCTGCTGCGCTGAATTCACCGGCCCTATTGCCGGCAAGCCGGTTCTCACAGGCTGTGGGAGCCGGCTTGCCGGCAATAGGGCCGGAACCGATCAACCCAGCGTGCGCTCGATCCCCCCGACCAGCAGGTTCTCCATCAGCCCCAGCCCTTGCGCCTCGGGCAATGCCTTGAGCATCCCCGGCAACTGGTTGAGCAAGGTCGCCACCACCTGGGCGGTAGCCGCCAGCGCATCCCCCGGCAATTTCGCCTGAGGCGCGATCAAGCGCAGCAAACCCGTCTCATAGCGTTTGCGCAACGCTGCCAGGCGCTCCTGCTGCGCCTCGCTCAAGCAGCAGAAATCCCGCTCGGCCAAGCGAAACTGCAAGGGCCGCTCGGCATGCAGTTGCCAATGTGCCGCAATCAGGCAGGAAAGTGCAGAACCACCCCTGGCCATGGCCCGCCGGCCAAGCTCCAAGGTCGCTTGCAGCTCTTCGTACAGCTCCTCGATCAGGTCGAACAGCAGGTCCTGCTTGCTGGGAAAGTGGTGATACAGCGAACCCGGCGTCAACCCCACGTGCGCAGCCAGTTCGCGCATGCTCACCTGGCCGAAGCCTTTCTCGGCAAACAGCGCCATGGCCCGGTCTCGTCGCTCTTCGAAGCTGGTGCAGCGCATTGCGGCATTGACCGGGGCCATGGGGCTCGCTCCTCAGTAGCTGTAGAAGCCGCGGCCGGTCTTGCGTCCCAGCCAGCCGGCCGCGACCATTTCCTTGAGCAGCGGGGCAGGGCGGTACTTGCTGTCGCAGAAGCCCTCGTGGAAGGCCTCCATGATCGCCAGCAAGGTGTCCAGGCCGATCAGGTCGGCCAGGGCCAGCGGGCCAATCGGCTGGTTGCAGCCCAGGCGCATGCCGGTGTCGATGTCTTCGGCGCTGGCCAGGCCTTCCTGGCGCACCAGGATCGCTTCGTTGATCATCGGCACCAGGATGCGGTTGACCACAAAGCCTGGGCGGTTGCCGGCGGTGATCGGCGTCTTGCCCAGCTTCTCGGTGACCACCAGGGCTTGCGCGTAGGTGCTGTCGCTGGTCTGCAGACCGCGGATGATCTCCACCAGCGCCATCATCGGCACCGGGTTGAAGAAATGCACGCCGATGAAGCGCTCGGGGTGCTCGATGCTGGCGGCCAGCTGGGTAACCGACAGCGATGAAGT
Organism: Pseudomonas sp. KU43P; assembly: GCF_033095865.1. NCBI lineage: Bacteria > Pseudomonadati > Pseudomonadota > Gammaproteobacteria > Pseudomonadales > Pseudomonadaceae > Pseudomonas > Pseudomonas sp. KU43P. Next base: position 3,624,260 of record NZ_AP019365.1, on the reverse strand, counting down.
GTTGGTGGCGATCAGGCAGTCGGTTGTCACGTTTTCGGCCACCTGCTGGAGGATGCGCTGCTTGAGCTGCAGGTTCTCGGTAGCCGCCTCGATTACCAGTTGCGCAGTCTTGAGCTGGGCATAGTCGGTGCTGGTACGGATGCGCGATTTGGCCGCCTCGGCGCGCTCGGCGTCGAGGGTGCCCTTGTTGACCTGGCGCTCCAGGTTCTTGCTCAAGGTGGCCACACCGCGCTCCAGCGCGGCATCGGAAACGTCCACCAGCAGTACCGAGTAGCCGGCGACCGCGCACACCTGGGCAATGCCATTGCCCATGGTGCCGGCGCCGATCACGGCGATCTGTTCAATGCTCATGCTTCAACTCCCTCAAACGCGCTCGAACAGCACGGCGATGCCCTGGCCGCCACCGATGCACATGGTGGCCAGCGCGTAGCGGCCCTGGATGCGCTGCAGCTCATGGATGGCCTTGGTGGCGATGATCGCGCCGGTGGCGCCGACCGGGTGGCCGAGCGAGATGCCCGAACCGTTCGGGTTGACCTTCTCCGGGTCGAAGTCCAGGGCGCGGGCGACGGCGCAGGCCTGGGCGGCGAAGGCTTCGTTGGACTCGATCACGTCCAGGTCGCTGATGTTCAGGCCGGCCTTTTCCAGCACCTTGCGGGTGGCCGGGATCGGGCCCAGGCCCATCAGCTCCGGCTCGACGCCGGCGTGGGCATAGGCCACCAGGCGCGCCAGCGGCTTGAGGCCCAGGCGGCGCACGGCGTCACCGCTGGCCAGCACCAGGCCGGCAGCGCCATCGTTGATGCCGCTGGCGTTGCCGGCGGTCACGGTGCCGTCTTTCTTGAACACGGTCTTCATGCCGGCCAGTTGCTCGGCGGTCACATCGCCACGCACGTGTTCGTCCACGGCGAACTGCACGGTGCCTTTGCGGGTTTTCAGCTCCACCGGCACGATCTGGCTGTCGAAGCGGCCTTCGGCGATGGCGCGGGCGGCGCGGCGCTGGCTGGTCAGGGCCAGCTCATCCTGCATCTGGCGGGTGATGCCGTGCTTGGCCGCGACGTTCTCTGCGGTGATGCCCATGTGGAAGTGTTCGAAGGGGTCCTGCAGCACGCCGACGGTGTAGTCGATGCCTTGCAGGTCGCCCATGCGAGCGCCCCAGCGGGCTTGCGGCAGCAGGTACGGGCCACGGCTCATGGACTCGGCGCCGGCAGCCACGGCCACGTCGGCATCACCGAGCAGCAGGCACTGGGTGGCCGAAACGATGGCCTGCAGGCCCGAACCGCACAGGCGGTTGACGTTGAAGGCCGGGGTTTCCTTGGGGATGCCGGCGTTCATCGCGGCGACCCGCGAAAGGTAGGCGTCACGCGGTTCGGTAGGGATCACGGTGCCCATGACCATGTGGCCGATCTGCTCGGCGGCCACACCCGAACGCTCGATGGCGGCACGGGTGATGGTGGTGGCCAGGTCGGCCAGGGGCAGGTCCTTGAGGGAACCACCGAAACCGCCGATGGCGGAACGCACGGCACTGACGACGTAGATTTCTGGGCTGCTCATAGAGGCTCCGTTAGCTTAGGCATGGCGGGAGCGGGCCAGGCTCTGCGAGAATGGCCGGCGATCCCGGATGGGGTCCGAGTCTAGGCAAAGGCTCTGTTGCAGCCTATGCCGATTCTGTTCAGTCAACCTGGCACTTTTTGCCACTCAGCATAGACAGCGAATTCCGCCATGCGCGATAGCGATACGGTCGCCGTGTATTTTCTCAATGCCATGCTGCACGGCTTGCGCGAGCAGCCCGAGGCGCGTGATGCCCACCTGCACGCGGTGGGTATCGCGCCGAGCCTGCTCGACCAGCCGCAGGCTCGGGTGCCAGCCAAGGCATTCGCCCAGTTGTGGCTGGCGCTGATTCACCAGTTTGGCGATGAGTTCTTCCGCCTCGACAGCCATGGCATGCCGTTGGGCAGCTTTGCCCTGATCTGCCGCGGGCTTATCCAGGAGCCGAACCTGGAAAAGGCCCTGCGCCAGTGCATGGGCAATTTCGGCCTGTTCCTGCGTGACCTGCGTGGCAACTTGACGGTGCGTGGCGGGCGCGCGGTGATCAGCGTGCAATCGCAGATCGCCGACCCCTTGACCCGAGTCTACGCCGAAGAGACCTACCTGGTGCTGATGATGGGGCTGCTGTGCTGGCTCGCCGGGCGGCGCATCGCCATCGACCGTACGGAGCTTGCGGTGGCGCGCCCGGCCCAGGATGACGACCTGCTGCTGTGGGGGCCGGACCTGCGCCTGGGCAGCGGGCGCACCGAAGTGGAGTTCGACAGTGCCTACCTGCGGCTGCCGGTGGTGCAAGACCTGGCGGGGCTGAAGAGCTTCTTGCGCAGCGCGCCGCAGGGGCTGGTGATCCGTTTTCGCAACCAGAATGGCGTGGTGGCCGAGGTGTACCGGCATTTGCGGGCCCGGCGTTATGGCCAGTGGCCGACGCTGGAGGCCTTGGCCAGGGTGCAGGGCATCAGCCCGAGTACGTTTCGGCGGCAGTTGGAGCGTGAAGGGCGGTCGTATCAGCAGATCAAGGACGAAGTGCGTCGTGCCATGGCCTTCGAGCGCCTGCGTGAAGGGGTGCTGAGCATTGCCGAGATCGCTGAGCAGACCGGGTTCCAGGAGCCCAGCGCGTTTCACCGGGCGTTCAAGAAGTGGACGGGGCAGAGCCCGGGGAGTTATCGGGCCAGGTTGACGGCTCGGTAGTGTGGTGCCTGCAGTGGCCCTATCGCCGGCCAGCCGGCTCCCACAGGTACCGCGCTGGGCCTGAGTACAGTGGCGTACTTGTGGGCGCCGGTTGGCCGGCGATCAGGGCCGATGCAACCTATCAGGCCGGCACCATCGCAAAGCCCACACCAAAGCGGTTCCAGGCATTGATGGTGGCAATGGCCAAGGTCAGGTTGACCACCTCGGCCGGCTCGAAATGCGCCTGCAGCGCTTCATACTCCGGCTGCGGCGCACCGCGCTCGGGCAGGCGGGTAAGGCACTCGACCCAAGCCAGCGCCGCACGCTCACGAGGAGTGAAGTAGTTGGTTTCCTGCCACACGGTCAGCGTCTGCAGGCGCGCTTCGGTTTCACCGGCCTTGCGCGCGTCATTGGCGTGCATGTTCACGCAGTAGGCGCAGCCGTTGATCTGCGAAGCGCGCAGACGCACCAGTTCCAACAGCGAGTTTTCCAGGCCACTCTTGGCCAGTGCCTGCTCCAGGCCGACCATGGCCTTGTACGCTTCCGGCGAGTGTTTGGGCCATTCGATACGGTTGTGCATGGTGATCTCCAAGGGATTCGGGGTGGACATGGCGCTACCTTACCGCCGCCTGGCCGCCCGCCCGATAGCCAATCGTGCCCTTTGCCAGGAGGCCAATTGGGCCCATTAAGGTGGCCACTGACAGGCATCCAATCTCTTCATTTCAGCCTTGACCGGAGAGGCAGGATAATGACCGGCTCTTGCTTCAGGAGCACCGATTTATGTCTGCAGAACGCTACATGGGCGAAGCCGCCGAACTGGCCCTCGCTCTCAACGAGATCAAGGCGAACGCACAATGAGGGGGGGATTGAACCTGCTGCTGGTGGTACTGCTGGCACTGAACCTGCGGCCGATCCTGACCAGCATCGGCCCGCTGCTCGAGCCGATGCGCGTGAGCACCGGCCTCGGTTATCAACAAGCCGCATTGCTGACCGCACTACCGGTGCTGTGCATGGGCCTGGTGCCGTTGCTGCAACCCTGGTTGCGGCGCTGGATCAGCGAACACGGCGGCATGCTCGGCGGGCTTGGCGCCATTGCCCTGGCTTGCCTGTGGCGCTTGCAACTGGACAGCGCCTGGGCGCTTCTGGCCAGCGCGGTACTGGCCGGCCTGGGTGTAGCGGTGGTGCAGGGCATGATGCCGGGGTTGGTCAATCGCTGGTTCCCCAACCGCCTGGCCGCCGCCATGGGCCTGTATTCGGCGGCGCTGATGAGTGGTGGCGGGATGGCGGCCGTACTGGGGCCGCATATCAGCGGCCATTTCGGACATTGGCAGGCAGGCCTTGGTCTGTGGGCGATTCCGGCGCTGCTGGCGATACTGGCCTGGGCCGTGCTGCGCCCGCGTCACGCTGCGCCGAAGCTGGCGGGCGCTGGCGGTGGGCACTGGTTCGGCACGCGCAGGGCGTGGCTGCTGGCGTTGTACTTCGGCTTGATCAACGGTGGCTACACCAGCATGGTCGCCTGGTTGCCGGCCTATCACCTGGAGCACGGCGGCACCGCCCAGGGCGGGGGTGACCTGGTTGGCCTGATGACCATTTTCCAGGTGGCCGGTGCCTTGGGCCTGCCGTTGTTGTTGCGCGGTTGGGTGGATCGCCGGCCAGGGCTGTGGCTGGCGCTGTCGATCCAGTTGGCGGGCTTTCTTGGCTTGCTGCTCGCGCCGGGTTGGGCCATGGGCGTGTGGGTGGCGATGATCGGCTTTGGCCTGGGTGCCTGCTTCAGCCTGAGCCTGACCTTGACCCTGGAGCATCTGAAGACGCCAGCAGAGGCGGGAAGCCTTGCGGCGTTCGTGCAGGGGGTAGGTTTCATCATCACCGGTATCGTGCCGTACATCACCGGTTGGCTGCGGGATGTGAGCGGTGATTTCCAAGCCTCGTGGACGCTGTTGACCGTCACGGTGCTGGCCATGCTGCTGGTCACCACCTGCTTCGCCCCACGTGGTTACGCCGCCGCCATTGCCCGGCGCGGTCACGGCGGCCAGGTGGCTGCCGTCAGCTGAGGCGCTGCAGGGTATCGCGGACCCGGTCCAGCGCTGGGTCGATGTCCAACAGTTCGATGGCGCCAAAGCCCATGAGCAACCCCGGGCGTACGGGCGCTTCATCGAAGAATGGCGCCAGCGAATAAAGGCCGACCTCCACCTTGCGTGCAAGGTTGGCCAGCAGCTCGACATCCACCCCAGGTTGCGCCAGCGCGCTGAGGTGGAAGCCGGCGCTTGCAGGTATGGCGGTGAGCCAGGGGGCCAGGTCACCCTCCAGCCGGCTGAGGATGCGCTCGCGCCTGGCGCTGTAGATGTCATGGCAGCGGCGGATGTGCTTGTTCAGATGGCCTTCGCCGATGAAGCGTGCGAGTGCCCATTGCAACAGGGTGGGGCTGTGCCAGTCGCTCAGGTGCTTGGCCACGCAGGCCGCTTCGAGCACCTGCGCTGGCAGTACGGCATAACCCAGGCGCAGTTCCGCCAGCAGGGTTTTCGAGAATGTGCCGACGTAGGCCACCAGCCCCTGGCTATCGAGGCGTTGCAGGGCATCCGCGGCCGGGCCCTGGTAGCGGAACTCGCAGTCGTAATCGTCTTCGATGATCAGCGCGCCGAGCTCGGCGGCCCTGGCCAGCAGGGCCTGGCGACGCTGCAGTGGCATGGGCATGCCGAGGGGGAACTGGTGGGAAGGGGTCACGTAGATCAGTTGGGTGCCGTCGGCGATCTGCTCGACGCACAGGCCCTGGTCATCCACGGGCACCGATTGCAGGTTTGCGCCCAGTGCCAGGAAAAGCTGGCGGGCGGGTGGGTAGCCGGGGTCTTCCATGGCGACTTTGCACCCGGGTTCGATCAGCACGCGGGCGATGAGGTCCAGGGCCTGCTGGGCGCCATTGCACACCAGTATGTCGGTTGCGCTGCAATGCACGCCTCGGGTGTAGGCGACGTGGTGGGCGATGGCTTCGCGCAGTTCGGGCAGGCCTTGGGCGGTGAACTGGCGTTCGGGGTGGCGCTGGCTGCGGCGCAAGGCATAGTTGAGGCAACTGCGCCAGTGGTCGAAGGGGAACTGCGACTTGATCGAGGCACCGCCGACGAAGTCGTAGCGTGATGGGGCTTCGTGGGTGCGTCTTGCGAGGACGGTGGCGCGTTGTTGCCAGCGGTCCAGCGAGGCAGCTGCAGCCAGGGGGACGGTCTGGGCGTCGCTGGTGCGGGTGGATTGGCGTGGGGTGATGAAGGTGCCGCGGCCTACCACGCCGCTGAGGAGGTTGTCGTAGGTGAGGCGGGAATAGGCTTCGGCGACGGTCTTGCGTGACACGCCCAGTTGCTCGGCCAGCAGGCGGGTGGGGGGAAGCTGGGTGCCGGCGGCCAGGTGGCCGCTGTCGATGCCGGCGCGCAGTTGCTGGTAGAGCTGGTCGGCCAGGCCTTTGCGGCCTTCCAGGCGAATGTGCAGTTCCATGATCGGGTCCGGGCGCAGAAGAGCAGAGGATAGCGGAATTCTGTTGAATTCCATCACGCCCCTCAAGCCCGTCTCTTTCTTCACTCTGCGCTCTTGCTCTTGCTCTTGCTCTTGCTCTTGCTCTTGTGTTGGCTTTTGCTCTTGCTTCTAGTGCGCGCAAGTTCAGACGCAGCAGATTGCGACTTCAGGAGGCCGAACGGAGGTCTTGCTCCCGGGAGTACGCGCTGCAGGCCCCATCCATGGGGCCTCAGCGCTCGACGGGCATCCATGCCCGTCGCCTCCCTCCGCAAGGCCTTCGCTCGGCCTCCTGAAGTCGCAATCTGCTGCGTCTGAACTTGCGCGCACAAGAAGCAAAAGCAAAAGCCAAAGCCAAAGCCAAAGCAAGAGCAAGAGCAAGAGCCAAAGCCCGATCAAAGGTCGGTGGGGTTGGGAAAGGCGAAGCTAAAAGCAGGCCTGGGCGGTAGAATCCTTTTTAATTGCGAAATGATGATTTGAGGTAACCGTGGAATTGCAGCAGGGCTTTGTCCTGACCCGTCACTGGCATGACACGCCCGAAGGCACCCGCGTGGAGTTCTGGCTGGCCACCGACCACGGCCCCCAACGCATACGCCTGGCCCCCCAGGAGTCCGTTGCCTTCCTCCCCCAGGCCCAGGCCGACCACGCGCGTCTGCTGCTCGCCAGCGAACCCGGCACCCAGCTCAAACCCCTGCGCCTGCGCGACTTCGAGCAACGCCCGATGCTCGGCCTCTACACCCGCCAGCACCGCCAGCTAATGCAACTCGAACAACGCCTGCGCAACGCCGGCATCGACGTCTTCGAAGCCGACATTCGCCCCCCCGAGCGCTACCTCATGGAGCGCTTCATCACCGCCGGCGTGCAGTTCACCGGCAAGCCCGACGCCCACGGCGTACTCTGCGATGCCCAGCTCAAGCCCGCCAACGACTACCGCCCACCCCTGCGCCTGGTCTCGCTCGACATCGAAACCAGCGAACGTGGCGAGCTGTACAGCATCGCCCTCGAAGGCTGCGGCCAACGCCAGGTGTACATGCTCGGCCCGGCCAATGGCACCGCCGACGACCTCGATTTCGACCTGCACTATTGCGATGACCGCGCCGCACTGCTGACCTGCCTCAACCAGTGGCTGGCCCAGCACGACCCGGATGCAATCATCGGCTGGAACCTGGTGCAGTTCGACCTGCGCCTGCTGCACGAACACGCCCGCCAGTTGCAGGTACCGTTGGCCCTGGGGCGTGCCGGCGAGGCCATGACCCTGCGCACCCATGCCAACGGCGGCCACGTGTTCGCCGATGCTCCAGGCCGCCTGCTGATCGACGGCATCGAAGCACTGCGCTCGGCCACCTGGAGCTTCCCCTCGTTCAGCCTCGAAAGCGTCGCGCAGACCCTGCTTGGCGAGGGCAAGGCCATCGATACGCCTTACCAGCGCATGGACGAGATCAACCGCCTGTTCGCCGAGGACAAGCCGGCGCTGGCCCGCTACAACCTCAAGGACTGCGAGCTGGTCACCCGCATCTTCGCCCACACCCGCCTGTTGGAGTTCCTGCTCGAACGCGCCGCCGTCACCGGGCTGGCGGTGGACCGCAGCGGCGGTTCGGTGGCGGCGTTCTGTCACCTGTACATCCCGCACATGCACCGGATGGGCTTCGTCGCTCCCAACCTGGGCAGCCGCCCCGACGAAGCCAGCCCCGGTGGTTTTGTCATGGACTCGCGCCCAGGGTTGTATGACTCGGTACTGGTGCTGGACTACAAGAGCCTGTACCCGTCGATCATCCGTACCTTCCTGATCGATCCGGTGGGCCTGGTCGAAGGCCTGCGCCAGCCCGATGACGAACATTCGGTCGATGGCTTCAGAGGCGGGCGCTTCTCGCGCAGCCAACATTGCCTGCCGGCCATCGTCGAGCGCGTGTGGCAGGGCAGGGAAGCCGCCAAGCGCGACGGCAATGCGGCGTTGTCACAAGCGCTGAAGATCATCATGAACGCCTTCTATGGCGTACTGGGTTCCAGTGGTTGCCGCTTCTTTGACCCGCGCCTGGCGTCGTCGATCACCATGCGCGGGCACCAGATCATGCGCCAGACCCGCGCCCTGATCGAAGCGCGTGGCTTCGATGTGATCTACGGCGATACCGACTCCACCTTCGTCTGGCTCAAGGGCGCCCATGATGAAAAGGCCGCTGCCGTCATCGGGCGTTCGCTGGTGGCCGAGGTCAATCAGTGGTGGCGCCAGCACCTGCGCGACAGCATGGGCCTGGACAGTGCCCTGGAGCTGCAGTACGAGGTGCACTACCGGCGGTTTCTGATGCCGACCATCCGCGGTACCGAAGAGGGCAGCAAGAAACGTTACGCGGGCCTGGTACAGCGGGCCGATGGTACCGAAGAAATGGTCTACAAAGGCCTGGAATCGGTGCGCACCGACTGGTCGCCACTGGCCCGTCAGTTTCAGCAGGAGCTATATGGCCGGGTATTTCGTGGCGAACCCTACCGCGACTACGTGCGCGAGTACGTGCGGCGTACCCTGGCCGGCGAGCAGGACGAACTGATGGTGTACCGCAAGCGCCTGCGTCGGCCGCTGGCCGACTATCAGCGCAACGTGCCGCCCCATGTGCGTGCCGCGCGCCTGGCCGATGAGTTCAACCGGCGCCTGGGACGCCCGCTGCAATACCAGCGTGGCGGCTGGATCAGCTACCTGATCACCACGGCCGGTCCGCAGCCGCTGGAGAACCTGCAGGCGCAGATCGATTACCAGCACTACCTCAGCCGCCAATTGCAACCGGTGGCGGATGCGATCCTGCCCTTCGTCAACGATGACTTCGGGCGTCTGATCGACCGCCAGCTTTTGCTGTTCTGACCGGGTGCTAGATACCTAGCCCCAGCGTTTCCCTGCATTGCTTAGCCTCGGGCCGATCCGCACTCCAGGAGGTAGCCATGCAGGACAGTACCCTTGAACCGTTGGCTGAAGTCGACACCCTTGCTGTCGCCCAAGCGTATCAGGACCAGTTGATTGCCAATCGCCTGCCGAACTGGATGGCCTCGCTAGACGAAGGCGAATTCAAAGTGCTGCGCGAGGCGTTACGCAAGCTGATGCAAACCCACCGCGGCCTGGCTGTCGCCTTCGCACGTGTCCGCCGGCTTGATGATTTTGCCAGACCCCTGCTGCAGGAGGCGCTTGACCGCCATGGCGGTCTTCAGGTCGATCAGTTGTATTTTCGCCGCTGGTATACCTTCATCTCTCCCACTGTCACTTACGTGGCCGGGCGCGTGCCAGTTCAGGACAGCGACTACTTCGAGCTGCCGTCACTGGAGGCGGCGCTGTACAACTTCCCAGAGCAGGAGCGCCATGAGCAGCCCCGGCGCAACACGCTGGTCGATACCGGCGGTGTAAGCCAGGCTGGCCTTAGCGCGCTGGCATTCGCCGGGTTGTGCCGGGACCTGGACCTGGGGCAGCAGTACCAGCGTCACCTGGACGCTGTACTGGATGAAGACAACAGTGAGCAGGGCGTCAAGGCGTTACTCGCCCAGTTCCAGCGCTACGGCATGCTGGCAGACGCCGTGAAGGCCAGGGCAGAAGGGGAGCTGAGCAGCGCAGAGTTGCAGGTGGTGACGCAGCTCTGCCGCGACAACCGGCTGGGCTGGCTCCATGGGGCGCCGGTATACGCCCAGCAACTCAAGCTATTCGGTTGCGCATTGCAGCGCATCGTGGTGCTGGAAGCGGTCGATGTGGGCGTGCTGTACAACGGCACCCAGCGGGTACTGGTGTATGTCCCGGGCGATCCGCTGGGCGCCTGGAGCGCCTGCGACGATCTGGACGATTACGTGCGCCATGTGCTTGGTAAGCGCCTGCGGGAGCCGAGCTACCGGCGATTTTTCAGCGGTTTTGTGCGCCGTCGCGACAGCCAGCGGCTGTTCGCCGCCATCGGCGAGCGCCTCGATGGTGTGGCCGACTGGGCAACCCGTAACCTTGATGAACAGACCTCGGGCTATTCGCGCGCTTTGTTCGACCACCTGGCTGCCAATTGGGTCGCACAGATCAAGGACGATGCCGCAATGATTGCTCCGCCCGTGGCTGAACTGGATCGCCAGACCCAGCAGGAACACGACAAGCGCCTGCGCGCCGAGGGCTGGACGCTGCTGATGGTGGCCGGGCTGTACGTGCCGGCGATAGGCGCGGTGCTAGCCGCGGTAATGGCCTACGAGCTTCTTGAGGAATGCTATCAGGCGATCGCCGATTGGCGTAACGACGAGCGCGATGCAGCCTTCGAGCATTTGCTCAACGTTGGCAAGTCACTGGCCATGCTCGGCGCCACCGCCGCCACGGTTACCGTGGCGCGTCGCGCCTGGAGCCAGGTGGACAGCCTGATCGCGGCGCGTCTTGAAGACGGCAGTGAAAAGTTGTGGAACGGCGACCTGCAACCCTATAGCAGCGAGGCCCCGCCCGGCGCTGCCGTGAGAGACGAACAGGGCGTGCACCGCCTCGGCGAGCGTTGCTGGATCGAGATGCAAGGCGCCTGGTATCCGGTTCGCCAATCAGCCATCGATGAGCCCTGGCAATTGATCCCCTACCGGGGGCACGGGCCACAGCTGCGCCATAACGGTGCCGGTGCATGGCGGCTGTGGCACGAGCAACCTGCGCAGTGGGCCGACACCTACACGATGTTCCGCCGCCTGGGCAGGCCCTACAGTGAACTCGATGACCAGCAGATCGAGCAGGTCATGGCCATTCATGGCCTGGAGGCCGATCACCTGCGGGCCTGGCACGTGTATGGCCGGCGTGCCGAAGCCGGGGTCGCCGACACGGTGAACCGTACGTTGCTGGCAGCTCGCATCCAGACCCTGGGCCGGCAGTTGCGCAGCAGCCAGGCCGTTGCCGACACGGCGCTGTTGGCACAGGCCAGGGGGCTGACCGGCGCCGCCGGCAAGGAGGGGCAGGCGCTGGCCGAGGTGGTTTGGGCCCAGCGTCGGGCCCTGTTGCAACAGCTCTATGACGAGCAGTCGCCCGACACCGAAGCGAGCCGGATCTTGCGCAGAAGTTTCAACAGCCTGCACCGGCTGGCGGCAGACGAAGTGATGCGTACGGCCAGCGAGGATGAGCACGAGGCGTTGCTCAAGACGCAACGCGTACCGCTGTTCATGGCCCAGGTTGCGCGGGTACAGGTGGCAGGCATACGCCTTGCCCGCGTCTACGAAGCCCTGGTGTTCGATACCCCGCAAAACCTCGACCTGGCGCGGGTTGTGTTGCAACTGCTGGCGCGCTTGCGCGGCGCGGCCAGCGGGCCGGCCTGGCGTTTGTTCGATGGCGATGCCAGCCAGCCGTTGCTGACCACCGACGGTAGTGGCGGGATCTTCGACCTTATCCACCGCCAAGGCACCTTCAGCCGCCGCGCCGATGGGCCCTTGGCCGAAACGGGCGAGCTGTTCGACGTGCTGGCCCAAGCCTATAGCCCTGAACAGCGAGTGCTCACCGGGCTGGCCGAGCCCTTTGCGCCAGCCCTGCGGGCGCACCTGTCGGCAGAGGCTCGCGGGCTGCGCGACATGCTTGCAGGCTGGCTTGGGGGAGACCAGCCGAACCGGTCGTTCCTGGCCCCGCAGCGTTTCGGCGATGGTCGTATCGGTTACCCTCTGAGCGGCGGCAGGTTCTGGGCCGCGTTGGGCGGGCGCAGCCCAAGGGCGCTGCAGGCCAGGTTGCGAGACCTTTACCCAGCGTTCAGCGATGAACAGATCGGCCGATGGTTCGAACGGCAAGACGCGCAGTTGCAGCTGGAGGCCTTGGAGCAGCAGTACGGCGAGCTGCGCAGCCATTTGAATCACTGGGTGCGCAGTGCTGGCCTCTCGCTCGAGCTGCTTGCCCGGCGCGAACTGCGCAAGGCCCTGATCGATTGCTGGCGTTGGATGGTCCCGGAGCTGGGCAACGACCCAGTGGATCAATTGCGCTACATCTTCGAGCACATTGGCGGACGCATCCAGCGCCTGCCTGGCCTGCCCGAATCGGTCAGTTTTCCGCATGTGTCGGTCATCGCGCTACGGGCCATGCGTCTGGAGACTGTCCCTGACCACTTCCTGCGGGCGTTCCCCAACCTGCGCAGCCTGGAAATCACCCATTGCCGGCTGCGCACCCTGCCGCTGCCTCAGGCGCTGACACAGCAACTGGAAGTGCTCGACCTGTCGGGCAACCAGATCATGCTGGATGAAGGGCAAGCCCTGGTGCTGGCCGGCTGCAGTTCGCTGGTGTACTTGAACCTTTCGTCCAATCCGTTGAGCAGAAGCTTCTCGATTTTTGGCATGCCCCGGCTCAATGCCCTGTTTCTGCAAGGCACCAGGCTCGGCGATTTCCCCTACGGGGTGATGGACAGCCCGGAGCTGCACACCCTCGACCTGCGGGACAACTCCCTGTACGAGCTGCCCGAGGGTTTCCATGAGTCGGAGCTGTGGCGCGTAGGGCGGGTCAACCTGGCTGGCAACCTGTTCGCCGCAACGCCGGAATCGATCAGCATCTGGCATTGGCTGCATGAAAGCCGGGTTCCCTATCGGCTGCGCTGGCTGGACGTGGCACCGCCAGGCCGGCGCGACGACCTGGCCGCGATCTGGACGCGACTGGAAGCGGAACCGGGGGCTGCGGACTTGTTCACCACGCTGTCGGCGCTGACGTCATCGGGTAACTTCAAGTCGTTCCCGTTGGCCAGAAACTTCGCTGCACGGCTGCTGGACATGTTCGAGTTCATGGTTCGCGATGATGCGCTCAAGCGTGAGCTGTTCGAGCACGCGGCGGTGACCGATTGCCAGGACAACGCAACCATTCGCTTCACTGACCTGGAACTGCGGGTGCTGTTGTGGCGCGCGCGCCATGGCGAACTGGCGCAGCATCCTGAGCGCGCGCTATTGCACCTGGGCGGTCAGCTCTGGCGCATGCAGGTACTTGATCAGCTGGCTGCCGAGCATGCTCTGGAGGTGGGGGCCAACAGTGAGTCGATCGAATTCGCGCTGGCTTATCGCATCGCCTTGCGTGTCAAGCTCGACCTGCCGATCCAGCGGGATGACATGCTGTATGCCGGCATTCCCAGCCTCAGGCCGCACGACATTCTCCGGGCCGAACGTGCCGTGATCGCGGCGCAGTCGCGCGAGAGCCTGGCGCAGTTCCTGTCACGGCAAGCGTTCTGGCAGGACTACCTGAGCGCCAATTTCTCCGCACGCCTGAAGGTGCCGCAGGATATTCATGATGAACTGGAAAGGCTCATGGAGCTGGGCAACATGGAGGGTGAGATCGCCCTGTTGCATATCCATGCCCAGCAACGGGAACACGAGGTGATGCTGCAACTGACCCGTGAGGCGATGGGCCGGGCGTACACCATAAGGTTGAGCGATAACTGACCCCTGGCAGCTTTGAACTATGCTCTAACCAGGCTGTGATGTTTCCGGAGATGTCACAGCCTGTTCATGGTAATCGGAAGTTACTTTTGTGCCGCGCACACCCCAGGCAACTGGTTTAGGCTCCTGCGTCGGATCTTTCTCCATGATCTGTAGTCTTTGGTTTATCGAGAGAATAAGGAGATACGCATGCTCGTCCGGTCACTGACCCTCGCCACTCTGCTGGCAGTCGCCGGCCCCTTGTACGCCGCCGACAGTGACGCGCCACTGGCCAAGGAACTGGGCAAGGCCAGGCCATTGGTCGTCATTGCACCGAGCAGCGCCGACCCCACCCTGCGCGGCCTCAACGAGGCACTCAAGGACCCGGCCACCCAGGCGGGGTTCAAGGAGCGTGGCCTGGTGCTGTACAGCGTTGCCAACATGATGGGCAAGCGCGAGGACAAGAACCTCGAACAGCAAACCACCATGGCCTTGATCCGCGAGCTGAAGCTTGGCGCCAGCAAGGGCACCAAGGTGATCTTGGTGGGTAAGGACGGCGAGCGACACATGCTCAAGGATGACGACACGGGCGAGAAGATCGACCCGCAGGCGATCTTCAAGGCGGTCGATGACCTGCCAGCCACCGAGAAGGCGGTGACCGCCCCTGAACCGGTGGCCGCCAGCAGCGAAACCCCGCCCAAGGAGAGCAAGCCTGGCAAACCGGCCAAACCGGCCAAACCTGCCGCGCCACCCAAGCCGCTGGAGGATTGAACCGGGCCGTGCACCGGGCTTAGGGAGCGCCCAGTTCGATCTGTGCACACAGCCCGCCACTTTGGCGATTGCTCAGCGTCAAGCGCCCCCCCATGGCCTGGGTGAGCTGCTGGGCAATCGCCAGCCCCAGCCCCGTGCCACCGGTGCTGCGATTGCGCGAACTCTCCACGCGATAGAAGGGTTTGAGCACTTCATCCAGCTCATCACCGGGAATGCCCGGGCCGTCATCCAGAACCCGGATCACCGTGTTGCCGTGTTCGCGGCTCACTTCCAGCTGCGCCTTGCCGGCGAACTTCAAGGCGTTGTCCACCAGGTTGACCAGCACCCGGCGCAGCGCATGCGGGCGGGTTTCCAGCAGGCTGCCGGTACTGCCGTGGCGCTCCACCTGGGCGCCGCTGTCCTGGTAGTCGAACACCAGGCTGTCGAGGAAAGCATCCAGGTTGATGCGGCACGGTGGCTCGGTATTGATGTCCATGCTGCGGGCGTAGGCCACGCCTTCGCGCACCAGGTGCTCCATGGCATCCAGGTCATGCCACAGTTTTTCTTTCTCGACCCCTTCTTCCATTACCTCCACGCGCAGTTTCATGCGCGTGATCGGGGTTTGCAGGTCGTGGGAAATGGCAGCTAGCAGCTGCATGCGTTCCTTGAGGTAAGCGGCGATGCGCGCCTGCAGGGCATTGAAGGCGACGGCGGCATATTTGACTTCGCGTGGGCCGCTTTCGTCCAGGCGCACCCCGGGCTTGTCCGGGTCGAGGGTGTCCAGCGCCTGCACCAGGCGTGTCAGCGGGCCGATGGCCAGGCGCACCGCCAGCCAGGTGCAGAACAGCAGCACGGCAAGCTGGATCAGCAGTACCAGTGGTAGCCAGCGGGCCACCGGCACCGGCGAGGGGGTGACATCGATGGTCAATGGTGACCCATCGGCCAGACGCAAGTGTGCCTGGAAGTGCGGGTTGGGGCCGGGTATGTCGAGGAAGGTCAGCGGGTAGTGGTCGCCGATGGCCTTGAGGATCGATTCGGCGGCCATGGGCGGGTCACTGCTCGGCATCGCTTGCCCGGCAAGCCCCTCATCCAGCCGGTAACGGTAGGTACGCCGTTCCAGGCGCGGTAGCCAAGCTGCACGTTCGGCCGCCGGCAGGCGATCGAGGATGGCGACCGAGGTGGCGACGTCCTGCTCCAGGTTGCTGAGCATCATCGAGCGGCTGCTGATGTAGCGCTCGTAGGCCTGCAGGCTGAACGACAGGCCGTAGGCCAGCACCAGCCCGGTGAAGAAGATCAGGGCCAGGCGCGAAGCCAGGGTGCGTGGCCATTTCATGATGGCGACTCGAGCAATTGCACGGCCAGCGAGAACACATAGCCTTCGCTGCGCACGGTCTTGATGCAGCTTGGCTCACGGGCGTCGTCACCCAGCCGCTGGCGCAGGCGGCTGACCAAGAGGTCGATGGAGCGGTCGAAGATGTCCGCCTCGCGGCCCTGGGTCAGGTTGAGCAGTTGTTCCCGGCTGAGCACCCGCTGCGGGTGGTCGAGAAACACCCGCAGCAGGCGGTACTCGGCGCCACTCAGGGCCACCAGGGTGCCTTCGCTGTCGAGCAGGTGGCGGGCGGTGGTGTCCAGGCGCCACTGGCCAAAGCCCAGCAGTCGGCTGCTTTCGCTGATGGTCAGGTTGGGCGGCAACATGCGCGTGCGGCGCAGCACGGCATTGATGCGGGCCAGCAGTTCGCGCGCGGAGAAAGGCTTGGTCAGGTAGTCGTCGGCGCCCATTTCCAGGCCGATGATGCGGTCGGTCTCGTCGTTGCGCGCGGTCAGCATCAGCACCGGCGTATTGCGGTGCTTGCCGGCGCGCAGTTCGCGGCACAGCAGCAGGCCGTCATCGCCGGGCATCATGATGTCGAGCACCACCAAGTCGACGCTGTTGGCTTCGAGAAACGCACGCATCTGCCGGCCATCGGCAACGATGCTGGTGCGCAGGCCGTTCTTCTTCAGGTAGTTGCCGACCAGTTCGCGGATTTCGCGGTCGTCGTCGACGATCAGGATGTGATCGACATGTTCCATTGCGGGGTTCCTGTGCAAGGGCAGTGGGCGCAGTGTACCGAGCGCTTTCGCGCTTGCCTGCCGGGTTTTGTATTGCAGTGTATCCGGCCTTGCTGCAGATACAGGAGGAAGCACATCACAGGCATGCACGACACATACGAGATACCTGGCAGGCGTGAAATGGCTCTCGACCGGGGAACACCAACCCCACTTCGAGAAGATGCCAGGAGAAATGCCATGAACGTGAAAACCTTTGCCCGTGCCAGCCTGCTTGCCGTACTCGCCTTTGGTGCCATCGGCGCCCAGGCGGCCAGCATGCCGATGAACGATGATGGGGCCATGCAGTACCGCTATGGTGACCATCTGGATATCAAGAAAGTGCTGTCGGTCAAAGATGACCAGAGCAACGCCTGCGGAGTGGTCAACACCCGCATGAACTACCTGGACTCCAAAGGCCAGCACGAAAGCCTGGACTACCGCACCTACGCCACGGCAGGTTGCCATGACAATTGATCGACGGCTGGTGAAGGCGGGCGGTGTGGCCTTGGCGCTGATAGGCCTTGGCCTGGCCGGCACGCTGCTGGCACGGGATGACTACGGCCCCATGCCGTCGTTGGCCGGTGCCAGCCAGTGGCTGAACTCGCCACCGCTGGACGCCCCGGCGCTCAAGGGCAAGGTGGTGCTGGTGGATTTCTGGACGTGGGATTGCATCAACTGCCAGCGCAGCCTGCCGCATGTGAACGACTGGGCCCGGCGCTATGCCGACCAGGGGTTGGTGGTGGTGGGCGTGCATACCCCGGAGTACGACTACGAGCACGATGTCGGGCAACTGAAGCGCAAGGTGGCCAGCCTTGGCATCGGTTATCCGGTGGCGGTGGACAATGACTATCAGGTGTGGAATGCCTGGGGTAACCAGTTCTGGCCGGCGCATTATTTCGTCGATCGGCAGGGGCAGGTGCGGCATGTGCACTTTGGCGAGGGGGATTATGACGGGCAGGAGAAAGTGATACAGGCGTTGCTGGATGAGAAAGGGTGATGTTGTACTGGCCCTATCGTCGGCAAGCCGGCGATAGGGCCGCTGCGGATTCATGTGAAACTGGCAAAATGCGCCTGCATCCGCCGCGCATCCGCCTGCCGCCCACTGAACAGCTCGAACGCCTTCACCGCTTGGAACACCGCCATGTTGCTGCCATCCAGTGTCCGGCACCCCAACGCCCGCGCCGCTCGCAGCAATTCGGTTTCCAGCGGGAAATAGATGATCTCCGCTACCCACAACCGGCCATGCAGCCATTCGACCGGCAGCGGCGTACCCGGCAGCTTGGCCATGCCCACCGGCGTTGTGTTCACCAGCCCATCTGCTGCCGCCAGTTCACCCGCCAGGTCGCTGCCAACCACGGCCCGACCCGCGCCGAAGCGTTGGTTGAGGTTGTCCACCAGTGCCTGCGCCCGGGCCGCGTCCACTTCGAACAGTACCAGCCGTTCGACACCTTCACCCAGCAGCGCATGGGCCACTGCCGAGCCGGCGCCGCCCGCACCCAACTGCACCACCTGACGCCGCGTTACATCTGGCAAGCCGCGGCGCAGGCCTTCGGCAAAGCCCAGGCAGTCGGTGTTGTGGCCGACCCGTTTGCCGTCCTTGAGCACCACCGTGTTCACCGCGCCGATGCCGCGTGCCTCGTCCGAAAGCTCGTCGAGCAGCGGCAGGATCGCCTGCTTGAATGGGTAGGTGATATTCAGCCCGGTGAACCCGGTGCGCTGCGCAGCGTCGAGCAAGTGGGGCAGAGCACTGTCGTCGAGCTGGAGCTGGTCGGCATCGATCAGCCGATACAGGTAGCGCAACGCTTGGGCGTCGCCTTCGTGCTCATGCAGGGCAGGTGTGCGCGACAGCTGGATGCCACGGCCGATCAGGCCGGCAAGGATCGCGGCCTGGGTCATGCAGCGCGCTCCCGCAGCAATTGAGCGAAGTGGCTCAGGGCCATGCGGTAGCCCTGGCTGCCAAGGCCGCAGATCACGCCCACGGCAATCGACGAGACAAACGACAGGTGGCGGAAGGGTTCGCGCTTGTGCACGTTGGACAAGTGCACCTCGATGACCGGCAGTTCGCAGGCGACCAGCGCATCGCGGATGGCCACCGAGGTGTGGGTCCAGGCGCCTGGGTTGATCAGGATGCCGGCACAGCGGCCGCGCGCGGCGTGGATCCAGTCGATCAATTCGCCTTCGTGGTTGGTCTGGCGGAATTCGATCTGCAAGCCCTGCGCCTGGGCTGTCTCGGCACAGCCGCGGGCCAGGTCGGCAAGGGTTTCGTGGCCATACTGAGTAGGTTCGCGGGTGCCAAGCAGGTTCAGGTTCGGGCCGTTTAGCACAAGGATGAGGGGCGTCATGGCGAACATCGCTTTGTTGTTGTTGGGTTGTCGTTATATTTGTACCACCTGGTTAGTTTCGTCAATTCAACCCGCTGCCGAAGTGTGCGATTATCGGACCGATTTATACGGCTAATGACAAAAATAGTAAGTTCCCCGCCACCGCCTCGATAACCGCACCTCTCTAGAGCCCCCCAGAATCTCAAGTCGCTCGGCTTGCTTGCCGACCAGGGCCATCCGCCCCCGCTTCATCATGCAACGAGATCCGCGACGTCTCCGGTAACGCCAACCCACCCACCAGCGCCACCAGGGCAATCACCACCAGGTAGAACGCCGGCGCCAGGCTGCTGCCGGTCTGCCCGATCAGCCAGGTCGCCACCAGCGGCGCCGTCCCGCCAAACAGGGTATAGGCCACGTTGTAGGTAATCGCCGACGCGGTATAGCGCGTCCGGGTGGGGAAACTCTCCGACAGCAGCGCCGCGGTGACCACACCACTGCACAACGCCCCTACCGCCAACAGGATCACCCCCAGCAGCGCACCCGACATTGAACCAGAACTGGCCAGCCAGTACGCCGGGAACACGCACACCATCACCCACAGGCAGGTGAAGCCGATGGTTTTGCGCCGCCCGACGCGGTCCGAGAAGGCCCCGGCCAGGGGGCAGCCGAACGCGGCAAACAGCAGGGCCACGGTGGTTACCAGCAACGACTGGGCACGGGTGAGGTTACCCACCAGTTGCAGGTACGTGGCGAAGTAGGTGGTGAACATGTAGAACGACAACGCCGTCAGCGAAATGAACGCGCCCAGGTTGCGAATGGCCCGGCCATGGGTGCGCAAAGTTTCCTTGAGCGGTGAGTGCTCGTGGGTCTTGCCTTCGGCCAGCGCCTGGCGGAAGGCCGGGGTTTCTTCCATGCGCCAACGCAGGTACAGGCCAACCAGCCCCAGCGGCGCGGCCACCAGGAACGGAACGCGCCAGCCCCAGGCATTCATCGCCTCGGCCGACAGGCTGGCCTCCAGGCCATAGGCGATCACCGCCGCACACGCGAATGCCGAAAAGGTCGAGACCGGTACGAAGCTGCCGTAGAACGCGCGTCGATTGCGCGGCGCGTGTTCCATCAGGTAGGCGCAGGCCCCGGCATACTCGCCGCCCGCGGAAAATCCTTGCAGGCAGCGCGCCAGCGTCAGCAACGCCGGCGCGGCGAGGCCGATGCTGGCATAGGTCGGTAGCAGGCCGATCAGTGTGGTGGAGCCGGCCATCAGCAGGATGGTCAGCGACAGGATGCGTTTGCGCCCGAGCCGGTCGCCCAAGGCACCGAATACGATGCCACCCAGTGGTCGCAAGGCGAATGCCACGGCGAACACGGCGAAGGTCTTGAGCAAGGCCACGCTGGCATCACCGCTGGCGAAGAACTGGCTGGCGATCAGTGTGGCGAGAAAGCCATATACCGCAAAGTCGAACCATTCGACGAAATTGCCGATCGCCGAGGCGGCAATGACACGGCGCAGTGTGGCGGGAGATACTTCATGAGATGCGGACATGCGCAGGTGCTCCGGTTCCATAGGCAGCCTGAAGAATTGTGAGGCGGTCGAGGCCGCGTCATCGATGTTGTACAGGCAGTAGACCGGGCTGCGTGGGGCGGCGCTTCTTCATGGGCGACTTCGGGATATCTGTTCTGGCCGGGTTGCCCCGCGAACTCGGGCGAAGCCCTTGCCATATCGGTAGATGAAATGCGCACACCCATGAACTAGAGTCTGGGGCTGGCGTTTCAAGAAGGAGCCGACGATGGCCCAGAACATCTATGACAACCCCGATTTCTTCGCCGGTTACAGCCAGCTACCTCGCCAGCAGCTGGGCCTGGACGGCGCGCCGGAGTGGCCTGCGATTCGCGCGATGCTGCCTGATTTGCGCGACATGCGTGTGGTCGACTTGGGCTGCGGTTTCGGTTGGGCCTCGCGCTGGATGCGCGAGCAGGGCGCTGCCTGCGTGCTGGGGCTGGACCTGTCGCAAAAAATGCTCGAACGCGCTCGCCGCGACACCCGCGACCCGGCCATCGAATACCGCAGCGCCGACCTGGACCAACTCGACCTGCCGCCGGCAGCCTTCGACCTGGCCTACAGCGCACTGACCTTCCACTACGTTCAGGACTTCGCCCGCCTGGTGGGCAGCATTGCCCAGTCTCTGGCCCCGAATGGCCACCTGGTGTTCACGATCGAACACCCGATCTACATGGCCGCTGCTCACCCGCAGTGGTTCAAAGACGCGGACGGCCGCCCGACCTGGCCGGTCAACGACTACGCGAACGAGGGCGAGCGGCGCACCGATTGGTTTGCCAAGGGCGTGTTGAAGTACCACCGCACCCTGGCCAGCACCCTCAATACGCTGATCGAGGCCGGTTTGCGGATAAACCGGGTCGAGGAGTTCGCCCCCACTGCCGAGCAGGTGGCCGCGATGCCGTCACTGGCAGAAGAGCGCGAGCGCCCGATGATGCTGCTGGTGGCCGCACAACGCTAGCCCTCGCTGCCGTACGGGCAGCGAGGTCGGTTTAGCCTACGCGTCAGAAAGACATATCCAACGCCACCTCGAAGGTCCTCGGCGCGCCC
The DNA here is from genome assembly GCF_033095865.1 of Pseudomonas sp. KU43P. Taxonomy (NCBI): domain Bacteria; kingdom Pseudomonadati; phylum Pseudomonadota; class Gammaproteobacteria; order Pseudomonadales; family Pseudomonadaceae; genus Pseudomonas; species Pseudomonas sp. KU43P. The sequence goes on along the minus strand of NZ_AP019365.1, from coordinate 3,602,963 downwards.
ATGTAGTACTGCAGCCCATACGCCTGTTTGGCATACACCTCGTCGGTCAGGTTGCGCACCCGCCCGGTGACCGTGGTGTGCTCGTCCAGCCGGTAGCGGGCGAAGGCGCCGAACAAGGTGTAGGCCGGTGCCTTCAGGGTATTGGCATTGTCGGCATACACCGACCCCACGTAGCGCCCGTCCATACCCACCGACCACGCCGGGCCGAAGCTGTAGGTCAGCCACAGGTTGGCCACATTGGCCGGCACGTTGACCGGGTTGTTGCCCTCGCGCGACACCGACACACCATTGACGGCCTCATTGAAGGTGTCGTACTTGGCGTCCACATACGCGTAGTTCGCTTCGGCCAACAGTTTTGACGTCACTTGCAGGCGCCCGGACAACTCGATGCCGTGGGAGGTTTGCTGGCCTGCCTGGACCGTAAGGTTGGGGTCGACCGAATCACGCACCGCGAAGTCCTTGCGCACGATCTGGTACAGCGCCACCGTCGCCGCGCCACGGCCATCGAGGAAATCGAACTTGCTGCCCACTTCCCACTGCTCGCCCTTGGACAGGTCATAGAGGCCGACGTTGGAGTAGGTGGCCGCTGCCAGCGACCCGGCCGGCAGGTCGGCCGCGGTGCTGTATTGGGCATAGACACTGGCACTTGGGGTGAGTGCGTAGGTCAGGCCGATGCGCCCGGACAGCGGCTCCCAGCGCCGCTCGAAGTAGGCCGGCGAGGTGGGCGTGACGGCGCCGTAGTTGGTCACCTGCATGTCCAGGTAGTCGTAGCGCAGAGCAGTGAGTAGGGCCAGGCGGTCGGTCAATTGCAGGCGATTTTCGGCGAATACCGCACGGTTGGTTACCTCATGGCGGCGCTGCTTGGTCAGTCCGGCATTCACGCCGGGGATGTCGTCGAAGCTGCCTGGGTCGAAGTGGTCGGGGTTGACCACGTCGGTGTAGCTGCCCGAGGTCGGGTACAGGGTCTGGCGCATGCGTGAGTAGTCCAGGCCCAGCGACCACTGGCTGGCGAGGCCGAACAGGGTGTTGTCGTGGCGCAGTTCGATGCGGTCACCCAGCACGTTCTGGTCGTGGCGCTGCAGGTAAGGGCTGGCGCGTTGCACGTTGCCGTCTGCGGTGTAGCTGTACCGCTCCAGATTGCGGTAGTCGCGCTGGGCGTTGTAGTGGTACAGCGTGTTCTGCACGCTGGTGCTGTCGCTGACCTGGTAATCGAGGATCGAGCGCAGCCAGCGCACCCGCTGCTCGTAGCGGCCGTCGGCGACGTTGTAGTTTTCGAAGCGGCGGCTGTTGTCGATCTTCATGGTGCTGCGCCCGGGCAGAATCGGCGAACCCCAGTACGGGCTGTCCTCGCGGTCCTCCTGGTACTCCAGCGCCAAGGTGTGGGTGAGGTTGGGGGTGAGGTCACTGAGCAGCGAAAACGCCAGGCTGTCGGTTTGCCGTTCGTTGCGGTCGATGTAGCCGTTGCCGCTGCCGTGGCTGAAATCAAGGCGCATGAAGTGGCGGGCATCGGCGGGGTTGCTGGCCAGTGCCTGGTTGATGCCGAAGGCCACTTCCGAGTCGTCGAAACTGCCGTAGCGCACGCGCCCATCGATGATCTGCTGGTCGCGGCTGGCGAGCTTGGTGATGTAGTTGATCGAGCCGCCGACAGAACCTGCACCGTGCAGGAACGACGACGGCCCGCCGAGCAGTTCGACGCGGTCCAGTACCCAGGCATCCACTGGGCGGGTGGCGCTGCTGTAGCCGAGGTTGATGCCGTTGTACAGCTGGGTGACCTGGTTCTGGGTGAAACCGCGGTAGCTGACGTAACCGCCATAGCCTGGGTTGGCCGAGGCGTTGACGCCGGTCATGGCGTTGATCACGTCCTGGCTGTCCTTGGCGCCACGTTCTTCGATCACTCGCCGGTCCGACACGCTTACCGAGGCGGGCGTTTCGCGGGCAGTGAGGCCCAGGCGGGAGCCGGTACGGATCGGCTCATCCAGTTGCACGCCGGAGGGCGCTCCACGCTCGCCGTCGATGGTGGTGGCGCTCAGTTCCACGGCGGCGTCGTCCGCCCAGGCGAAGGTGCAGGTGCCCATGAGGAGCACCAGGTAGGTATTGCGAAACATGTTGTTATGTCTTCCACGCAAGGATCATGGCTGACCACGGGCGCGCAGGCAGGCGCGCCCGGTTCAGGTCAGGCGAAATGAAAGGCTGCTGCGGGGAAGACGGCGGGGGAGGCGCGGGGATTGAGGGCAGGGCGTTGATAACGGGGCGGCGGTTGCGCCCAGCTGCGCACCACGATCGGCGAGCTGGCGACGCTGCGGGGCCGGGCAAACGACCAGCCGGTGCTGCTCAGGGGCACCGCCAGGCCGAACGAGGAGCACACCGGACAGTCGAGCTGGGCCATGTGCTGGTCGCTACCGGCGCCATCCAGGTCGATGGCCACGCCGTGCTCGCTGTTGATCGAACAGAACCCGCCTTCCAGGCCGGCCAGGCGCAAGCCGCCCATCTGGCCGTGATGCAGGCCGCACAGCAATAGGCTGAACAGGACGCTGGCGTAGAGCGTCCAGGCGGTCAGCGTGCGGGTATGCCGGGTGATTTTCATGGCGGCGAATCTACCACCCGGACGAACGGTCGGGTAGCCCTCGGGCGCGGCAGGTTGTCGCAGGTCAGGCCGCCCGCTCCAGCGCATCGAGCAGGTCGACGAACTCTCGCGACAGTTTGTGCCGTGGCGCCAGGTGCACCAGCGGCACCGAGGCCTGGTGCGACTCGCGCATCACGATCGAGCTGCTCAGGTACACCGGCAACACCGGCAGGCCCTCGCTGCGCAGCTGATCGACCAGGGTCTGGTGCAACGCGGTACGCCCGGCGAACTGGTTGACCACCACGCCTTCGACCTGCAGCGCCGGGTTGTGGTCCTGGCGCAGCTCCTCGACTTCGGCCATGACGCTATGCAATGCCTGGCGCGAGAAGCTGTCGCAGTCGAACGGAATGAGCAGGCGCTCGGCCGCCACCAGGGCACTGAAGGTGTAGAAGTTCAGTGCCGGTGGCGTGTCGATGTAGATCCGTTCGTAGTCTTCGCCCAGCTCCACCAGCAGCTTGCGCAGCTTGTTGATCTTGAACTTGCTCTCCAGCTTGCTCTGCAGGTCGCCGAGGTCGGGGCTGGCGGTGACCAGGTGCAGGTTGGGGTAGCGGGTGTCGGTGATCGCCACACGGTGCTTCTTGCCCGAGGCAAGGGTGGGCGAGAGGGTCTGGCGGAAGAAGTCGGCGATGCCGGCGGGGATGGCGTCGTGGGTCAGGCCGGTCAGGTAGTAGGTGGCGTTGGCTTGCGGATCGAGGTCCACCAGCAAGGTGCGATAACCCTCGGCGGCACTGGCGGCGGCCAGGTTGCAGGCGATGCTCGACTTGCCCACACCACCTTTCTGATTGAAAACCACACGACGCATGAGACGCTCATCCATGAAGAAGGAAATGTCAGGTTGGGGTCAATCCTATGACCGAAAAGCGACAGTTTTATGACAAGTGCTGTTACAACTAGCGTAGTAGAGCTTTTTCTTCCTGCTCGGCCAGTTCATCTTCCACCTGCTGCATGCGTTGCTCAGCCAGGGCTTGTACCTTGGGGTCGCGCGCCGTTTCGCGCATCAGCCGGGTGAGTTTTTCACTCAGCCGCTTACCTTCCTCGGTTTCCTCCATGGCTCGGGCCTTGGCCGGGTCGCGGGTGGCCGCAACGATGCTGGCGAACTCGGCGTCGCTGAAGTGCTGCTCGCTGTAGAGCTTGAACAGGTCCTGGCGCTGGTCCTCGACCGTGAGGTGCTTGCGCAGTACCTCGCGGATGGCCTGCTCATCGAGCTGCGGGTGGGTGCGGCGCAGCAGCGAGGCCATGCGCTCGATGTTGTGCTCGTAGGCTTCCTGCAACGGCAGGTTGGCCAGGATCTGTTCTTCGCGGGTGGGTTTCTGGTCGCAGGCGACGAGGGCAGCAGTGATCAGCAGGGGCAACAGCAGCTTCGGCAAGCGGGGCATGGAGGTGGGCCTTGGGCGCGTATTTCAGACGGGGGATTATAGCGGCGTCGCCCGGCCAATTGCGCCGGGCGCCGCTCACGTCTTTCAAGGCGTGCCGTTGCGTCCATGGGCGACGAAGCCGGGCCGTTCGGTCAGGCGCTCGAAATACGCGCTCACCGCCGGCAGTGGCGGGTGCTCGAAGGGCGTCTCGAACCAGCGGTTCACCGAAAGGCCGATGGGGATGTCGGCCAGGGTGAAGCGCTCACCGGCCACATAGGCACCGGTTGCAGCGAGCTGCCGCTCAAGAATCTGCATGTAGTGCGCCCACTGCGCGCACCCCTCGGCCAGCGCCTGTTGATCCTGGTGCGCGGGGGAGTGGCGCACCAGCGACATGAAGGCATAGCTCCAGGAACGGTTCAGGTCCGAGGCCTGCCAGTCGATCCATTGGTCCACGCGGGCTCGGGCGATCGCCTCGGCCGGGTAGCAGCCGGCAGCGCCATAGCGGGTGGCGAGGTAGCGGATGATGGTGTTGGATTCCCACAGGGTGAAGCCGCCATCCTGAATGACCGGAACCATGGCATTGGGGTTGAGTGCGAGGAATTCGGGGCTGTCGGTGGCCTTGAAGCCCGTGCCCCAGTCTTCACGCTCGAACGGGATATCGAATTCGGCGCAGGCCCATAAGACTTTGCGAACGTTGATGGAAGACGCTCTGCCCAGTATCCGTAACATGCCTTCGTCCTTGCTCGGGGAAGCACCGATCGTCCGCCAGGCCATGATCTGGGTCAAGGGGCTGGGTGAAAAGTACCCAGGCCTGGTCCGCATTGGTGCATATTCGCTTCCAAATAAGTCACGCGGCACACATTCATTTGGCCTTGGTAGTGCATATATGTGCGCTTTGCACAGGCTTTCGTATGCCTGGCGCCTGCTTTTTCGGCTTTTTTCACGTGGGTAAAAGCGGCCCGCATCTTGCTCTTGCCGCTGCACTTTCAACCCGGAGCACCCCGACCATGAGCTCACCCTCCGAATTTCCCCTCTGCGAAGCGCCCCAGCATGCGCGCAAGGGTTTGCTACCCATCGCCATGGTGCTGTTCAGCTTCACCTTCTTCACCGGCACCATGTTCGCCGGCGGCAAGCTGGGCATGGCCTTCAGCTTCGTCGACATGCTGTGGATCGCCGCCATCGGCAACAGCCTGCTGGCCCTGTATGCCGCCGCGTTGGCGTTCATCGCCTCGCGCAGCGGGCTAAACACCGTGCTCATGGGCCGCTTCTGCTTTGGCGAGGCGGGCAGCCGGCTCTCGGATTTTCTGCTCGGCTTCGCGGAACTGGGCTGGTACGCCTGGGGCACGGCGACCGTGGCCATCGTGCTGGTCAAGCTGCTGGGGCTGGCCCCTGGCTTCACCGTGCCGCTGATGGTGCTGTTCGGGCTGGGCTTCAGCATTACCGCCATCGTCGGCTTCAAGGGCCTGGATCTGCTGTCGCGGGTGTCGGTGCCGTTGATGTTCGCGCTGCTGATCATCTCCATGGTGATCGCCACCCGCGATGTCGGTGGCCTGCAGCAACTGGCAGCGCTGGTGCCGCATGAAACCCTGAACTTTTCTGCAGCGGTGACCATGGTCTTCGGTACCTTCGCCAGCGGGGCCACCCAGGCCACCAATTGGACGCGCCTGTCGCGCAGCGGTCGGGTGGCGGTCACGGCCAGTGTCGTCGCGTTCCTGCTCGGCAACGGCCTGATGGTGGTGGCCGGGGCCTGGTGCGCGATGGTCTATCAGCAGGCCGACATCGTCGAAGTGATGATGCTTCAGGGCCTGTCGTTCGCGGCGGTGGTGATGCTCTGCCTGAACCTGTGGACCATCCAAGGGCCGACCATCTACAACGTGTCGGCTGCCGCCTGCCACCTGCTGCGCAGCGAGCGTCGGCGCACCATGACCCTCGCTGCGGCGGGTGTCGGCATCGTGCTGGCGATCGGGGGCATGTACGAGCTGCTGATTCCGTTCCTGGTGCTACTGGGGTCGATCATCCCGCCGGTGGGCGGAGTGATCATGGCCGACTTCTGGTACCGCCATCGTGGCAAGTACCCGGCGCTGGCTTCGGTTAGCCTGCCGCGCTACAACCTGGCCGGGCTGTTCGCCTATGCCGTCGGCGCGGTGCTGGCATACGCCTCGCCCTGGGTGGCCCCGCTGGTGGGCATCAGCGCCTCGGCGCTGTGCTACATCCTGCTGGTCGAATTGCGCGGTCGGCGCCGTGCGCTGGGCCAGGCCGAGGTCGAGCCGTGAGCTTGGCACTGGACGAAATCCTTCGCCTGCCGGGCCTGCAGGACATGCGCGTGCGAGCCGGTGCACGCCACCTGCAGCGGCGGGTGCGCTGGCCCTATGTGGCCGAGAACGAAGGCATCGCCGAGTGGGTGATGGGCGGCGAACTGGTGTTCGTCACCGGCATCAACCACCCGCGTGGCGAGAACAACCTGCTGAGCCTGGTCGAGGATGGCGAGGCGGTGGGCATCGCCGGCATGGTGATCCTCACCGGCGGTTCGTTCATCCAGCACATACCGCCTGCGGTAATCGCCCGTGCCGAGCAGTTGGGCCTGCCGCTGATCGAGCAGCCCTACGCGCTGAAGATGGTGGTGGTAACCCACCTGATCGGCACCGCACTGGTGCAGATGAGCCAGGAGCGGCGTTCGCGCAACGACATCCTCGGCCAATTGCTGACGGGTGATTACCCAAGCCTGGCCATCGCCCGCCAGCGTGCGGCGCACCTGCAACTGGCCCTGGACGGGCCGCGCCGGCTGGTGGCGCTTCGGCTGTCGGCGGTCGACGGGCTGTTCCAGCGGCACGGGCTGGCCCAGGGCGAGCGCCTGTGGCAGGGCACCCGGCAAGCACTGGAAGACCTGCTCGAAGCCTGGTGTCGTGGCCGGCCCGAAGCGGTCACTGCGCACTTGGCGGGCGACCTGTTCGTGCTGCTGCTGCCAGACGCCCCGGACCTGCGCTCCGCCCTGGCCGACCTGCATCGGCAACTGGCGGCGCTGGCGGGGGAGATGGGCCTGTTCATGGGCCTTTCCAGCCCCGCCGAGGACTGTGCCCGTTACCGCCAGGCACTCAACGAAGCCCGCCAGGCGCTGGAGGTGGCGCAAAATCTACGCCCTGCCACCGGCCTGTGCGACTTCAGCGAACTGGGCGTGCTGCGCTTGCTGCAGGGGATCGTCGACCGTTCGCTGCTCGACGATTTCGTCACCCAGACCCTCGGCCCACTGCGCAGCACGGGCCGCAAGCAGCCCAATACTCTGCTGCATACCCTCGACGCGCTGCTCATGGAGAACGGCAACGGCTTCAAGGCCGGTCAGCGCCTGGGTGTGCACCGCAACACTATCAACCAACGGATGCAACGCATCGAACAACTGAGCGGGCAGTCCCTGGACGACCCGCTTTTTCGCATGAATGCTGCGGTCGCTATGCTGATATGGCGCATGACCGAAGCCCAAGGCAAGGAGTAACACCATGAACATCATCAATGCACGCCTGCGTGGCAAGGCCGGCCTGTTCCGCATCGAACTGCAGGGCGAGCGGATCGCCGCCATCCAACCCCAGGCCGATGTACAGGCGCTGGGGGCGCCGGAAGATCTGGATGCCCAGCAGAATCTGGTGGTGGCACCTTTCGTCGAACCGCACATTCACCTGGATGCGACCCTCACGGCGGGCGAGCCGAACTGGAACATGAGCGGCACGCTGTTCGAAGGCATCGAGCGCTGGGCCGAGCGCAAGGCAATCACCACCCATGAAGACATCAAGGCCCGCGCCAAGAAGACCATCGGCATGCTGGTGGACCACGGTATCCAGCATGTGCGCACCCACGTCGACGTGACCGACCCCAAGCTCACCGCACTCAAGGCCATGGTCGAGGTGCGTGAAGAAGTGCGCGCCCTGGTCGACCTGCAGATCGTCGCCTTCCCCCAGGAGGGCATCGAATCGTATGCCAATGGCCGGGCACTGATGACCGAGGCGGTGGCCATGGGTGCCGATGTGGTTGGCGGCATTCCGCATTTCGAGAACACCCGCGATCAGGGCGTGTCGTCGGTGAAGTTCCTGATGGAGCTGGCCGAGCGCACCGGTTGCCTGGTGGACGTGCACTGCGACGAGACCGACGACCCGCAGTCGCGTTTCCTCGAAGTACTGGCCGAAGAGGCGCGGGTGCGTGGCATGGGCGCACGGGTGACAGCGAGCCACACCACGGCCATGGGGTCGTATGACAATGCCTACTGCTCCAAGCTGTTCCGCCTGCTGAAGATGTCGAGTATCAACTTCGTCTCGTGCCCGACCGAGAGCATCCACCTGCAGGGGCGCTTCGACACCTACCCGAAACGCCGCGGCCTGACCCGCGTGGCCGAGATCGATCGGGCGGGGATGAACGTGTGCTTCGGCCAGGACTCTATCGTCGACCCTTGGTACCCGCTGGGCAACGGCAACATCCTGCGCATTCTCGAGGCCGGCCTGCACATCTGCCACATGCTCGGTTACGAAGACCTGCAGCGGTGCCTGGACCTGATTACCGACAACAGTGCCCGCACCCTCAACCTGGGGGAGCGCTACGGCATCGAGGTGGGGCGCCCGGCGAACCTGTTGCTGCTGTCGGCGGCCGATGATTACGAGATGGTCCGCAGCCAGGGGCATGCGCTGGTGTCGGTGCGTCATGGCAAGGTACTGATGCGCCGGACCCCGGCGCAGGTCGAGCGCTTTGCATAAGGCGTTGGCGATCCTTGTGGGAGTGACTGTCGTGCTCCACGTCCAGAAGTTGACGTGATTGCTGTGAGAGCCGGCTAGCCGGCGATCACCGGCGAAGCCGGAGCCATGCACCGCAGCGCCTGCATCGCCGGCAAGCCGGCTCTGACAAGGCCGGTTTCGGGCAGACATCCGCCCTCAGCTCTGGCATGGTATGGCGCTGAACCAAGCCAAGCTGACAAATACCCATGGACTCGCTCTACCTCATCGCCATAGGCGCCATCGTTGCCGGTTTCGTCCAGGGCCTTTCCGGTTTTGCCTTCGGCATGGTCGCCATGTCGTTCTGGGCCTGGGGCCTGGAGCCGCGCCTGGCGGCTTCGCTGACCGTGTTCGGCAGCCTCGCTGGCCAGCTCATCGCTGTGTTCAGCGTGCGTCGCGGCTTCAGTTGGCCGTTGCTGTGGCCTTTCGTGCTCGGCGGCCTGGCCGGCATCCCGCTGGGGGTGTGGGTGCTGCCTTACCTCAACATGCTCTGGTTCAAGGCGGTGTTCGGCACCTTGCTGGTGCTGTGGTGCCCGTTGATGCTGCTGGCGCCGCGCCTGCCAAGGCTGCGGGGCAACCGCCTGGCCGACGGCGCGGTGGGCATGCTCGGCGGGGCCCTGGGCGGTATCGGTGGCTTTACCGGCACAGTGCCTACACTGTGGTGTACCTTGCGCGGCTTCGAACGCGATACCCAGCGCGCGGTGATCCAGAACTTCAACCTGTCGATGCTGCTGGTGACGATGCTCACCTACCTCGGCACCGGTGTGGTCACCCGCGACATGCTGCCTTCGTTCGGCGTCGTGCTGCTGGCCATGGCCTTGCCGGCATTGCTCGGCACGCGGATGTACATGGGGATCAGCGAGCAAGCGTTCCGCCGGGTGGTGCTGGGTTTGCTGACCTTGTCGGGGGTGGCCATGCTGATGGCATCGTTGCCGCAGTTGCTGGCCCGCTGAGCCCTTGCCCAGGCCCCTTGAACTTGGCACTCTTTGGTCCGCTTCACACTTACCAGGCGCTACAGAAGGAATCGTACCGTTGAGTTGGGACATCACCAGAAAACGCCTCGTGGCCACGTTGCTGGCCCTGATCGCCGTGTTGCTGGTCTACATGGTGTTCAAGAGCCCTGCACGCCTGGATGCTTCCCTGACCTACGCCTACCTTACTTATCCGAGCCAGTTCAGCGAGCGCATCACCCGCGCCAACGAACAGCTCAAGTACGAACAGTTGCAGCCGCGCATCAACCGTATCACCCAAGGTGCCTTGAACCCGGACCAGGTTGACCGGTTGGTGGAGCTGGCCCAGGCACCTTACGCCCAGATGTTCGCCAAACCGTTCGAAGCGGGGCTGGTGGATCACCGTACAGGCCTGCTGATCGATCTGCACAACACGGGCGAAAAAACCGTGCACGAGGTCAGGATCCACCTGCCGGCCAAGGGGCTGGTGCAGGTGCGCGATACTGCGGGCAACGACACCCTCTACGAAGCCTCCACGCCCCTGATCGAGATCGCCAGCATCGAACCGGGCGGGGCGTGCAAGGTGTGGGTCTATTTCGATGCCGACTATGCGCAGATCCGCCAGGGCGGCATCGGTATCAGCCATGCCGATGGCGCGGCGAATGTCCGGGTGTACCGCGAGTTCGCCGGCTTCCCGGCGCTGGTGGCGCGCTACAGCAGTGAGCTGATGTTGCTGCTGGGCGTGCTGCTGTTGGGTGTGCTCGGGTTGGGGTATGCCTGCAGCGTGCGGCGGCGGGCTTCTGGATTGCCGTCTTGAGCCGCACACAACTTGCTGTGGGAGCTGACTCAGGACGCTGCGGTATCAGTGACTGCCGTCGTGCAGCGCCAGGCTCTGGCGCAGCTGTTCGACCATGGCCATGCGCAGCGCTTCCGGCGCCTGCACGCGAATGGAACCTGCCTGGGACAACAGCCAGCCCATCAGCGCACGGCTGTCATCCACCGTAGCCGCCAGCCTCGCGCCGCCGGTGCGCTGTGGCGCCAGTTGCATGTCTTCGGACAGCGGCTGGCCTTCCAGGCGCCGTGCAAGGCCATCGTCCACCCACGCGCGCAATTCGATCTGCTCCGTCGGGGAGAGTCTATCGGGCTGCAGCTGCTGGATTTCATCCAGGCTCAACCCCGGTTGCCAATACCAGCCATAGGGCATGCCTTTGCTGTTGCAGTGCAGCGGAAACAGCGTGGCCAGCTCGTTGAGGTCGCGTTCGACGGTGCGTTTGCTGGTCTTGTGGCCGGCCTTGGCCAAAGCGGCCTGCAGTTGCAGGGAACTCATGCCGGGGTGGCGGTCGGGCAGCAGCTTGAGCAGTTGCCACTGGCGGGCGATGGTATGGCGGGTAGGGTGGCTGGGCACGGGTCTCGTCCTTGAGCACCAGGCGCAGGGTGCGCCTGGAGTGATGGCATATGGCTATTGTGCGTAGCATACTCTCTCAATGGATGGGATCCAAGTTTTGCCCGGCCCGCCTGTCAGTCAAGGCTGGCTTGCAGCGCTTCGATGAACACCTCTTCAGCCCGGCTCAAACGTTGTTCCCGGTTCCACAGCAGGTGAATGTCCACATCCGCGATCCCTTCCTGAGGTGCCAGCTTCCACAGCAACCCCGCCGCCACATCGGCTGCTACTACGTGCTCCGGCAGGCAGCCGATGCCGAACCCGGCGATGACCAGCCGGCGCACTTCCTCAAGGCTTGGCGAAGACGCAACGATCCGCCCGGAAAACCCTTGCTGGTCCCGGAAGATGGTCAGCGGCGAGAGCATTCCGCCGATCTGGTCGCTGGTGAAACTGACGAAATTCTCCCGCTGCAGGTCGCCCTCCAGCTGACCGAACAAGGCATGGTGCTTGCCGCAGAAAAAGGCATAGCGCTGGCGCAGGAACAGGCGTTGCTCCAGCCGGGGCTGCGGCCGACGGTTGAGGCTCAGGCCTGCAGTGGCGGTCTTTTCCTGCAGGGCGGCGACGATGTCGGAGCTGCGCATCACGTCGATTTCCAGATCGACCCGCGGGTGAAGACGGTGGAAATCGGCAAGAAAATCGTCGAAACGCTCGCTGACGATGCGGCTGATCATCAGCAAGCGCACCTTGCCCACCAGTTCATCCGCAGGTTGTTCCAGGAGGCCGCCGATCTGCGACATCTGCCCGTATACCTCACCGGCCAGCTGGAACAACTGCTCGCCCATATCGGTGAGCACGAAGCGCGGCCCGCGGCGTGCGATCAACTGTCGGCCCAGTTGGTCTTCCAGGCGTTTGAGCGCCTGGCTCACCGCCGGCTGGGTCAGGTGCAGACGCGCGGCGGCGCGGCTGATCGACAATTCCTGGCCGATGACGCGGAAGGTGCGCAGCAGGTTCCAGTCAAGGCGGTCGTTGAGCAGGCGGTCGGACATGTCGGGCTCGATGATAAGCGTGGTTAATAGTTCGAATAATAAATAGAAAATTGACTAATCATAGCCCCGGGACGATAAATCGCAGTCAGAGCGCCGCCAGAGCGCCACCGTGACCCTCCAACTCCTGCCAGAAAAACAAGCAAAGGAGCCCCCATGAAGCCAAACGCTTCGCCCCAGCCGCGCCGTGCCGCCGCCGCCGCGTTCATCGGTACCATGATCGAGTGGTACGACTTCTACATTTACGCCACTGCCGCCGCGCTGGTGTTCGGCGCCTTGTTCTTCCCCTCCGACAACAGCCTGTTCAGCACCATGGCCGCCTTTGGCACCTTTGCCGTGGGCTTCTTTGCCCGCCCGCTGGGCGGCATCGTGTTCGGCCATGTGGGCGACCGGATCGGGCGCAAGAAATCGCTGGTCATCACCTTGCTGATGATGGGCATCGTCACCGTGTGCATCGGCCTGCTGCCGACCTACGCACAGATCGGCACTGCCGCACCGGTGCTGCTGATCATCCTGCGTGTGGTCCAGGGCATCGCCGTGGGCGGCGAGTGGGGCGGCGCGGTGCTGATGGCCGGGGAGCATGCGCCCAAGGGCCGGCGCAACTTCTTTGCCTCGTTCGCCCAACTGGGCAGCCCGGCGGGGTTGATTCTCTCGCTGCTGGCCTTTGGCACCGTCACCCGTCTACCCGAGGAAGCGTTGATGAGCTGGGGCTGGCGCGTGCCGTTCCTGGCCAGCGCGCTGCTGTTGCTGGTGGGCCTGGCGATTCGTCTGGGGGTCAACGAGTCCCCCGAGTTCCTGGCCAGCCGTGAGCAGGCGGAAAAAGCCCGGCGCAAGGAACAGGCACCGGTGCTGGAAGTGCTACGCACCGCCTGGCGCCCGCTGCTGCTGTGCATCGGTGCCAATACCCTGGGCATTGCCGGAGTCTATTTCACCAATACCTTCATGATCAGCTACACCACCCAGCAGTTGCACCTTGAGCGGTCGCTGATCCTCGAGTGCCTGTTCTTCGTGGCGATCATCCAGTTCTGCGTGCAGCCGCTGGCCGCGTGGCTGTCGGAAAAACTCGGCGCCACCCGCTTCCTGGCCCTGATGGCATTGCTGGCCATGGCTTCGCCGTACCCGATGTTCGTGTTGGTCAGCTCAGGCCAGGGTCCGTTGATCGTTCTGGGCATCGCCCTGGCTGCCGCGTGCATGGCCTCGTTCTACGCGGTGATTGCCGGTTACGTCAGCGGCATGTTCGAAACCCGCGTGCGCTACACCGCCATTTCCATGGCTTATCAGGTTTGCGGTGCCATTGCGGGCGGCCTGACCCCGCTGATCGGCACCTGGCTGGCCCACACCTTCACCGGGCAGTGGTGGCCGATGGCCGTGTTCTACACCCTGATCGCCAGCATTTCCCTGGTCTGCGTGCTGGCCCTGGCGCGCCAGTACACCCGTAGCCAGCAGCCGGAACTGGCCTGAATCATCCGTTTTAGTGAGGAGTACCCCTATGTTGAAAAGCAACGGCGAGCGCCTGTGGGCGAGCCTGATGGCCATGGCCGAAGTCGGCGCCACCGCCCGCGGTGGTAGCCGCCGCCTGGCCCTGAGCGACGAAGACAAGGCCGGCCGCGAGCTGTTCAGCCATTGGTGCCGCGAAGCGGGCCTGAGCCTGTCGGTGGATGCCATCGGCAACCTGTTCGCCCGTCGCCCGGGCACCGACGCCGATGCCGCCCCGGTGATGATGGGCAGCCACCTCGACACCCAGCCCGAAGGCGGCCGTTTCGATGGCGTTTACGGAGTACTGGCTGGCCTGGAGGTGGTACGCCGCCTGAACGACCTGGGTATCCAGACCCGCAAGCCGCTGGAAATCGCCGTCTGGACCAACGAGGAGGGCGCGCGCTTCACCCCGGCGATGTTCGGCTCGGCAGTGTTCACCGGCACCCTCGCGCTGGAGCAGGCCCTGGCCATCCGCGATGCCGACGGCATCAGCGTGGCCGATGAGCTGAAGCGCACTGGTTACGCCGGCCAGCGCCCACTGGGCGGCAAGGTCGATGCTTACTTCGAGGCGCATATCGAGCAGGGCCCGATTCTCGAGGACAACGCCAAGGCCATCGGCGTCGTCACTGGCGGCCAGGCCATCCGCTGGCTGGATGTCACCGTCGAAGGCATGGCGGCCCATGCCGGCACCACGCCGATGCCGCTGCGCAAGGATGCTTTGTATGGCGCCGCGCGGATGATCCTGGCGGTCGAGCAACTGGCCGCCGATTTCGCCCCGCAAGGCTTGACCACCGTGGGCGAGCTGTCGATCGCCAAGTCTTCGCGCAATACCATTCCAGGTTCGCTGCGCTTCACGGTCGACCTGCGCCACCACCGTGACGAGGCCATCGAGGCCATGGAGCGCGATCTGAGTCAACAGTTGCAGGCCATTGCTGCCCAGCGCGGTCTACAGGTGCGCATCGAGCGCCACTGGGTCAGCCCGGCGACGCCATTCGATGCCGAGTGCGTGGCGGCCGTGCAGCAAGCGGTGGACGGCCTGGGCTATGCCCAGCAGGCAATCGTCAGCGGCGCCGGCCATGACGCTATCCTGCTGGCACGCTACTGCCCGACGGCCATGGTGTTCATCCCCTGCGTCGGTGGCCTGAGCCACAACGAGGCCGAAGATGTGCTTCCCGAGGACGCCCGCCAGGGTGTCGACGTATTGCTCAATGCCGTGCTGGCCCGCGCTGGCCATACAGAACAAGGAGATGCCTGATGCGTTGTTACTTCCATCCCGAACAGCTGCTGCACCACCCTCGCAGCTACTACTCGCGAGGCGCCATGCGCACTCCGCAGGAAGTCCCCGAGCGCGCCCAGCGCCTGTTGCAGGCGGCCAAGGACCTTGGCTTCGACATTCGCCAGCCCGACGACGCCGGCCTTGCCCCGCTCAAGGCCGTGCACGGCGAAGCGTACCTGGCCTTCCTCGAAGAGGCGCATGCACGCTGGAAAGAAGTGCCCGAGGACTGGGGCGATGAAGTGATGTCGAACATCTTCGTGCGTGAGCCCAACGCCTTGCGTGGCATTCTCGCCCAGGCCGCGCGTTACCTGGCCGATGGCAGCTGCCCGGTGGGCGAGTACACCTGGCGCTCGGCTTACTGGTCGGCGCAGAGCGCGGTGGCTGCGGCCAAGGCGATTCTTGATGGTGAGCCGGCGGCTTACGCCCTGTGCCGCCCGCCAGGGCACCATGCGCGGTTCGATGCGGCCGGTGGGTTCTGCTACGTGAACAATGCCGCCGTCGCTGCCCAGGCCCTGCGCAGCCGCTACAGCCGCGTGGCGATCCTCGACACCGACATGCACCATGGGCAGGGCATCCAGGAGATCTTCTACGAACGCAATGATGTGCTGTATGTGTCTACCCATGGCGACCCGACCAACTTCTATCCGGGTGTGGCGGGGTTCGAGGACGAGCGCGGCAGTGGTGCGGGGGAGGGGTACAACCTCAACCTGCCGATGGCCCATGGGGCCAGCGAGGCGGACTTCATGGGGCAGCTGGAGGTAGCGCTGGATGCGGTGAAGGACTTTGGTGCCGAGGTGCTGGTGCTGTCGCTGGGGTTCGATATCTACGAGCTGGACCCGCAGAGCAAGGTGGCGGTGACGACCGAAGGGTTTGCGGCGCTGGGCGAGCGGATTCGGGCGTTGCGGATGCCGTGCGTGATTGTGCAGGAGGGGGGGTATCACCTGGAGAGCCTCGAGGCGAATGCCCAGGCGTTTTTTGCACAGAAGGGGGATTGGCGGTAGGTCAGGGGCTCGCCACAGCATTTTCAGCGGCCAGTAGATCGAGCGCCGCCCGCGGCGGCGCATCGCGGATAAATCCGCTCCTACATATTTGTTGCAACGTACCACGGCCTGTCAGGCCATGGTTGTCCGCTTTTTGCGCCCGTCGAGAAATCGCGTCGTGCCACCAAGGCTGGCAACTATGGCCTATCAGACATAGGTACGTTGCAACAAATGTAGGAGCGGATTTATCCGCGATGCGCCGCGCGGGCGGCGCTCGATCTACTGGGCGCTGAAAATCCCGCGACAAGCGCCTAAAGCCCACCCCGGCGCACATGTTTGACCAACACCTTCTCCAACAACTCCCACATCGCAGGATCCGTACTGAATGCCACATTGAACCGCATCCAGCCGGTCGGTTTGGCATCGACCATGAACAACTGCCCAGGCCCGAGCATGATGCCTTTCTCCAGCGCATCGTCGAGCAGCGCCGCGCTGTCCGGGATCGCCGGGTGCCGGGTCCAGATGTACATCCCTTCGTCCGACTCGGTGAACAGATCGAAGCCCAGCCGGTGCAGGTGCCGGCCCACATCCTGGTGTGCCTCGGCCAGGCGTTGGCGCAGGCGCTTGAGGTGCTTGCGCCAGCGGCCGTCGATGATTGCGGCGTACACCACGCGCTCCATCACCTGCGAGGTGGTCAGGCCCGAACGCATCTTCATGTGCAACAGCTTCTGCGCAAGCTCCGGGTTGGCCAGCAGGTAGCCGACCCGCACGTTGGGCGAGATGCTCTTCGAGTAGCTGCCCACATACACCACCTGCTGCAGGTGGTCGAGGCTGGCCAGGCAGGGTTGCGGCTCGGCGATCATGTCGGCGTACAGGTTGTTCTCCACCAGGCGGAAACCGTGTTGGCTGGCCAGTTGCAACAGCCGATGCAGTTGCGGCAGCGGGGTGCGTGAGCAGGTTGGGCTGTGCAGGTGGGGCTGCGTGAAGAACGCCGTCGGGCGGTGGTGTGCGAGCAACTGCTCAAGGTGGTTGAGGTCATAGCCGTTGGGGGTGCGTGGCACGCCCACCAAGGTGGCGCCCTGGGTACGCAGCACGCTCATCAGGTTGGGGTAGCCAGGGTCGTCCACCAGCACCACGTCACCGGGGCGCACCAGGGTGCGCACGGCCAGGTCCAGGGCCTGGCTGGCACCGTGGGTGAGCATCAGTTGCGCCGGATTGGCGACGATCGACAACTCTTGCTGCAAGTTCTGCGCAGTCAGCGCGCGTAACTCCGGCAGGCCCATCGGGTCCCCATAGCCCGACAGCTCGAGCGGGCTGCCTGCAACCTGGCGCAGGCCGCGACGCAGGCCGTCTTCGTACATCCAGTCGTTGGGCAGCCAGCCACAACCCGGTTTGAACGGCAACTGGCGGGTTTCGAATATCTGCTGCAGGTACCACTCGGCGTTGAACGATGGTCGAGTGGTGTCGGCTTCGGCATTGTGATTGTCCAGCAATTCGGCCGCCGCTCGGTTGACGAAGAACCCGGCGTTGCCCCTGCTCACCAGAAGGCCCTGGGCCACCAGACGGTCATAGGCCTCGACCACGGTGAAGGTACTCACCGAGTAGGTGGCGGCGAAGGCCCGGATAGACGGTACCTTGGCGCCTGGCTTGAGGGTGTGGTTGTCGATCAGCTCGCGCAGCCCGTCGATGATCTGGTTGACCAGCGGGGTCGAGGAGTCTGGGTGTAATTCAAGCATTCCGGGGGGCCTTGAAGGGTGCGTAACGCCAAGCGCCTGCAGGGTGTATTGCATGGGCGGCCTGTACAGTGCAGTGCGACTTTCATGCCACTGTGCATGGCTCTATGTGTCATACATTTTTACATTAGGTGTCAGATATCGCCACATAAAGCATGTTCAGTTCGCCTCGGGGGCAAACCCTGGGGCGCGTCAGCAGGCCGCCATGGATGGCCTGCGTGTGTTGCCACACACCTCCTGCCCGCATTAGCACTGATGTACGTGAGGCCATAGACCATCAAGGTCTCGCAGTTTTCCTTGGATAAAAAGAAGCACGGGGTACACAACTGATGGACGCAACATCCACAACCACCACCGCGAAAAGCGGGCACGAGAGCAAACTCAGTGCCTCGCTCAAGTCGCGCCACCTGACGATGATGTCGATCGCCGGGGTTATTGGCGGCGCCTTGTTCGTCGGTTCCGGCAGCGTGATCCACAGCGCCGGCCCGGCTGCTGTCCTGGCCTACCTGGCGGGCGGCATCCTGGTGGTATTGATCATGCGCATGCTCGGTGAAATGGCGACGTCCTCGCCTGACACCGGCTCGTTCTCCACCTACGCCGACCGCGCGATTGGCCGTTGGGCCGGTTTCACCATCGGCTGGCTGTACTGGTGGTACTGGGTCATCCTGATGGCCTGGGAAGCATATGTGGCGGGCAAGATCCTGCACGGTTTCTTCCCCGATGTGAGCGTCAACGTGTTCGTGCTGGCCACGACCCTGTTGCTGATTACCGTCAACTTCTTCAACGTCAAGCACTACGGTGAGTTCGAATTCTGGTTCGCGCTGATCAAGGTGATTGCGATCGTCTGCTTCCTGATCGTGTGTACCGCAGCGGTCATGAACGTCTGGCAGTTCGGTGAAGTGCGTGGCATGACCCACCTGACCGCCGAAGGCTTCATGCCCAACGGCATCACCACCGTGATCGGTGCGCTGCTCGGGGTGATGTTCGCCTTCCTCGGCGCCGAAATCGTCACCATCGCGGCCTCCGAAGCCAAGGACCCGGCCACCCAGATCGTCAAGGCGACCAACTCGGTGGTATGGCGTGTGTGCCTGTTCTACGTCGGCTCGATCTTCCTGATCGTCTGCCTGGTACCGTGGAACGACCCGCAGCTGGGCGTCTCCGGCTATGGCGCCTACCGCCGTACCCTGGAACTGCTGGGTGTGCCGTACGCCGAGCTGCTGATGAACTTCGTGGTGCTGACCTCGGTGAGCAGCTGCCTGATCTCGGGCCATTACACCGCTTCGCGCATGCTGTTCTCCCTGGCCCAGCGTGGTGACGCTCCGTCGTTCTTCAAGATCACTCGCGCCGGCACCGGCGTGCCGGTGTTCGCGATCATTGGCTCCTGCGCCGTGGCCGTGGTCTGCGCGCTGATCAACTTCAGCGAGACCCTGCGCCCGAAAGACGTGCTGGATACCTTGATGAACACCACCGGCATGATCGCCTTGCTGGTGTACCTGGTAATTGCCTTCTCGCAGCTGCGCATGCGCCGCAAGCTGATCGCCGAAGGCAAGGAAGTGCGCCTGAAGATGTGGCTGTTCCCGTGGCTGACCTACCTGGTGATCGGCTTCATCGTCGCCGCGCTGGTGACCATGGCGTTCATGCCTGACTACCAGATCCTGGTGATCTCCACCGGCATCGCCGCGGCCATTGTGGTGGCCATGGGTGTGGTGCACCAGATCCGTAGCGCCAAGCACTAAGCGTCAGTGATGGTTCGAAGCGGCCGGCTCCCTCGTGGACCCGGCCGTTTCGCGTTGTTGGGTAGGGTTTTTTTCGACGGGCATGCGGAAATCCTGGTTCATCCAGGGTGAGCCGAGCAGGGCGGCGGCGGCGATCAGGGCCAGGATGGCGAGGGCCAGTGAGGTTTTCATGGGCATGCGCATAATGGGACTGACCCGAAGCATAGCCAGACAGTTCCGGCCTTATCGCCGGCAAGCCGGCTCACCGGTGTGGGCTTGCCGGCGATGAGGCCAGTGCAGCCACTGAAAGGCTCGATCAATGCAACGATGCCTGCCGGCGTTCCCCCAGCGGCGACAGCCCGAAGAACCGGCTGTAACTCTTGGAAAAGTGCGCCGGCGAACTGAACCCGCACGCCAGCGCCACTTCGCGCACCTGCACATCGCTGCGCAGCAGCAACTCCCGTGCCCGCGACAGGCGCAGCTCCAGGTAGTACTGGCTGGGCGTGCGCTGCAGATACTTGTGGAACAGCCGCTCCAACTGGCGCACGGTCACTTCGTTGAGGCTGGCCAGCTCCTCAAGCCCCAGCGGCTCCTCAAGGTTGGCCTCCATGATCGCCACTACCTGGCTCAACTTCGGCTGGGCACTGCCCAGCAAGGTGCGCAGCGGCACCCGCTGGCGCTCGCGCTCGCCGCGCACGCGGTCGCACAGCAGCAGCTCGGCGGCCTTGGCGGCAATGTCCTGGCCGCCGGCTTCACGGGCGACCAGCTGCAGCATCATGTCCATGGCCGCCACACCGCCGGAGCAGGTGTAGCGGTCGCGGTCCAGTTCGAACAACTGGCTGGAGATGACGATGCCGGGGAAGTGCTCCTGCAGGGCCTGGATGTCCTCCCAATGGATGGTGCAGCGGTAACCCTTGAGCAGGTCGGCCTTGGCCAGCAGGTAGCTGCCGGTGCAGATACCGCCCAGCGGCACCTGTTGGCGGGCAAGTTGGCGCAGCCAGTCGGTCAGCGGCCGGGTGCCGCGGCCGCGGTCGATGGGGTTGGCGCCGACAACGAACAAGGCGTCCAACGCGGGGGCGTCGGCGATGCTGTGGTCGGGCAGGATGCGCATGCCGTTGCTGGCCATCACCGGCTCCTGGCTGGCGGCGATCAGCACTGTGCGATACACGCTGTGGCGGGCGGCGAGGTTGGCCATGCGCAAGGTCTCGACCGCCGAGGCCAGGCCGATGGTGGTGAAGTTGGGCAGGACCAGAAAACCGAAGGTCTTGGCGCGGGAAGGGGTTAGGATGGCAGAAGCGGGGTGGACCATTGCGATCTTCCTGTGCAAGCTGAGGCTGAGTTCGTCAGGGGCAGTGGGAAAAACAGGCCTCGCATGTTTCTTGTTGTTATGGGTCGTTGCCGGGTCGATCTTACACCCCGCAGGCAGCGGCCAGGAATGGACCTGATTGCAGACAGAAGGTGAACCTACGTGAACCCCGATTCCATGCTGGCAGCGCTGCAAGGCTTCGCCATCGCCCCGGACGCGATCCAGGTGCTGCCCGACGCCGCGGCCTACCGCACGTGCCTGCTCGAGCGGATTGCCGCGGCGACCCGGCGCATCGTCATCGTCGCGCTGTACCTCCAAGAGGACGAGGCCGGGCAGGAAGTGCTCGATGCTTTGTACCAGGCCAAGGCCGCACGGCCGGGCCTGGAAATCGTCATCGTGGTCGACTGGTTCCGCGCCCGCCGTGGCTTGCTGGGCGCCGGGCGACAGCCGGGCAATGCCGCCTGGTACCAGGCCCAGCGCCAGTTGCGCGGGCTGGATGTGGTGATTCACGGCGTGCCGGTGCAAACCCGCGAGCTGTTCGGCGTGCTGCACCTCAAGGGCAGCGTCATCGACGACTGCGTGATCTACACGGGTGCCAGCCTGAACAACGTCTACCTGCACCGGTTCGACCGCTATCGCCTGGACCGCTACCACCTGTTCCAGTCCGCGCCGCTGGCCGATGCCATGGTCGACCTGGTGCGGCGCCTGCTGCACGACACTGCCACGCCGCGCCTTGATCTGCCGGCGCCGCCGTCGACGCGCAATTTGCGTGGCGACATCCGCCGCCTGCGTGCACGCCTGCGGCGCATGGCCTATGAGGCACCTGCAGCGCTGCCGGAGCAGGGCCTGCGGGTGGTGCCGCTGCTCGGCGTTGGCCGTGGCAACCCGCTCAACCGTACCCTGTGTGCGTTGCTGGCGGCAGCGCGTTCGCAGATGGTCATCAGCACGCCCTACTTCAACCCGCCCCGGGTGGTGATGCGTGAACTGGACCATGCCCTGGATCGGGGCGTGCAGGTCGAGCTCATCGTCGGCCACCGCACCGCCAACGACTTCTATATCGCTCCAGGCGAGCCGTTCAGTGCCAGCGGCGCGCTGCCGTACCTCTACGAGGACAACTTGCGCGCCTTCGCCCGCCGTCGCCACGCTGCCATCGCCAGCGGCCAGTTGGTGGTGCGGATCTGGAACGATCCGGGGCACACCTTCCATGCCAAGGGGGTATGGATCGACCAGCGTTATTCGCTGCTCACTGGCAACAACCTCAACCCCCGCGGCTTCAACCTGGACCTGGAAAACGGCCTGCTGATCGATGACCCGCAGGGGCAGTGGCTGGCGCCCCGGGCCGAGGAACTGGAAGGCATCCGCCGGCATGCACCGAAGATCGATTCGGCGCATGACCTGGGGGTCAAGGCGGAGCACCCCAAGGAAGTGCGCAAGTTCCTCCGGCGCCTGCGTTACAGCCGCCTGGAGCCGTTGATCAAGCGGGTGCTCTGAAGCGTTTCACCCTCTCTGAAAAGTCATGGCAAACGGCTACAATCGGGCGTTTTCCACGTTAACCGGATAGGCCAATACCTTCATGGCGCTCGACCCACCCACGATGCTCACCCTCTCCATCGCCCTGGCAGCTGCCGCTGCCTTGTACCTGGCGATCGAATGGCGCAGCGTCCGCGAGCCCTCGCTACTGTTCTGGAGCGCAGGGTTCGCCACCATTACGGTCGGTTCGACCCTCGCCTTGCTGCGCGGGATCGGCTTGCTGCTGATCGGCATCTGGTTCGCCAATGGCTTGCTGGTGGTGGCTCACTGGTTTTTCCTGATAGGCGTGCTGCGCTTTACCCAGGTGCGGGTATCACGCGCCTGGCTGCTGATAATGGTGGTGTGGTTCGGCTTGCTGCTGTTGCCGGTGGGGCCGCAGTGGTCCAAGGTCATGCTGATGGTCAACTCGCTGCTGGTGGCGTTGCTGACGCTCAAGGCCAGCCTTTTGCTGCGGCCACATGGCAAGTCGTTGAGCGTGGGGGCGGTGCAGTTGCGCTATGTGCTGCTGATCCACGGGCTGTTCTATGTGGCCAAGGCGATCATCGCGGTCACCCCCGGCACGTTGATCGACCTGGCGACCTTCGGTGGCCTGATCATCCAGATTTCCTTGGTCGAAGGGGCGATGGCGATCATGCTGATCGCCTTGTCGATGACCGGTACCGTGCGTTATCGCCGCGAAGAACGCATCGCCCGCCTGGCCGCCCGTGACCCGTTGACTGCGCTGTACAACCGCCGCGCTCTCGAAGTGCGGGCCACGCACCTGTTCAAGGCAGTCAGCCCGGCCCAGCCTGGGGCACTGCTGCTGATCGACATCGACAACTTCAAGCTGGTCAACGATCTGCATGGCCATGTGGCGGGGGACCGGTTGCTGGTGGCGCTTGCCGAGATGATCCGCGCGGTGCTGCCGGAGCGCTCACTGGCGGCGCGGTTGGGGGGCGATGAGTTCGTGATTCTGCTCAGCGATGCCAGCAGTGACCGGGTGGTGGCGCTAGGGGGACAGTTGCGTCAGCAGTTCCAGGCTTTTGCTGAACAAGCCATGCCTACGCCGGAGGCGGTGACGTTGAGTATCGGCGCCAATGTGTTCGACCAGCCGCCGGCGAGTCTTGCGGCGTTGATCGAGCAGGGGGATGTGGCGCTGTACCAGTCCAAGCGGGGTGGGCGGGATAGTATTCGGTTGGTGGACCGGACGGTGGTGAGTTCGGTCAGGTAGCGGGCTGTTCGTTGCGGCCCTATCGCCGGCAAGCCGGCTCCCACAGGCACCCCACAGGGCTGTATAGCAGTGGAGCACCTGTGGGAGCCGGCTTGCCGGCGATAGGGCCGCAACGCGGCCCGAGGATCTCAGGTCACGACCTGATAGCAAGGCACATACGCCGCCCCACCCGGCAACTTCATCCGATGCTGGTCGACGAACGCCTGCAACAGGCGCCCCAACGGTTCCAGCACCGCACTGTCACCACGGATCTGATACGGCCCGTGTTCCTCGATCAGCCGAATGCCCTTGTCCTTGACGTTGCCTGCGACGATCCCGGAAAACGCCCGGCGCAGGTTGGCCGCCAGTTCATGCGGCGGCAGCTCGCGGCGCAGGGCCAGTTCGGCCATGTTGGCGTGGGTCGGGTCGAACGGGTGCTGGAAGCCCTCGTCGATCTTCAGCAGCCAGTTGAAGTGGAAAGCATCATTGCGCTCGCGGCGGAACTGCTTGACCTCCTTGAGCCCCTCGACCATATGCCGGGCCACTTCGGCCGGGTCGTCGATGATGATCTGGTAGTGGCGCTGGGCCGCTTCGCCCAGGGTGGCGCCGACGAAGGCATGCAGTTGCAGCAGGAACGGCTCGGCGCTGCGCGGCCCGGTGAGTACCACGGGGAAGGGCAGGTCGTGGTTGTCCGGGTGCATCAGGATGCCAAGCAGGTAGAGGAACTCCTCGGCAGTACCGGCGCCGCCGGGGAAGATGATGATGCCGTGGCCGACACGCACAAAGGCTTCCAGGCGCTTCTCGATGTCCGGCAGGATCACCAGTTCGTTGACGATGGGGTTGGGCGCCTCGGCGGCGATGATGCCGGGTTCGGTCAGGCCCAGGTAGCGGCTGCCGTGCATGCGCTGCTTGGCGTGAGCGATGGTCGCGCCCTTCATCGGGCCTTTCATCACGCCCGGGCCGCACCCGGTGCAGACGTCCAGCTTGCGCAGGCCCAACTCGTGGCCGACCTTCTTGGTGTACTGGTATTCCTCGGTGCTGATCGAGTGACCGCCCCAGCACACCACCATCTTCGGCTCCACGCCCGGGCGCAGGGTGCGGGCGTTGCGCAGCAGGTGGAAGACATAGTCGGTGATGCCCTGGGAGCTTTCCAGGTCGATGCGCTGGCTGGCCAGCTCGCTTTCGGTGTAGACGATGTCGCGCAGGGCGCTGAACAGCATTTCACGGGTGCTGGCGATCATTTCGCCATCGACGAAGGCGTCCGCTGGAGCATTCAGCAGCTCCAGGCGCACGCCCCGGTCTTGTTGGTGGATGCGCACCTCGAAGTCCTTGTAGGCTTCGAGGATGGTTTTGGCATTGTCGACATGGGCGCCGGTGTTGAGGATGGCAAGGGCGCACTGGCGGAACAGGGTGTAGAGGCTACCGGTACCGACTTCGCTCAGTTGCTGGACTTCACGTTGCGACAGCGTCTCCAGGCTGCCTTTGGGGCTGACGGATGCATTGATGACATGGCGTTGGGGCATCTAAGTCTTTCCTGTGCAGGTAAAACATCCTTCTCTGCCTCCACCTTAAGTCATGCGAACAGCTTTTGCACACCCAGCGTAATTGCCAGCCCGCCACCCAGCAGCCAGAGGTTGAGAATCGCCCCGGTAGCCAGTGCCCGTGGCCCGGCCTGGCGGATCTGGCTGTAGCGGGTTTCCATGCCCAATGCGGTCATGGCCATGGTCAGCGCGAAGGTGTCGAGGCTGTTGATTACCTGGGTCACGTTACCCGGCAAAATCTGCAGCGAGTTCACCAGCACCAGGCCCAGGAAGCCGAAGGCGAACCAGGGCAGGGCGATGCGGCCTTTGCCGTGGCCCTGGCCCGGCTGGTGGGAGCGGCTGATCCACACACCGACCACCAGCAATACCGGCACCAGCAGCATCACCCGGGTCATCTTGACGATGGTGGCGATGTGCGTGGCCTCGGGGCTGATGTTGCTGGCCGCGCCTACCACCTGGGCCACTTCATGCACGGTTCCGCCGAGGAAAAGGCCGGCGCTGATGGTATCCAGCGGCAGCCAGCCGGCATTGATCGCCAGCGGAAAGATGAACATCGACAGGGTGCCGAACAGCACCACGCTGCCCACCGCCATGGCGCTCTTGTGCGGCGCACTGCGCAGCGCCGATTCGAAGGCGAGCACTGCAGCGGCGCCGCAGATGGCACTGCCGGCGGCGGTCAGCAGCGCGGTGTCGCGGTCCAGCTTGAACAGTTTCATGCCAACCCACAGGCCGATCAGCAAGGTGCTGCCCACCACAAGCAGCGACACCGTCAGCCCCGACCAGCCGACTTCGGCAATTTCCTGCAGGCTCACACGCAGGCCGAAGAAGGCCACGGCAATGCGCAGCAGCTTGCGCGCAGAGAAGTTGATGCCCACCGCCCAACTGGCCGGTACGCCATCGCGCAGCACGTTCCCGTAGAAGGCGCCGGCAACGATACCGACGATCAAGGGGCTGATGCCCAAGTTGGCAATGGCTGGCAATGACGCCAGCTGGGTGACGGCAATGGCGAACAACGCGACGAACAGAATGCCATTGAGCTGCCCTCGGGTAGAGAGGGTGGGC
The DNA here is from genome assembly GCF_033095865.1 of Pseudomonas sp. KU43P. Taxonomy (NCBI): domain Bacteria; kingdom Pseudomonadati; phylum Pseudomonadota; class Gammaproteobacteria; order Pseudomonadales; family Pseudomonadaceae; genus Pseudomonas; species Pseudomonas sp. KU43P. The sequence goes on along the minus strand of NZ_AP019365.1, from coordinate 3,577,055 downwards.
GCAAAAGCGGGGTTGGACGGAACCGTGGCCATGTGAGTCCTCCGGGACATGTTTCGACATGGCTTACGTTAATCCGGTTATAAGCTTATAAAAAATCGTAATTTAAGATGTGAAATATCCGTTTAGCTGATATTTTTAAATCATGACCCCGGAACAACTGATAACCTTCGCCACGGTCGCCGAGCACGGCAACATCAGCCATGCGGCCCAGGCCCTGCATCTGTCGCAGCCGGCAGTGTCCGGCCAGCTCAAGCTGCTGCAGGAAGCCTTCGGCGAACCGCTCTACCAGCGCGCTGGCCGTGGCGTGCGGCTGACCGCTGCCGGTGAGCAGCTGCTGGCCCATGCCGAGCGCCTGCGCGAGACTTTCCGCCAGGCCCAGGCCCTGCGCGAGGCCATGCGCGGTCTGGAGCGCGGCACTTTGCGCATCGGCGCCAGCACCACACCGGCCAGTTACCTGCTGCCCTACCTGATTGCCGATTTCCATGCGCGCTACCCGGACATCCTGGTGACCACTTCCCACGGCAATACGGCAGAGATCGTCGCCAGCCTGGGTAATGTCGACATCGCCCTGATCGAAGGCCCGCCGGGGCAGGAATTACCACTGGGGACGGGTGTGACCCCGTGGCGAGAGGACGAGATCGTTGCCATCGTGCCCAGCGGTCATCCCCTGCTGGACAACCAACACCAGACACTGGAGGCACTTGGCAACTACCCCTTGGTGCTGCGCGAGAGTGGTTCGGGGGTGAGGCAGATCATCGAACGGGCGTTCGCCCGCCGTGGCGTGGCGATGCGTGTGTCGTTGGAAATTGCCGGGGTCGAAGGGGTGAAGGAGGCGGTACGGGCGGGGATGGGCATCGGTTTCGTGTCGGCGATGTCGATCAGGCATGAGGACGGCGCGCTCAGGCGCTTGCACATTGCGCCTGAACCGTTGGTCAGGCACTTTTCGATCCTGTTGCCGCATGCCGCGACCCCCTCGCGGGCGGCGGCGCGGTTCATCGAATTATGTGGGGTGTAACAGGGCAGTCCCTTGCCCTGGCCACCTGCAATCAACGGTTTTCGTCGCGCTTGCCGGCGTCGTCGTCTTCATCGAGTTCCGGCTGGCGGTCCATGCCTTGCTCATGCTCGTTGTCCGACTTGCTGCCAGCGCCATGGCCACCCGTTGCGCCGCGTTGTGCCCCTCCACCCGAACGCTGCTGATCCTCTTTCCATTGATCATCCGGCATCTGGCCTCCTTTCTGGCCGGGGTCGTTGGTGACGTGCTCCGGAGTTTGTTGAGGGTTGCCGCCTTGTTGTCCGCCTTTACCTTGGTCATTAGCCATGATCGTGCACCTCGAGAAATTCACACAGAAAAGCTGTGTTCAATTCCGACGCTGGTGGAAATCCAGTTGCTCCCTCTACTTTTGCATTACCGGACGGGGTGCACGAAAGTACTAATCACTGGACGTGTTGCGTCGTAAAAGCCGCTTGGCTAATAGGCTGGGCAAGGTCTCGGGTTCAGGGATGGGCTTGTTTGATCAGCGCGAGCTGGTGATCGAGCGCTGCCTCGTCGCCACACAGGATCACGCCCTCGGCAGCCAGGGCGCCGCATGCGGCAATGGCGCCTGCCTGGGTGAGGGCGCGGCAGGCCGGCAAGTACAGCAGCACCTGGAAACCGGCCTGGCGCAACTGGCGGGCGGTGGTCTTGACGCAATAGTCCAGGGCCAAGCCGCCGACGATCACTGCGGCCACTTGCTGCACCTTGAGGAATTCAATAACACCCGTAGACTGGCGCTCGGCCAGGTCGTGGTAACACACAGTGGATTTGACCATGGCCATTGACACCTCTGCCAAGCTCCATATTAGAGGCCTTAAAGAAAAGAAATTGATGATTTTGATTGACAGCATGACTCCGCGCTCAAGATTGACAGTTGACTACGCAGCTGCCCCTTAGATTGACACTAAGAGCTATGGAAATTTCCGTCATGACAGAAAGATTGACAGCTTAGCCCGCCAGATCTCCAGCATCACTCAACTGACACCTCAGCAAAAACAACGAGAGGGCTGTTTGACCTTGATACGCTGCAGCGGGCGACCGCCCAACGGGCAGAGCTGGCATGACGGAGTTTCTAAGGTATGGGGAACACAGAGCTGGCATGCATCTAACTTTTTCGGTCTAGGAAGGGCGCTTACGAGCCCTCTGTACGTCCAAGCCAGGCGTAACTACAAGCCAACATCCCTCGCGAAGATGAGTTGGGCCAAATGGGACGGGGCAGTTCCATGATTAACCCACAATTGAAGGACTGAAAAAGAAAGGCCTCCATAACGGTTCAGCGATTCGAGCTGCTCTGCACAAGTTTCATTTCCCGAATACTGTGTATACGGCATCAACGGTAGGTGGCGCCAGAGGCCTTACTTCTCTATAACTGTCACCTCAATGGGACGGCTTTTGAATCGCCATTACGTTATGAAATATTAAGAACTACAAGGTCTGCCGGGTTGTACAGAACTAGCGATCGCTTCATTGCAAGCTGTGATGGAATAATTTCGCGAGCGAAAATTCTCGACAGCTGGCCGAAGTCGAACATAAGGCGAGGGTCATGAGTTTTCTGGAATGCATGTGTCATCGAGATCACTGATTCGGGATCTTTAAGGCTTGAAATCCATGCCGGATCTAATGCGTTAAACAACTGACTAGCTGAGCAGTAAGCTCTGGAGTAAGAGTCGCCGTGGTAACCAAATTCGACATAGATGGCGTCCGGAATCCATTCTTGGAATGCCTTGTCAACTTTATAGCCTACAGGCGAATAATGATCTGGAGTTGAGCACAGGGTAATCAAAGTAGAAATGGCGCAGGCGATGTCTTCATTCGTATAGGGGAGATTTCGCATACCGTTCCATGCTTGACGAGTCGTAGAACTCAGCAACGCCTCGTCGACTTCCTCGGGAAGTCCGGTAAAGACCCACTCTACTGCTTGGGCTCGAAGCCTTCGTTGTGTGTTAAGTGCCCCTCTTATCGAATGTTTCACCTGATCGGCAAGACTGGGGGCTGTGGCCTCTCTGCGAAGGGGCAAAGGCATATGGCGGCCAACAGTCGAATAAAATTGTTCGTTCGGATTGACTCGCCATAGTTCAAGTGTCTCGTCGCTCCATTGCGGGGTGGGGCTCAGCGGGGCGATAAATGAGTCTGACTCATAGGTTTCGGGCGTTTCGACATAGATGTTGCGGAACAGGCTTTGCTTTCCTTGTTCCTCTGCCATGGCACGGAGCAAGGCATTGTTCTCTATGCGTCGCTCGTTGAAGAAATACGTGTCGAGTGATTGCTCCAAAGCGCTCTTGTGTGAAGGATATATCTGTTCACGCGATGGGAAGGCTGGAGCACCACTCCAAGGGAATACGATTCTATCCATGTCGTAAATCTGATACCAGGGATGGTTCGCGAACAAGAAGTGACCGTGCTGGGACTCCAGTCTCCAAAGATTAGGGACGTTAACCGTCACTGGCTCTGCAATAAACTCTATCCCTTCAATCGAAGGGGGCAGATGACCATAAAATTCTTTAAGGTCTGAAGTATTTAGACAGTAGATAACGCAGTTGCCAGGTTCTTCGGGCTGAGATTGAGTGTCAGATGCAAAAAATCCTGCAATTGTAGGTTCGGTGCTAAAATCGATATAGTTTGTAGGGAATCCATAATGTTGGAGTACAGCGAATAGAGAATCGACGTGCTCTTCTTCCGCAAGATAAGCGAGAGCTGGCTGTTCGATCACCCAGTTCGTGAACCTGATCAGCTTCTCATTGAGCTGAGGTTTAGCGGCCGGGTCGTGAAGTACTTTGCGCTCCAGTGACGAACTTGGCGTCCACTCGCGGAGCTGTCCTCGAAACCAATCGTAGCGTCCTTCGGCTTTGAAACTCTCAGCAAGCGCAACTGCTTCTTCTACGTTTGCCGCCTCAAATATTGTCATTGATGATATCCATATATTAAATTATGCAGTCGATGGTTTGACCGCCTTGCACCAGTTTGTTCACTAAGCCCGTAACCTGAATTATTTGCCATGGAGCATCAAGCCACTGCGCGGGTGGCTGCTAGCCACGGCAAATTCAGAGTAGGAATTGATCTGGGCCCAAACTCCAGCTTCAGGAGGTTTGTGCGATATCTTCCTCCAGCTCCCGCACCGCTTTGCTGGCTTTGATCTCAAAGCGGCGTTCGACCTCTGAATCACTCAATTTTGCTGCTTCTGCGCCAAGCCACATAGCGAGCTTCTCGCGCTTCTGGGGCACCGTGAGGGCGTCAAGGTTTGGAATGTATCCATCACCTGCCTTCATGCCTCGTTGAAGCTCGTAATAAGTCTTGATCAGCGACTTTGGGCGAATCTCGCCGCCGGGACAGAATCGATCGGTCAGCTTCCTGATGGTGTGATTCACGGAGCGTAGTTGTGCAGTCGTGGTGATCTGCGAAAAGTAGGCTGCCCAGCCGAGCCGCTTCCCCTTGAAAATGCAACCGGTGATCCTGAGGTTGAGCTTCCATTGACAATAGGCAAGCGCACGCTCTTTATCTGCCACGCTACGGGCGGTCAGCAATTTGTGGCGATAAGCGGTGAAGATCTTGGCCACCGATGCCTCGAACCTCAGAATACTCTCGTGGCGAATGAGTACGTTGTCGTTCTCAATCAGGTAACCCAAGAAGCTGAAGGGATCACTCAGTGGTGCGACTTTAGACTTCGAGTCGGGCCCAAAGTCATGAGGGTTGAGTTTCAACCCCTTTAGCTGGGTAATCAGCTCGTTTGCCGTTGAGCGCGCCAAGCCTGCGGGCGCGAGGATCAGGATGTCATCCACGTAGCGCTTGTACCAAATACCTGGCCTTGATCCAAAGGTGGCATCAATGCTTTGCAAGGCAATCTCTGCAAGTACGTTGGAGATTGCCAGGCCCTGCGGTACGCCAATAGTAGGGCGATCAGCACCTTTACCTCCCCTGGATTCAGGCACAGTGGGCGTGGTGAGGGCACTGCTGATCAGCTTGCGAAGCTCTGGTTTTCTGATCTTTTTCTTTGTTGCCGAGGCTACAAGGTCATGGGGAATGGATGGATAGAACGTTTTCAGATCGATTTTGGCGTATTCAGCGTAAGCGCCTGAGTCGAGCGCTTTTTTCAGCGAGTCGATGACGGTCTGAGGGAGTGTGAGTTTCGCAAGGGGGAACACGTCAGAGAGGCAATTGCAGAGCGCGCGCAGGACGATACGGTCTCGGGCTGTGGGGATGGATAGCTGCCTGGGAAGAGATGATGCCCCTTTGAGTATCAGTTTTTCCTTGTAGGCGGTGAAGCGGTACTCACCCTGGTGAACCTTTTCGTGAATGTGGTCGATTTCCGCACTCAGAATCTTGTTGAGGTTAGCCGGGCGCATGCGGTCGAGCCCGATTGCACCAGATTGCTTGATTTTCTCGGTGTAGATTTCCAAAAGGTGCTCACGGCTGAAGCGCTTTTTGAAACTCAGGGCCGCGCTCATGGCTTGTTCCAAAACGAGTAAAGCCCGACTACCACAGGCAGTGCATAAAGCATCGTGGTGATCAAAAAGCGCATCGTCAGCCAGAACACTGCATTGAAGTACTCGAAACCCGTTGGAACTCGACTGGTAAGCCCAGTTGCGAACACCCGCGCTATGCGATCGTCGATCTCTCGATGATTTTCGGACTCAGCGAGCAATTCGTCATAGCGGTTTACCTGCGCAGGTGTGGGCTTCGGGGCGTCAGGTTCAGATGAGTCGTTGGGCAAATCACGATGAAGCTTCTGCAGCTCCAGATAATTCGTACGCATCAGCATCGCACGACCTCGGAAATCCCGATTCGCTACCGCGAGTGAGATGCCCAGCAGCGCGACGGATAGAATGGTCGCCATGACATCAGTGTCGGTGCCCAGCACTGTGCTGTGTCGTATGGTTAGCACCCCCAGGGCCGTGCTTAGAATCGCATACCAAACCAGCAAGAGCTGTGAGTGAAAGTCCAGCCACTCTAGGCGTTTATGAGCCTGAATTCGCGCCTTGTAAGTGAACCAGACGTTGTCCTTTTTCACGCACATCTCTCCATAGAAAAGGGGAGAAGGGGTGGGAGGATTTGAGTACCGTTGGACATCCCTAATGGGATCAGCGGGCCGAAGCCCAACAGCCGAAACTGTTTATTATCAGAACCGCCCTCGCTTGCGCGAGAGGAAGAGCCCACCCCTCCGCGAGTGATTCTACCGTGCCAGTATCACCGGTGGAACTGGTTCCACCTAACGGGCTAAGCATTTTGTGAAATGCCGGATGAAGGGCACGGACTCAGATTCAGCCGCTGAATACCAGATAGAGTACAAATGTACTCTTCTGTGTAAGGTCTGACGCCTAGAGAGGGTGTCAAACTGAAATGCAGGCCGGCGTCGCTTCTACGGAATGCTCATGTACTCCTAATGGCCAATGCGTCATGCAGCGTGGCGTGCTGGCTGCTGGCCATCCTTTCCGGATATGCTCCGGCCACAGCATCACATCCAGCCCTACGCGGAAGTGGCCATCGGCCCTGCAGGCTGCAATTGATGCGTAATTGTCGCCTGGGCGCATGTCGAGGCGGGTGGTTCCTCTTCTTGGTCAGGAGGGGGCAGATTCCATGGAGATGGCATGAGCTTTTTTTCGGACGAAGAGATTGATTCACTCAAGATCACACGGATGATCTTGCATGTCGTGGGTACCAAAGACTTCGCGGCCATGCCAGAGCGGGTTCTGGAGGAGGAAGCGTTCTTCATCGGCAAGATCGTGGACATGGCCACCGCGCCGGTGTTCATGTTCAAAGCGGTATCGGTGACCCGTAACGAGGTCGAGGCGATCGCAAGTGAGGACACGTCCTTCGTGGCCGGCGCTCAGGCCCTAGCCGCCAGTTTCAACCGTGCGCACGTGGGTGGCAGTGCTGATGGCGTTCTGTTGATGTTCGAGCTGTCGGTCGCAGACCCGGATGTGAAGATCTACAGCCTGATCAAGTACGACTACAAGCTTGCGTTGGAGCAGAATGATGGTGCTCCAGGAACGAAGCTGCGGCGTATCGTGAATGCCTTGGTGGACGAGAAGAAGGCCATTCAAAAAACGGCGCTGATTCGGGTGATCAGCGGGGTTGCCGACCAGAACATTTCGGCCACCGATCGCACCAAGCAAGGGGTGGATCTTGCCGACTACTTCGCCGATTTCTTGGCTGTGAGCAGGGCAGTCTCGGACACCGAGCTGAGCGAGATTACCCGCAAAGTCCTCAAGGCGGCACTGCAGACTTGCATTGAGCACCTGCCCGGTCAGGATATAGCCAAGGCGCTGCAGCGGGCCCAAGCCAACCTGGGCACTCGCCGGCGCATTGATGAAGAGGCGATCGTTGAGGCAGTGATGCTGGCAGCGGGGCATCCTGAGGATGAGAAAATCGCCAACCGTCTGGAGCGTGAGACGCGTAGTCGTGTCAGGAAAAGCAAGCTGCACGAGCTGAGCTTCAAGCCTGATCGCCGGATCCTCCGTCAGCCCTACATGCGCAAGATCGTCACGGCTGAGGGCGTCACGATTCTCTTCCCCGATCGGAAGGAAAACCCCAACGTCCAGGTGATACAGCTCGACGGAGATAAGAAACAAATCATCGTCGATACAGACCGAGTCAAGGAGGACAGCGTTGTCACACCAAAGCCTGGCCAGCCTGCTTAACGAGCTATCGCGCAAGCGTCAGGCGCTAATCACAGAGGGCAACCTGACCCTCATCATTTCCGACCTATCAGCGGAAACTGCTCGGTCGATCAAGAAAGCCGCTGTCGCTGCTGCCTGGTCATTCACGATCTACGACTGCGCGAGCAGCGAAACTGACGTCGATGATGAGGATGAAGATTTTGGGCCGTTCCGCGTTGAGCTGGAGAAGCCACTTCCGGAAGACCATGTCCAAGAACAGGCCCTCTATGTGGCGACGGAAGTAGGCTTCAAGGCGTTCCTGGTCAATGGGCACTCAGCTGCACGTTGGCACCTGCTTGGCCTGACTCAGCCTTTCAATACCAGAGCGAGGGCATATTGTGGTTGGGGTGAAGGGGGCGATTACTCCGAATCACAGGCGACCAAGTCACCTCGGCTCCTGGTGAAAGAATCAGCGACCCTTCGCAAAGTACCGGAGGATGTGCGGCTTTGGTTGCTCGCAGAAGGACACCATCTCGATGAAGCTGACCCTTTACACATGCTCTGGGCAGGTCAGGCATTCGGTGCCCTGAGCCGTTGTTTTGCGAATGAAATCGACACCAGTGGTAGCAAGCTCACCTTCAAGGGGCCGCCCAAGCTCAACCTTGCGATCCCAGAGGCGGTAGAGGGTCATGCTCCCATCTCGCTTAAAGACTTCGAGGTTGTCCAGGAAGCAGCGGCATGGGTGTTCGATAACGCGCGGGAAGCAGAGGTGAAGCACATCCTATTGTCCGCCGAAATCGCGCGTTCCGGTCGGGCGGACGGGGAGGTACCGGAGTACTTCAGGGAGAACCTGGCCGCTGCCTTGGATTGCGCGAGAATCGCTTATCAGATGGCGGTCTCGGAAATCACCAAGGACACCCTGAAATCCCTGACAGATCTTCGTAAGGCCGTGACGGAGGAAACGTCGAAGGCCACAGACGCGACCCGGCAGGCAATCGCAGCGATCTCCACGGCGCTGACCGTTGGCCTGGGCCTGATCGCCGCGAGGCTCACATTGCAGATCAACCCGTACCTGATCTCGATCGTCATGGCGGTCGCATTTGGTTACACGGTACTGAACGTGATGTCAGGCCGTAAGTTCATCAACATCCAGCGCAAGTTACGCAAAGACTGGCAGCCAAAGCTGTATCGCTTTTTGTCTGAAGCCGAATTCAAGAAAATGGTAGGGGATCCCATTGAGCAAGCCGAAGGGCTCTTCTATAAGGTGAGTCGTCGAGGTATTGCGATGCTTGGTGTCGCGGGCCTGGGTATTTCCATTTACGCCTTTACCTACAGCGCCCCTGCACCCTCATCGTCGACGTCTGTAGTTTCCCCGCCCCAAGCTCCAGCAGCTCCAGCAGCTCCAGCAGTTTCAACAGCCCCGCAGCCGTCTGCCAACTACACTGCGACTCAGACTCAAATGTATTCTCAACCAGCCCCTGCCTCTCGGCCCGGAATTACGCCGCAGCGAGAGCCGGCGCCTCAGCCTGAAATAAAGCCACAGCCAAACCCGATGCCGAAAGAAAACGTCCCGTCGAAACCTTCAGAAGAAGGGGTAAGCCCGGTCAGCATTGAGCAGGGGATCTTTACTAAACCATCGATTTCCCTGTCAGCACTCCGATCGTTGGGTGTCCACGTGTCCGTCCGCTGCACCTTATTCCATGAAGGCTCGCAGATGGCAGGAGGCACGTATGCGAACACACACAAGCGGTCAATCGGGAGGCTCATTCATCCACACGATAGAGCGAATCGAGCAGACGACCACTTTTCAATTTTCTGAGAAAGGGTCGGATGGCCGATCAGTAGTGATCTCTGGTCGACCTAGCGCCGAAGCATTGATTTTGAAGCTGGCATCAATGCGCACCACACACTGGATAAAGACATCATTCCTTGCGCCAGTAGCGGCTGACACTGGAACGAGGTATGCCCAACAGCTTTATCACCTCAGCCTGGGTCTTACCTTCAGACTTCAGCTCGCGCACTTTCTTCAGGTTTTCCTCGGCGCTGCGAGTGCGGGGATGCGCTTTTTTTGCCGGTGCCACGGGAAGAGGGGCGTCAAGAAGCTCCATAACCTTGAGTTCTTCTAGCATCAGATTGAGGATGTCCTTAGGCGTCTTCTGCTCATCTGACGCATGTACGAGCGCCAAGAAGGTCAACGGGTGCACGCTCAAGGACTTGGCGAGCGCTCGATTCGTTTCCAGTGTGGGATTGGATTGGCGGCCCTCTAAGCGGCTGACCTGCGACTGGGTCACCCCGCCGGCGACATCGTATTGAGACAGCTGCTGCTGCTCTCTCAGCAGCTGCAGAACCGCTGCATAGGCTTCACGCAGGCCCATTTCATCCGCCCTGATAAAAGTGGACGGTATGCCGCGTTTGCGTGCTCTCGCTCAAATGTATATATTCATCGTTGTGGGATTTGGCTGGTTAGTCAGCCACCTGCTTGGCGCTTGTCTTTGCACAGAATGCTGGAAGGCTGGTGTCCGATAACCCTTTCAATATACGGCTAACTCCCAAGGGTGCACCGTGAAATCCAGCGATTTTGAGCTGTTGGCTAGCCAGCAGTCACCAATAGAAACAGCCCCGGGATCAGTGCCTGCCACTGTGGAGCGGGCGATGGCCATAAATTTTGGCATCGCTATCACGGGGTTCCTCTGCTGCGCTTTCTACGACCATTCAATCAATTGTCTGGTGGGCATTGTGTATCGCGAGAGCCGCGGCCGGTTCCGAGATGGTTCGACAATCCGAACGTCTCCATTGGGACGGCGCCTAGAGCATGGTGCGTACCATCTGTTTGAGACGAGAAATGGAAGCGTCTATGTCGTTTGCGACTGGGCGCTGGAAGGCGGAAGCCCTCAGTTCGAGGGCGCCCTTCACTAAGGCCGGCATATCCCGCAACGAAGCGATGCAAGATGTAGCGCGCTAAGACGAAACAGGTAGGTACAGTGGAAGCAGCGTTGGTAGCAGACTTTTTATACGGATACAGCTTTCCCCTGGAAGGGGATGGCCAACCAGATGACGTGATTGTGGATACGGCATGGACAAATAATAAGGGCCGACCATTTTATGTTGTCCGGGATTGGCTCCTACTCGACATCATGGTGCCTAGCGATGTTGAAGATGATCTCAATGCTATGGGCCTACAGCCAACGGTGGTTTTTGCCAATACTGTGGTGTACGACAGTAGAGTTCGAGGCTCCCGAGTAGGTGCAATTCGCTCTAGCTTCCAGCGTATACTAGATGGTTGCACTTTTGAAAGCATGCACACGAGTTACATCTTAGCCGGGCCAGGGACAAGAAAACATGTGAGCCTTCCTGCACTACAAGCCTTGGAAAATGCATGAACGTAGCCAATGTGCCATTCGCCCGATAGACATGATCATAAGGCGAAGGAACTATGAAAACGGAAACGAATTTTGAGGAGCTGATTCGACGTCAGGCCGAGCAGGTGTTTGGCAGCAAAGCCAAGGCCGATGCCTGGTTGGCTCGGCATCACATCGCACTTGGGGGGGTAGCTGCACTGGAGTGCGCATGCAATGAGGCTGGATATCGGAGAGTGAAGGCTTCGCTCGACCGGATTGATCAGGGATATGCCTGTTAATGTGACCGATGCTGTAGATCTAGTAGATCTACTAGATCTGGTTGGTTCCAAGCTACAGGTACACCCAGCCGTGAAGTGATGCTTTTTACCATCGGAACTACTTAGGCGAGGCCATCCGAATATCATGAAAGGTTTGGACTCCTCTGATTTGCAAAACGAGTTATCTACCACTGTGAACCCCTCGACGGTAGCTAGCTTGGGCACCGGTTCCGGCGATATCGACGCTGAGGTCAGAAGTGATGAATGGGCTCGGTTTTGTCTTCGGCATCGGGCGGTAGACGCAACGTCCGAAATTGCCAGTCCTCGCGTTGAGCTTCCCCAGATTGATGGGCCAATGGAGGTTCGAATTGCGGTCAGTTTTTCTGGCGGTAAACAAATGAACTGCGCGCTGTTTATCGTACCGTTAGGTGATATCGACCCGCCCCACGTTAGCTCCTGCCACATGGGTGAAAATCTAACCTTGAGGGGAGGGAGCTGTTTGCTAGTCCCAGTCTCTGATGATGTTAAGTGGGTAGATAAAACATGGCCTAAATCGATGGAGGGACTGAACGCCTTTGTTGCCAATGTGACTGACTCGCCACGATTTTTGGAGGCGTGGGTCATGGAAAGGAGCCGCGAATCTAACAAATTGTTGATGGTGGTGGTCATCCACGGCAATGTTTGCTATGGATATTTGCTGGGGGCTCCAAAGCCTGGCGGCTTTAATGAGACCCGTGTGATCCCTATCTTCTTCGAGCAGGTTTGCGAACTCACAAGTGATCCGCCCGTGTTGATTGAGCTGGAGCTCAGTGCCAAGAGCCTCGAGGCGCTAATCAGACATGCCCGTCAATTACTGTCCCAGCCTGAGCGTGCCCAGGAAGATCGCTATTTGCGTGATGGGCTCCGCATACTTCTCAAGTCGGTTGAGCGGTGTTGAACAGGCGTGATCAGGTTTCAATGGTAACACTGCTGCTGTTGCTAAGTGCTTTCGCAAAACCTTCAAGTAACTATCAGTAGCTGGGTCTCCATGGAGGCTCCGGAGACACGATTAGCCCTCGGACAGGACGCTGCTGACTCGATGAAAATTTTGATTTACTCAGATCTGCATCTCGAGTTCGCTGACTTCGAACCTCCCGCGACGGATTGCGATTTGGTTGTTCTAGCAGGCGACATCTCGGTGCGTAGTCGTGGAGTGGTCTGGGCCAACGACACCTTCACCTGTCCAGTGATCTACGCCAGTGGCAACCATGAGTTCTACAAAGGCCACATAGATCGAACACTTACCAAGATGCGTGATGCCGCTGCAAAACATGTTCATGTCCTAGAGAACCAGTGCCTAGTCATCGGCGACATTAGGTTTTTGGTAGCAACAGCGTGGACAGACTTCACTGCGACCGGAGACTACAGGGCCGCGATGAGGGAGTGCGCCGAGTGGATGAACGACTTTAAGCGTATCCGGATCGGAGAGGGATACAGCAAACTTCGTCCTGCTGACCTCATCGCCCGAAACATCACCACTCGTGTTTTTCTGATGTCCGAGCTCGCAAAGGATTTTCAAGGAAAGACCGTGGTGATTACACATCACTGTCCGATCCGAGAGGTCGCGGGTGATGGCCTCAAGGTCACCTAGGTGCAGCCTACTTTAATGAGTGGCATGACCTTGTTGCCCAGGCTGACGTCTGGATATTCGGCCATACGCATCATGCAGTCGACACAATCGTCTCGGGCTGCCGGGTCATTTCAAACCCGCGTGGATACCCAGGAGAGCGCACCGCATTCTTGCCGGATTTCACCGTTGAGGTTTGACAGGGGGACGTTTGCAAGTGTGGGTAATGTCAGTGTTGGAAGAGCTGAGGTTAGCTCAGTTCAACATTGAGTATCACAGTAAAGCTGAATATTTTCATCGAGATTGTCGGAGGGCGCTTGAATGTCCGGCATAGCATAGAGAAGCACGATAGTGAGGAACTCTCTAAATTTCAGGCTATAGGACTTCTTTACCATATGCTTGATTACATCGCTCATCTAAATCCAGAGCTCGAACATTCAGCTCTTGGCGTTGCCCGAGAAATTTTCGGTGGTGAAGGGTGGACGGACGAAGTCATTGGGCTGTTGTTAGCAGCAGAGAGCTGGGAGAGCCGGATGAGTGCGGCCTGGCATGCAGTGGACGATCAGGCCAGGAAGAGTGCGCTTTCGTTGGATTACCAGTCGTTCCAAAACTACTGGCCTAGCTTGGATTTTTGTCAGTCCGAATGGCGCGCCCGAGCAAAGAGCGGATCTGTCGCATTGGCTTTCCAAAGCATCCAGGCAACCACGACTGCTTTTTTGCACTAATTGGACGCTCATTGCAAAGCTAAGAACGCCGAAGACTCACGCTTCTGCTGTGGTGGATGTCATCAACGATCAGTTGCCAGCGCTGTCTCTGCCGGCGACCGATGGGGTCGGCAGAGAAGAAAGGAGCTTTCAGAAGATTTTCGTAGTAGCCAGAAACGGGTGGATTGCTCAAGTAGGGCGCTACTCGGTTAAACATGGCCCGAGGTTATCATGCGTTTATCTATTCGCCTGTTACTGGCCGGCCTAGGAATATTTTTCTCGCACCGAAGCTTGCGAGATAGTGGTCACCAACACATGAGGTTTTACACGGTCAGGCCATTCAAGCGCTGCATTGCACGCTGCGCATCGTCAAGAATGTCATCGAGTATCTGTTCGACTGGCTGTACTGCATTCGCAAAAACCGCCGATGGCCCGAAGTCGAGCATACCGATGCTGCTGTCACCCGTGAGGTAGGCCTGGGTGGTTAACGTGCCCATGACATGTGGGCGGTAGTGTTCAAAATCGCTGGAGCCCATCGCATCTATGGCAGCCACGGCTTTCGCGCTTTCGTTGTTCAAAACCCGGTGATGTTGGCGTAGGCCGGTCTTGACGATGACGCTGTCCGTGCCATCGCTGTTCACCAGTAGATCCTTGTACTGGCGGTGAATCCACAGCTCTTCCGATACCAGCATCCTGGTGCCCATCAAGATCGCGTCAGCTCCCATCACGAGGGTGGCGGCTAGTTGGCTGCCTGTTCCCATTCCACCGCCAATTACCAGGGGTTTGGATAGCTCCCGTGAAGCCTGAGGGGCTTGCACCATGCTGCTGATGCCGTAGGTTCCTGGATGACCTCCGGAATCGTTGCCAACAACAATCACGGCATCAACGCCTAAGCGTTCGGCTGACCGGGCATGTCGGACAGCTGAAACCTTGTGCAGCACTTTGATGCCGCACTCGTGGAGGGCAGGAAGGATTGCCTCGGGGCTCCCACCGGAGGTTTCGACGCAAAGGACGTCTTCTTCAGCCAGGATTCTCACCTGCTCCTGCAAGCGACTTGCAGCATTGGGCTGACCTGAAATGTAAAGGTTCACGCCGAACCTCTTCCCAGAAGCCAGCTGCCGGCATTTGCGAAGCTCCTCGCGAAACTGCTCCGAATCAGGGTAGGCGGAAGCAACTATGAACCCCATTCCTCCCGCGTTGACCACTGCTGCGACATACGTCGCGTCAGACACGCCTGGCCCCATGCCTCCGCAAAGAATGGGGTGGCGGATGCCGAGCATTTCAGTGATCCGGGTTTTGAACAATGGGTTTCGCATAGGCACTCCAGTTCGTTCACGATACAGAGAGCGGGCAGTCCAACCTGTGAATAAGAGGTGGAACCACGTGATAGTTCCGCACGTAGGTGGCAGGCATCTGCTTTTTAGCTGAACATCCGTTCAGTAGTAAAGCAATTTGACGTCGACATGGATCTTGAGGGCTGCGCAGCATCGGCGGGGACGGTACGAGCCTTCGCTGACGCTAGCCGTCGACATGGCCGGCTCTATCGATGTTGAGTCCACTAAGGCATCCGGTACTGCGTTCCGGAATTCGCTGTCAATCAGTTGCTTGGGGTGAGAGCGACAGCATTTAGCGCCACCGGTCTGACCCCACCATCACCTCGCTGAACGTACTGGCTCACCAGTTCGCCTGAACAGAGTAGGGCGGATTTCTGCCGCCCCTGATTTTGGGAGTTCAGCATGAAAGCAATCGTGTACAACGGCCCACGTGACGTCGCGGTTAAGGATGTACCAGACGCAAAAATCGAGAAGCCAACGGATGTGTTGGTGCGCATTACCACTACCAACATCTGCGGTTCTGACTTGCACATGTACGAAGGCCGTACCTCGTTTGAGGTTGGACGTGTATTTGGCCATGAGAACCTCGGTGAGGTAATTGAAGTTGGTGAGGGGGTTGACCGGGTCAAGGTCGGTGACAGGGTCTGCCTGCCGTTCAATATCGGCTGCGGGTTCTGCGAAAACTGTGAAAAGGGGCTCACCGGATTCTGCCTTACAGCCAATCCTGGTGCTGCCGGCGCCGCTTATGGTTTCGCAGAGATGGGGCCATATCAAGGCGGTCAAGCCGAATTGCTGCGCGTCCCGTATGCCGATTTCAATTGCTTGGTATTGCCGGAAGATGCCGAGGAGCGTGAGGACGACTACGTCATGCTCTCGGACATTTTTCCGACTGGTTGGCATGCAACAGAGCTGGCTGGTCTGCTACCAGGCGAGAGCATTGCGATTTACGGCGCAGGGCCTGTCGGCCTGATGGCGGCTCATTCGGCAATCATCAAAGGCGCATCTCAGGTGTTCGTCATTGACAACCAGCCGGATCGCCTGCAACTCGCCGCGCAGCTCGGGGCAATCCCAATCAACGCAGTCGAGCAAAAAGCAGTGGAAGAGATCATGAACCTGACCCACGGCAAAGGCACCGACCGAGGTTGTGAGTGCGTGGGTTACCAGTGCTGCGACAAGCATGGCCATGAAGCGAACTACCTCACTATGAACAACCTGGTTGCTTCAACCAAAGCCACCGGCGGCATCGGCGTGGTTGGTGTGTTCGTGCCAGAAGATCCTGGGGCGAAAAACGAACTGGCGAAGGAGGGCAAGATGGCCTTCGACTTCGGAGCGTTCTGGTTCAAGGGTCAACAGATCCGTACAGGTCAGGCGAATGTGAAGGCCTACAATCGCCGCCTCGCTGAGCTTATCCATCATGGGCGCGCCAAGCCCTCGCAGATCATTTCTCATCGCCTGAAGCTGGCTGAAGGCCCGGATGCCTACAAGCACTTCGATGCCCGCGATGATGGTTGGACGAAGGTTGTGCTCAAACCTGCTGCTTAAACCGCTTACTTTGCTTCCAAGGAAGGAAGCGAGCAAGTGAGCAGAACTCCCCGTATCTGCCTACCAAATCCAGTCAACTGCTTACCTCCTGTTGCGTGTTCTTGTGCCACCCTCGCAAATTCATGGCGCAGAGACAAAACTGCAGGATAATCAACGCCCAGGCTCCTGCTTGCCAGCCCCACACGGCCCACAGCACGTTGCTAGTGATGAAACAGCAAAAGCCGATTTTTCTTCTCCTGGGACGGCCCGACCCAATGCACCACGCTGCGAGCACTGTCATAAGCATGGCAGGCCATTCCAACAACCCAATCCAGTGTTCCATGAAGCTCACCCCAACAGCTCGTTTGATATCTGCAACTGGATACCTGCCAGCGTCGCGGAGCTGGCAGGTAATCGCTTCATCAGGCCGCGCGCTGCTCACCCTTCAGCATCTTCTTCTGCGTTTCCATGGTTTGCCCAAGCTCCTCCAGGATCTTCTTGCTGAGTAGCTTCTTGGCCGTCGGGAAGAGTTCGCTTTCTTCTTCCTCGATGTGATGCTCCAGCAACTCTTTCATGACCTTGACCCGCCCGGCGAATTCGAGGGTGCCGGTTTCGGTATGCAGGAGGTCGGGTAGGACGAGGGAGTCGACAGTTCTGTGCTCCTCCTTAGCCTCGTAGTACATTTTCGCTTCTTCCTTACCGCCGGCTTGCTTGATGGCCGGGTAGAGGATTTCTTCTTCAAGCCTTTTGTGGATCTGCAGCTCCTGCTCGATTTTGTGCAGTAATTCACCCCGCTTCTTCACCGCCCGCTCAGTGGTGGTCGACAGTTCTTCGAGCAGCTTCTTCACCAGCTTGTGGTCTTGAATCAGTAAATCGATGGCGTTCATGGCGTACCTCATCATGGACAGATGAAAGAACTTGCTTGTGGTTGAGTCATGGCCACGTATCACGGTTCAATGGCGACGATGTTTGGCAGCGGAGCATCTTTGGCAATCAATATCGGGGCATCCGGCACACGCACATGCCTTCAGGCACGCTCGCCGCGAAGCCAGCGCTGGTGATAGTGGGAAAGTCGGGTAAGTCCGAAAAGTGCGCCTTGCCGCATGACCTCAGAGCGCTCGCCGAAGAAGCGCTGAGTGCGGGTGAAAACGGCTACCGGTTCACCAGCAAACGCCCAGGCGAAACACATAGTGCCTGGCGGTATGCCTGATTCCGGTGACGGCCCAGCTACGCCGGTGGTGGCGATGACCACGGTAGCATCACTGTCCCTCAAGGCGCCCAACGCCATTTCCCACGCTACGGCTTCGCTCGTCAGTCCGTATCGCTCGATAGTCTCCGCGCTGACGCCCAGCAAGCGCTTCTTGGCGCTTGGGGAGTAGACAACATAGCCGCTTTCCAGCACTTCGCCCGTGCCAGGTACAGCTGCCAACATTGCCACCATGCAACCCGCCGTGCATGACTCTGCGGTGGTCAAAATCAACTGGTTGTCTTTGAGGTAGCCGAGCGCGGCCAACACGGGGTCGGTTGCCATTTGAAGTTCGACTCGCTTGTAGGTCTCCGGTGGACGGATCTCAGCGACTATTGGTTCCTCCCAGCGACTGCCCGCCCATCCCGCTTTGCAATTCTAGCCTGAACTTTACTTGGTGATTCGGCTTCCCTTACTTGAAGGGGCGGGCACCGTGAGTGTCTGTGCTACTGCCACTGAGTGAAAAAGAGTAGGAGGGCAGCATGAATAAAGAAGCGCATTCAGAGAAGCCGAGCTCACAACCCGAATCAAAAGGTGAGGAAGAGCGGGACAATGATGCTCATCGTCCTGACGGCTCGACCGGTACCTCTCATGATTCCACAGCACAGAAAACTGCGCGTGACCATGGGCATCACAAGCGTTGAAGTACAAGTGGCCGGGTAGAAGGCTCACCAGATTGGCGAGCTTCAGCTACTTCACAGGATCGGTTTACCACCTGTGACGGCATAGCGTGACCCACTGATATAGCTGGCCTCGTCGGAACCCAGCAGCACGTAGATCGGTGCAACCTCGACGGGCTGTCCCGGGCGACCCATGGGGTAGCCCGAACCGAAGTTCTTCACGGCCTCATCGGGCATGGTCGCCGGGATCAGGGGCGTCCATATAGGGCCAGGAGCCACGCTATTGACCCGAATACCTTTCTTTGCCAGCAGTTGGGCCAAGCCAGCGGTGAAGTTGGCAATCGCGCCCTTGGTCGCAGCGTAGGCCAGCAGGCTGGGGGATGGATCGTCGGAGTTGACCGAGCTGGTGTTGATGATCGATCCGCCTTTTGGCATCGAGGGCAACGCGCGCTGGCAAATCCGGAAAATGGCGGTGATGTTAGTATCGAAGGTCTTTACCCATTCATCATCGTCAATCTCGTCCAGACTCTCATGAGCCATCTGGAACGCGGCGTTGTTGACCAGAATATCGATACGACCGAACTGCGCCACGGTCTTGTCGACGATGTCGTAGCAGTGCTGTTTCTGCGCTAGGTCGCCGGGCAGTAGCAAGCACTGCCGGCCAGCAGCCTCAACCCAGCGCGCGGTCTCTTGCGCGTCTTCATGTTCATCCAGGTAAGCGATGGCCACGTCGGCCCCTTCACGGGCGTAAGCAATCGCTACTGCTCGCCCGATACCGCTGTCTGCGCCGGTGATGAGTGCCATCTTGCCTTCAAGTCGATAGTGGCCGGTGTACGACTGCTCACCACAATCTGGATAGGGCTCCATCTTGCGTTGTGAACCAGGAACACTTTGCGCTTGGGAGGGAAATGGAGGAGTAGGGTAATCGCTCATGGGGGAAGGCTCCTGCAGTTGAGAACGCTTGTTACCGTTCGAACGGAGCGAGGGGCCGACGTTGAGATGAGTTCAGGGTTTGAACGACGGGCGGTCACTCCTTCTATTTCCATTGAATTATCGGGAATTGGTCGGCTCTGAACTGGTCAAGTAATCCTGGACACTGATTAAGGTTTACGCCGTCAGCTTCTCCGCTTCGACGGGTGCGGCTGATCCCAAGCACGCGACAGCACTCGTTGACGCCGTACTGCTCACCCAGCTCATCGATCAACGCGAGTGATCTTTGGCGTCCAAAAGCAGGAGAGCACTGGCCTTTTTTAGGATTTCGATATCCCGATCTTTCTGCTTGAGCAGGGCTTTGAGCCGTTGAATTTCTTGTTGATCGGCCGTAATCGCCTTGGCCCCCACCGGGGTTACGCCCTGGCGCTCCTGGCGCAATTGGTCGACCCAGCGGCGCAGAGCAGTAGGGCCGATATCCAGGCTGGCACACACCTCGGGAACTGGCAGGCCTTCGTCCAGCACCATGCCAGCAGCCTTCAGCTTGAACTCATTCGAGTAAGATTTACGCATATCCAAACACCTCAGGTTTGGGCGCCATCATAGCGCCCGATTGAGGTGTCCAGAATTATTAGGCCAGTTCACTCTACCGCTGACCCGTGTCGCGCTTTCTGTGTGAGGCTCCACCATTAACCGGAGGGTCAAGTGCCTCGAATCATCACCCCCAGCACGCCCGAACATGAGATCGATCAGCAGAATGCAAAGATGTTCGGTACCCCAAAAGAGCGCCTGGATTTCTATCGACGCGAAATTCAGTACGAGACCACCATCCTGGCCAATCGTACAGATGCCTATCTCGCTGCCCAGTCGTTCCTGGTCATCGCTTTCGTTTCTTCGATGGGCAACCTGAATCAGAGCTGGGGCGAGATGTTTACCGTGATGGTACCGGCGTTTCTCGCACTGCTCGGCGTGCTGAGTTCGCTGAACGCCTGGCCAGGCATCCGCGCTGCGTTCCGGATCATCGAGCACTGGCAACTGAAGCAAAGCCATTTACTGCGCAGTGAGCCCATGATGGGGTTGGCCTATGACGAATCGCCGTTGTTCTGCGAAGCGGAAACCTCGCAGGCGGGGCACCGCAAATCGCTGCTGTTTTCCCTGCGCACGCCCTGGATTTTTCTCGGTTTCTGGGTCTTGCTGGGTACCTATTCGGTTTACATCCAGCTGGCGTGACCCGCGCCCTCCATGCGCCTTGAAGCATCACCGAAGGGCGCGAAGCAGAAAGCTGGACTCAGCCTGCCAGTGCTTTGATCAACTGTTCGTTGAAAGCAGAAATATCGTCCGGCTGGCGGCTGCTGATTAGGTTGCCGTCCACCACAACTTGCTCATCCACCCAATTGCCACCCGCATTGCGAATGTCGTCTTGCAATGTCTTGTAGCTGGTCATGCGCTTGCCTTTGGCTAAGCCACTGGACACCAGCAGCCAACCTCCGTGGCAGATGACGGCCAGCGGCTTGCCAGCCGCGTCGTGGCTCTTTACTAGGTTCTGGGCACCGGGGATCAAGCGGATCGTGTCAGAGTTCTGCACGCCGCCTGGCAGCACCAGAGCATCATAGAGATCGAGTTGGGCACTTTCGAAGGTTGCATCAACGGCAAATTCGTCGGCAGGCATGTCGTGATTCCAGCCACGCACCGTACCTTCCTTGTCAGCGAGGATGTCGATCTCGGCACCAGCTTTCTGCAAAGCCTCACGAGGCCCGGTGAGCTCGATCTGCTCAAAACCATCAGTCACCAGGAAGGCCACGCGTTTGCCACTCAGTTGTGCATTCATCATTGAATCTCCATTTTCGATAAGCCTGACAGGGAAGGCCTTTGGCCAGGCGCGAAGTTCAAAGGCGACGCCTCAACGGCGTGGACGTTGGGCATGAGAAATGAGAAGTCCCGCGAGCAAACCGATGACTGCCGCACTCAGCAACAGCGGTATCTTGTCTTTAGGGGTTAGGCCGATGCCCTCCATGCTTCCTGACCTATATGTTGGCGTGAACAGATTCTCGGAGGACTCCAGCGCGTCGGAACTGCGGTTCAATGGTGTGTCCGGATTGGACTGAGCGACGGGCTCAACCTCCTCAGCCGTGGCGCTGACGTCCAATTGGTTCAGCTTCAACGCTGTGCCGTCCACCAAGGTGAGGGTCAGGTTTTCAATGTCTCCCGCTGCGCGACCTGGAAAAACCGGTTCGCCTGCAGCATCGAGGTTGTCGTAAATGAAGCGCTTGCCCTCCAGCCAGCCAACGGCTGTGAGTAACTCGGGGCCGAGGTAGTATTTTCCATCGAGGAAGAAGCCTGGAAACTGGTGAGCGCGTTCGACGTTCTCCACGGAGTAACGCTCACCCGCCTTCATGCCTGTTGTTGGATCAATCATGACCACGACCTCCGTATGCTGGTATAGCCATGGAGGTTGCCGAGGCAGTATGTGTTCCTAAGGGATGACCAATGGACTTCAGTCCAATCTGTTGGTGCGTGGCCGGTATTTGAGCGCAGGGTCTGCCGTCTGACTTTTGAATTGAATTTTTAAGCGTACATCCCGCTCAGTAAATATGGGTCAAAGGGAGATACGCACGTGGCGGGGCAGCAATTATTCGTGATCGATTACACACTCCATGGCGAGAGCCGAACGTTCATTATTCGCTTGGAAAAAATGGACAACCTCGTGGCCTGGCACTGGGCCAGTTGCGATGCCGGCGTTGGCATCATCCCAAGGTTCAGTCAGCAGAAGATCAAGCTGGTCAGTCGTCCCATGGCAGAGCGCTACGGCATCGCGAACGTGAAGTGGCGACCTGCCGGCAATGGCCCTGAGTTTGTTCCACAACCTATCGATATCGGCAAATTCTCAGGCGCTTCATAAGATGCTTGGTGCTTTGCAGCCGACCAATTTTTCAGGAGGTGTTGTGATGCAGCCGAAAACTGAAGGCTCTGAAGAGAAGGGGCCGAGCGACGTACCCTTCATCAATGATCCGGAAAAGCCCACGTCGCCACCTTTGAATGATGCTGATGCCACGGATGCAGCTGAGGCAGATGAAGACATCGAGGATGACGGCCAATCCATTTAAGCCGGAAGGAGCACACGATGGACAACTACCACCTTAGCCCGACATCGGATGGCTGGGAGCTGAAGAAAGCCGGTGCCGAACGGGCGTCCAAACGAGCTGCGACGAAGCAGGAACTGGTCAGTGCCCTTGCAGATTTCTTTGATGGCAAGACAGCGTCTGTGAAGATACACAAAGCGGACGGCACGCTCGAAGAGGAACGCACCTACCCACGCTCAGCTGACCCTCGCCGTAGCAAAGGTTGAAGACCGTAACTGCCTGTGACCTCGGCATTGAGTTTACGAATGTCGGTGGTGTGTTCAGATGGTTGCTGGCCAGCTTTCTCATGGGCAAGCGCATACGTTCTTCGGTCGCCCTGAGGGCGTATCGGATACTTGTCGATGAGCAGGGGCTAGATACGCCGCAAAAGCTTTCGCATGCTACACATGCGACCCTTGTGAGGCTGCTCGGGCAGGCTGGGTATGCGCGATACGATGAATCCACTGCCCGACGATTGCATGCCCTTGGCAAGAAGGTAGACGCGGAGTTGGGGGTTCAACTTGAGGCGCTGCGGGAAGACCCAGGTGGTGAAAGCTTCAAGCGCTGGCTATTGAGCTTCGAGGGTATAGGCCCCAAGACATTGGAGATATTCATGAGAGAACGCCCATTCCACTTAACGATGTTCGAAGGCCATTGAGCAGAAGGTGGCCTTTAGCCTCCATCGACGAGTGGACAGATGAGTGAAACACTCGATGATTCAACTATGGACTGGAGAGGGTGATGAAGCTCGACATCGAGGGTTTGTCGCTGTCAGGGAAGACAGTAGTTGTCGTGGAAGATGATCCAACGCTTCAAACCCTGCTGGTGGAAATCCTGATCGAGTTGGGCGCTGCCTGCGATGCGTTCGATAACGCCGAAGACGCCTTGATTCACCTGATGGGGCTCAAGAGCGACTGTTCGTTGATAGTTGTCGATCACGGTGTTCCTGGAAGTATCAAAGGCATGGAGTTCATCTCCATGGCCCACGAAAGGTGGCCTGGACTGCCCGCCATCCTGACCTCTGGTTACCAGCTTGATGCTTCTCAGGTCACACCACCTGTCACTTACCTGTTCAAACCATGGTCAATTGACGAGCTCGCTGAAGCTATTAACCAGGCGCTCAGCTCTGCAAGTGTTCCTCGAGTTCTGCCCGCATCGTCCGACCATAACGCTCGTTAGCGCTGCAGGTTGTCTCGAGCTGCATCGTCCGCCCGCTGCTCACTAGGCAGTTGGTGGGGCGTCACGCAGTGGCTGCCCATCGCCTGATATTCCTTGCGAAGTTTATGGATCTCTCGATTGTCGAGCGCTTCAAGATCAAGCACCGACTGCTCTGTTGATTTCGTAGCACGGATAAGCTCGTCGAGCTTGACGTGAATGATGTCGTTGTCTCGGTTTTAGGTATTCTGAATCAGGAAAACTATCAGGAATGTGATGATGGTGGTCGACGTATTAACGATGAGTTGCCAGGTATCGTTGTAGTGAAACCAGGGCCCGGATGCAGCCCATATGGCAATCAGTACCACGGCGATCAAGAAGGTACTCGGTTTACCGGCGTGGTTAGCGAGCGATTGGCAGAACTGGGCGAATTTCATGACGATTTCTCCACTGCGACGTATGGGTTTGATCGCAGAGGAAATTTGAAATCTTTTTTACATTTCGCGGCGATGATGGGCGACTGTAGTAAGCGCAGCGGAACGACGTGTTAAGCCAGAAAGTCAAAACGTAACCGAAAATTCTCCCAAGGCTTCTGCGCAGATGACCTTCATCGTCTGGTTCGCCATGCTGGGTGCAGTGCTTCTGCTGCTCTCGCTTTCATCCTCATACCTGCGCTGGATCCCAGTTACAACGTCCGTTGTGTGCCTTGGCTTAGGTATGGCTCTGGGAACAGCGGGCCTGGGTTTCCTACAGCTCGACTTGAGCAAGTCGAGTGGCTGGATGGAGCACCTCACCGAAGTCGCGGTGTTGTTTTCGTTGTTCTTCAGTGGCCTGAAGTTGCGCTTGCCCTTACACAATCGCAGTTGGTTGAGCGCTTTCTATCTGGCGGGGCCGGTCATGTTGCTCTGCATCGGTGGTGTAGCGCTGGTGTTGCATTACGGCCTGAGCCTGGGGTGGGGAGTATCCGTTCTGATTGGAGCTATCCTCGCACCCACAGACCCTGTGCTGGCAACCCTGGTGCAGGTGGTTGATGCCCAAGATGATGATCCCGTCCGTTTCAGCCTGTCCGGTGAGGCAGGGCTCAACGATGGAGTGGCTTTTCCCTTCGTCATCCTCGGCCTGTTCCTGCAACAGGATACCGGCCAAGCCTGGTTCTCAGACTGGTTGCTCAAGGACATGCTGTGGGCAGTCACTGCAGGTCTGCTGCTGGGTTACTGGATGGGGCGTGGCTTGGGCAAGTTCACGCTTTTCTTGCGGTTGCGCAACGATGACAGCACCGTGTCGCCCAACGACTATCTCGCCCTTGCCCTGATCGCGCTTGCTTATGTGAGCGCCGAGGCTATTCAAGCTTATGGGTTTCTCGCAGTGTTCGCTGCGGGCCTCGGTTTGCGCCAGGCGGAGGTTCAGACCTCAAATAGTCCCGAGGATCCAGCTGCAGAACATCTGGTACAGCCTGTGGTAGGACACCAGCATGTCGCGCCGGAGCTGGCTGTCAAAGGTGATGTGGAAGGGCTCGATGATTCGCAGGTGGCAGCGGGCTCATGTTGGGGGACATGTTGGCATTCGGCAGCTTGATCGAACGGGCACTGGAAGTGTTTCTCGTCACCATGCTCGGGGTAGTGCTTATTGAACATTGGGAATGGTGGGCAGTGCCGGTTGCGGGCGCTTTGTTCTTTGTCATTCGGCCCGTAAGCATTCTGCTTTTCCCGGCTCGGGAAATGCTGGATATCCGTCAGCGCGGGCTTTTGGGTTGGTTTGGCATCCGAGGTATCGGCAGCTTCTACTACCTGTTCTATGCCCTCAATCATGGGCTGCTTCCCACCTTGGCCGCACAGAGCATCAGCCTGGTTTTGTCGGTGGTGGCGTTGAGCATTCTGCTACATGGATTGAGCGTTCAACCGCTGCTTGCCAAATACGAAGCATGGAAGGGGTAAGCAGTGTTCTTTGAATCAAGCTTCTACTTGCGGCGGGAGCGTTACTAATTTGTTGATCAGCGAGGCGAGATCAGAAATCTCCCAGGGTTTGGGTAGAAATGCTGTCCGAGCGGGCAGCAAACCGGTGTCGATTACGGCGTCGCCCGAAGTCAGAATCACTGGCAGGGTAGGCCACCGACGCCAAATTTCATGTGCCAGGCCCAAACCGTCCATGCTTCCAGGCATATGGATATCGGTCATCACCAAGCTAGGGACTTCTTTATTGCAAAGGTAATGCAACGCCTCGTCAGCATTTGCGCAGCACGTCATAGCAACGGCGTAGAGTGACGAGAGGCTCTCGGCAGTTAGGTCTCTTAGGAGATCGTCGTCTTCCACAATGAGGATGGTTTTCGGCATCTAGGGTTTGCCCGCGGGTCATATGCATTAGGGCTCTGGGCCTCTACGCCGTTGCTCCGGGGCGATGAGTGGTGCGCTAGGCGCCGTCATGGATTAGCGGCTATGGTAGGAAAGCGGTAAGCGAACCGCCTTTGTACGCCCTGAAAGGATTCTGGGCGTTTCCCGTTAACCCGGAAGGGAAGAGTATGCAGCAACTACCAGTGGACGAAACAATCCGAGCGGCCTTGAAGAAAACTCATGCGCGCTTGCACCGCCAACATGAGCTCGTGGTCGAGTTTGGCGTAGAGTCCCTGAAGGCTGCGGACTTGGATCTGTTGCTGACCCGTGCATGTGAAGTAGTCGCTGAAGGGATGAGCACTCGTTTTTCCAAGGTGCTCCAGCCAGCAGAGGACGGGGAAGGGTTTGTTCTGACCCACGGCGTTGGCTGGGATGCTTCTGACATCGGGCAGGCAACCGTGGGCGGCGATGTGGCTAGTCCCGCTGGCTATGCATTGGCCACCTACAGGCCTGTACTCTCTAATCATTTGGGTATGGAAAACCGCTTCCGTACGCCGGAGCTGCTGAAAAAATATGGAATCGAACGGGCCATCAATGTCCCGATCCGGGGTGTGCTGAGTCCGTTTGGTGTACTGGAAGCCGACAGCAGCAACGGGGACGATTTTGTAGAGAGCGATCTGGTATTTCTGGAAGGCATCTCGAACGTCATTTCCATGGCTGTCGAAAGAATATCTTCAGGCGTGGATGTTCCAGTTCCCGACCCTTATTCCGAGACGATTCTGAACGCAAGCCCTGATTGGGTGGACATCCTGGCCCCGAGCGGTGAGATCGAGTTCATGAATGAAGCCGGGCTGACATTCCTGAATACCCAACTGACCAGTGTTAAAGGTCAGCGATGGTATGACTTGTGGCCTGAGGAGTCGCGATCCCTTGTTTGGGAGGCGGTAGCTAAAGTAAGCGCTGGCGAAACCATGAGGTTCGAATCGTACTGCCCAATCGCTCCCGATGAACCCAAATGGTGGGACGTGACTGTCGCACCGATCATGGGCTCAGATGGCCAGGTGGAACGGATCATAGCTGTATCGCGGGATATCACTGAGCGGCACCAGTACGAAGCTCAACTGCTTTCCCTCATCGATGCACAGAACACAAAGCAAAGCCGGAGCGACTTATATCTCGAAGAAATCCACCATCGCGTCAAAAATAGCCTTCACCTGGTAAATACACTGCTGTTACTTCAGGCCAATCTCACGCCAGATACGGCAGTGAAGTTACAGCTTGAAACTGCCGCAGGACGCGTGGTGACCATTGCCAGTGTTCACGAGCGGCTTTATCAGGCCGCCGAAGCCCAAGAGGTTTGCGCTCGCGATTACCTGAATGCTCTGTTGGGTGATCTGGGCAAGGCCTTGGCCGACCGACAAATTCAATTGGAGGCTGACGACTTCGTCCTGCCACCAGAAAGAATGGCGCCTTTGGGGTTAGTGATCTACGAGTTGATCACCAACTCCCTTAAGTACGGCAAAGGCTCCATCGACGTGATCGTCAAGCATGTCGGCGATCATGCTCAGCTTACCGTCAGGGATGAGGGCGACGGCTTTCCTGATCATTACCCTAAGCCGACAGGAACTGGGCTTGGCATGCGATTGGTCAAAAGCTATTCCGGTTACGGCAGCGCGGCAGTAGTGGTTGATCGCCAAGATAGTAAAAGCTGCATCCATGTCCGATTTAAGCTCTAGACGCGAGAGGGGCGCGTCTACGCGCTGATGGCACTTTGCCAAATGCGTATGGTCTCGTATCAAGTCGAATTGATCTCGAGTATCAACATTGAGGAGTTGGGATGCGAACCTTGGGGTGGCTTATGACTGCTTTGGGCTGTGCTGGGCTTTTCGGAGCGTTAGCCCTGATAGTCGTTATGGCTTTAGGACTACATGATCGCTTAGGGATAAGCCTCATCCTAACGGTTGTTTCATTTACGCTAATGTTTATCGGTTGGAGGCTGCGAGCGAGAGGCAAACCTTTGTTGCCCATTTTGCTGTCTCCCTGAGACAGCTCGACTCGCCCGGAATCATAGGCTCAGCGAAGTCTTTGGCTCGCCCGACCAGCGCTCAAACCTGTTCTTATTGAGAATGGGCGAGTCGTTGTTCCGGTAAAGCAGGTGGAACCCTCATTTTGGCAATGCTACTAATTGGGGAAACTATCTGTTGGCGGCAATAAATCCCTCCCGCCGGAGCAGTTCTATGTTCGTAGGTTTTATCAAAATGCGGGAGATCTCATGGGGCGCGAACCAGCGACACTCGACTATTTCGTGCGAAGGCCGGGGTATCGTAGGATCAGCTAAGGCCATCCGATACAGCCAATGCTCTTCAGATTGCAGAACGTGATGCCCCAGGAACTGAGGGTCAGTGAGTTCCAGACTGGTTTCTTCCTGTAGCTCACGACGTGCCGCGTCAAGTTGAGTTTCGCCTGGATCAATTTTGCCGCCAGGGAGAGACCACTCTGGGGCCTCCTTTCGCACAAGCAATACCTTGCCAGCCTGCAGGCAGATGACGGTGGAATGAAGCTCTCTCGATGGATTCATCACGTGTCCTCCCTTTGACGGAAGGCTCTCATGATCTGATGAAGTTCAATTGAGGCGTCGAAAGGCGTTCGACCTACGCGAGCAGGGTATTATACGATTCGGCGCCGATAACTGAACGTTGCTATCGTTATGCTGGTCATCTAACCGACACAAGGACGATCTAATCTCGGAAAGGAACCTGCCGGATCTAGGCCAGCCAATTACAAAAGGGCAGCGCATGAAGGCAATGGACACTGCTACAGCCAAACGCAAAGGCATCAAATTGCGCGCAACGGTGATCTAGCGCAAAGACGGTGAGGTATTGTTTGTTCGCAAACGCAACGCCAAGTGGAACTTGCCAGGGGGACGCGTTGAGCGTGACGAGACGCCGCTCGAAGCGGCAATGCGCGAGATGGTCGAGGAAACTGGCCTCGCGTTCGATGAGCTTCGCTACCTGACGATGTACCGGGAAGACAAGGTCATCCACTACCTGTTCGAAGCTCGCAAGGCCTACGACAAGCCGCGCCCCCGAAACGAGATCGAGTCGTGCCGTTGGATCAAGGCCCGAGATGTTTCAAAGCGCCGGGTGCGGCGTCCGATCAAAACTATCCTCAAGCGCTGCGCGTGATCAGAGCAAGGTCTGCTTACCCTCGGCCAGAGAGTCGACTGGGCTGCAGCCTCCTCGTGTCACGAAATATCATTCAGCTTTTTCGTCATGGGTATCTACGTCTGGCTTCTGCATTTGCAGCGAAGCTTTGCTGCGGTTGGCGTCTTCATCGACATGCTTAGGCTCATCAAAACAACCCTGCAGGAGCAGAAGGCTGATACTCAGCAGAAGAGGGCGACCGAATGTCATGGGTGTTTCCTCCTGTCGGTCAGGCAAGGGTGCCCGATACAAGCAGAGGCAACTGACCTTAGCGCGAAGTTCATCCGAGTTCGCTTATTGGTGGCCGTGCCCAACTGGAACCTTCCCTCGAGACGCTTTCTCGAAGGGATTAAGACCGATTGGATATCTTCCGGCTGACTAAACCAGAGTGCTAGGTGCGACGGGAGAAACGCAATGATGTACCTCGGCTGCGCTGGCTGGAGCGTGCCACGCCCCTACGTCCAAGACTTTCCGCACCTCGGCAGCCACTTGCAGCGTTATGCCGTCCGCTTTGGCGCGGTAGAAATCAACAGTTCATTCTATCGACCACATCGGCCTCAGACATATGCTCGCTGGGCTGCTTCGGTGCCCGAGGGGTTCAGATTTGCGGTCAAACTGCCGCAGGCCATCACACACGAATGTCGTTTGAGCGGATGTGAAGCACTGTTGGATGCGTTCCTAGAACGATGCGGCCAGCTACAAGCTCGCCTCGGTTGCCTGCTGGTGCAGTTGCCCCCATCGCTGGAATACGAGGAAAAAGTCGCCCAGCATTTTTTTGAATCCCTGCGTATACGCTATCCAGGGCCTGTGGCAATTGAGCCCAGGCATTCATCTTGGCGGGCAGCACATTCCATGCTTTTGGAATTTCAAATAGCCCAGGTAGCCGCTAGCCCGTCACGTTTCGAAGTTGATGCGCTACCGGGTGGCTGGCCAGGGCTGGTTTATTGGCGGTTGCATGGCGTGCCCCGCATTTATTACAGCGCCTATTCCGAAGAGTATCTTCAACGTCTGGCAGCACAGCTCGAGGTCAGCATCACCAAAAACGTGCCCGTCTGGTGCATTTTCGACAACACCGCGTCAGGCGCTGCGCTCGGGAACGCCCTAGCTATGCAGAGCTACCTCATGCAGCGAACTCAATTTGCTCCGCATCACATTGAGGTAGGCCCTATGAGTGACTAAGACGAGAAGGTGCGCCTGTTCAAAACTTAGATCTGATGGCTATAGAAGAGTGCATAGGACTCAATGCCCTCGTTCGGCTGTTTGATATCAGCGTTGGAATAGTGGATTGCCCGAATTCCCACACGCTGTCCCTCGCCGATCTTCAGGCCAACCCCAATGCGATCCTCCAAGGTGAACGATGAAAGCCGCTTAGAATAGCTGGTAGTGGAGTGCGCGGATTTACAACTGCATCTCGGCGAGCGCTCGACGTAAAGGCGCGTCTGAGACCTGAATTGGCCCATGAAAAGGAACATTCATATCAAGAACTAGGTAAACTGAGGCGGCAATGAGAAACGACGACGCCATAAACATACTGATGACCATCGGGTTTTTTGGGGCCCGGTACCCCAGGCTGGCAAATATGAGTGTCATCCAAGCCACCAGCATTCCTATGAGAGGGCCTGGAATGGAGCCTTCAGACTGTTCCACGATCTTCCAGCGCTGTTCAATAATCCCATGATACTGTTGACGTATATCAACCATCATGGATTCGTGGAAGCGGTCAATAGGCGTAATCATATTCAGCGCCGTACCCACAGAGTCCAGGTATTTGGCAGCGGTGCTTTTTTGATGAAGCAGCGCTTGATCCCCACGATAGGGATTGGCAATGGCTTCTTCAACATATACTTGCAAACGCATACGAGACTCTTTGGCGGCCTGTCCGTATGTGCTAAGTGAGCGGTCTAGAATTATCAGGCTCGTTGCATAGGTGTGCACGTTTGCATCTATCGCTTCGAATGTATTCTTGGCTGAATTAATCATCAGGCCGAACACAAGTGACGTCATTACCACAAAAATATTCGCTACAAGACGAACCACTGTATTTGTATCTTCATCTCGATGGCGGGCGGCCAGCTTGGGGTAGAGGTGCATCATCACTAAGGATGCTGAAAGCAAACATATGAAGATGGCAATGGCTACCCAAATAGAACCCATGCAAACTACCTTTCTTAGATGAACGGCTAACGACTGTAATGAAGCTCACTGTGTCATGGGTAAGCTTAGCTAATATCTGCCTTCGGCGATCTCGGATGACCTGACAGACAATTCTTCCGTGCCGTCAAACGCTGACGCAGCCCTTAGGTAGGCCAGGTTTTTATTGAGGCTGAACACCACCGGTTCGGGGGAAGCTTACGCAAAATGATGTGCCACTTTCTTTTGTAGAGTCGACGGCCACATCGCCGCCATGAGCCTTAGCTATTTCTCGTACTATGAAGAGCCCGAGACCTACGCTTCTCAGATCGGTGTCCAACTCGCTCACTCTCGTCATCGGCTCGAAGAGGTTACCCAGCGAAGATTCGGGTATGGCTGTACCTTCGTTATGAACCGATAGGATGGCCATCTCTCCCTGGAGGGCAGATGTGACCGTTATGGGCTGTCCAAGATCCCCGTAGGCCACACTGTTAGCCACCAGATTTCCAATGATCTGATGGATTCTGTCAGCGTCAACCTCTGCCATACCTGCGCCTACCTGGGTATGGATCATTCTTGCTTGCGGGAAGGCAATACGTAGCTCGCTTACGCTTCTCTCAATGACCAGGTGCAGGTCAGCCGTACTGCGTGAGATGCCGATTCCACGGCCTACCCTGGCCAAGGCAAAGTCCAAAAGATCTGCGATCATCCGCTGAGCACGCTCGGAGGACTGATTGATGTGGTGAAGTAGTTCTCTGTCTCTTGGTGTGCATTCGCCTCGTGCCAGCAGGTCTCCAGCCATCTTGATCGCGGTTAGAGGATTCTTGAGGTCGTGGCTTGCGATAGCTACCATTTGCTCAGCAAATAAAGCGCGCTGTTGGGATTTTTCATACGCAAGATCTAGCTCCAAATTTGCCTGCTGTAGCGCTGCTTCCGCGTTGGTTTTCTCCCATAGCAGCTGTTCGGCACGCTGGCGTGCCTCCACAATCTCGCGCTCATACCTGTCCCGATCAGTAGTCCCGAACAACGCCATTTCGTAGTAAACGCCATCGGCATGAACACGCCTTACGCCATTGAGTAGCATCGTGACTGTCTGCCCACTGGCGTTTTTGAGGTCAAGTTTCACCTCCGCGACGGAGCCCTGCATGCGCATGAGGGGCGCCCAATGGGTCTGATGAAAGATCTTTCCGCCCATTGTCAGGAGATCCTGAAATCGACGCTGGGCAAGATCCCCCTGGCTGATGCCCATCCAGATGCTGAAAATCCGATTGCTGCGCAGGATCGTGCCGTCTTCGTCGGTGACAACAAGCCCACACGGGGCACCATCGAAAAGATCTTCGAACACTGGCAGTAAAGGCTGATCAACCGACATTTTCGCCTACCCAAGGCTGAAGGAAATCGTCCATTGCTTTGGCACACGCTTGTGGAGCGCTCATGTGCGGGCAATGTCCCACATTATCAACGAGATGAAGAACACTGTAGGGCAAGGTTGCATGCATGTACCGGCCCACTTCCATCGGAGCAATCAGGTCATCGGTGGATTGCAAGATGAGCGTCGGGGTATCCAGGCCGGCGATGTCTTCGCGATTATCGGATAAGAAGGTCACGCGTGCGAATTGCTTCGCGATCTCCGGATCTGTGCGGCAGAAACTATTGGTAAGTTCATCGCCCAGTGCTGGCTGCCCTGGCGAACCCATGATTGCAGGGGCCATCGCGCTCGACCATCCCAGATAGTTGCTGTCCAAAGTGTGGAGGAGCGAGTGAATGTCTTCGAGCTTGAACCCACCCACATAGCCATCAGAATCGATATAGCATGGAGAAGGCCCAACCATGATATGAGCGGCTATGCGATTTGGGAAAAGACGGTCGGCCAGTGCTCCGATCATCGCACTCACCGAATGACCGACAACGATCACGGGGCCGTGCCCAAAGTGATCGATGACTTCATTCAGGTCTTGAGCATAACCGGTCAGTGAGCTGTACTTTTCGCTTTCATACGCACCCAGATCCGATCTGCCTGCGCCGACCAAGTCATACAGCACCACGCGAAAGCGGTTGGTGAAGTGTTTGAACAGATAATGCCACATGGTCTGATCGCAGCCGAAGCCATGAGAGAAGACCAGAGTCGAAGTGCCTTCGCCATGGACTCTGACGTTGTTCCGGCGCTGAATGTCCATGCATCACCTCTCCGTTCAGCCAAGCGGGTTTGGCTGTAGGAATGGATAGTGCCGCTGAGGCAATCGAAGGGCAAGATTTGCATTCCGATGCAGACGTTCTGTCCGGAGAGAAAGGCGCTCTAGGTGATAGCCGCTCGCCTATCTCGTTTCACCATAACTCACATTTCGTCATATTGATGAGCCATTATCCGCTCGGCGGAGCTGTTGTTTCCGCTTCGCTGCGCTATGGTAGAGGCACCCCACATATAAGACTAAAGTCGTAGGAGGGCGGCATGCGGATTCGCGGTGATGTGTTTTGGAAATGGGTTGATCCATCGCTCCACCATAGAACTCACGATGAAACTTTGGACGACGGCACAAGCATGGACATCCAGGTACGGCTGTCGCGGACGGGCCATACGCAGTTGTTCATTGGTGTCTATGCCGGCTCAGGGATGGCTCTTCACGAAGAGGCTTACGACTCTCGACCGGGGGAGTCGATGACACGAGCGTTGGCATGGGGGGTAGGTCGAGCCAGATGCTTGGCGACTGAGCAGCGTCCTGCCGAGAAGCATGTAGCGTAGAGGCCTAGGTAACGGATTGGTGGTCGCTGGCAGTAGTATCAGCGACCTCCACCGTGATGAATCCACTCTGCGTAGGCCGACTTCAAAGCCTGGGGAAGGTGAGGGATCTCCCTCTTCAATCCTGCCTTTCCGTCAGGCCTTGCTGCCCACTCCGTTAGCCACGCGATCAGCGTTGGCCGAGTAAGAGGGCAGATAGCTACCTCCCGTTCGAGCTCGTCTGCGATCTGACCCAGCCACTCTAACTCTGCGTCTAGCTGCATGATCGGATCAATCATGGGATTCCCTCCGTCGACCTAAACAGTGCCTGCTTTGCTTTCAGAGCCTGTTTTAGCGAGTGCCCGACCTCTGCGAGCGCCCCACGCCATTGCTCGAGTTACTGTCTCACCTGGCCGCTTTGCATAGGCTTCCTCAACACGTGCTAGGCCGGATTGCCCGTAGATCCCGATAAACAGTTGAGTGTCGCCAGTGCGAGATAACCGAACCTGGATGTCTAGCCAAGCTCCGTCAGCTAGCGACTCCAGATGCGAATGGTGTTGCAAGGCAGGCTCTGCCCAAGCCCAGCTCCTCGATGTCGCATCCTTGGCCCCTCGTCACATCTCCATACGGCAAGCCTAGCTTGTCCTTTCTACTCCGGAGCTTTCAAACGTTTCGAGACATTCCAAAGCAGGTAGTAATTCGAGCCGTCAAAATGCTGGTCGGAACTGAACTTCAATCCGTCAGGTCATCCATCGTATGGAAGGTCACATCAGCGTTCAGGATGTCGCGCGTTATCGAGGTGCGATTTGTCATGAGCGTATTCAAGCATCGTCCAGTCAGAGCCAAAACCACTATTATCTGTACCCACAACGACAAAGTTCTGCTTGTGCGCAGAAAGGGCGCCAAGTGGAAGTTTCCGAGTGGGGCACTCGCTGCAGGTGAGGAGCCAATCGTTGCAGCTGCGCGCGAGCTTTGGAGTGAGCTATCGCTGCATTGCTCCGGTCTGCACGGTACTGGCACCGTCCAGGTGGGGAAAATCCTCCACCACCTCTTTTGCACTGAGATACCTGATGGCTGCCGGGTTGTCTTAGGGAAGCGGATCGAGGCCTGCAGGTGGGTAGCGTGGGCTCAGCTGAACCCAACCATGCTTAAGCCCACAGCAGCTGCGCTGCTTTCGAGGGATCTCTCGTCGCTTGCCCCATTCGATCAGCAAATCGTCGAGTAGCAGGCATGACCAGGTATTAACCCAGCGGCCCAATCCTCATAGGAACAGATTGTTATCCTGATGGTCAGGTTTAGTAGTCCCGTAGACCTTGAGGTGAGCATGGCCACTTACAACATTCAATATCGCTTGGCTGAAGAGCCGAAAAGTTACCGACTGGAGTTAGAGCAGGACGAGCTCAGGCGTCATGAGGCTGCAATGCACCTAATCGTGTTGCACTTCGGGGATAGTGAAAACAGCCTTGTACTGCCTGCAGCTGATTCATCACCGGACGACATCCTAGCTCAAGCCGAGTTGCTTGGATTGTCTCAGATAGAGGTTTCCGCCGCGTAATGCTGATTGCTCACTTCAGTCGGGCTGAGTGCCGATGCAATTCCTGCACGAACTCTTCGACTGAACCCGGATCGCTAGAGGCAGGTCGCATGTTCACATTCACAGCAAAAAGGATGTTAGCGATGAAAGCAATGACTCGACTGTTCACCGGCCTTGCATTGGTTGGTGCTATGGGAGCTTCTTCCGCTTGGGCAGATACGCCTGGTGCTGACTGGAAGGTAAACAAGGATCAGGCTGAGGCCACCTTGAAAGGCGCAGGTTACACCCAGATCACCAAGATCGAAGCCGACGATGGTCATTGGGAAGGTGAGGGCATCAAGGCTGATGGCAAGCGGTATGAATTCCAAGTTGATCCGCACGACGGGAAGATCATCAAAGACGAACTGGATAACTGATTAGGGCGGGTGTTGCTCTCTGAGCGGCCCGTGCCTGATGCTCGGGCTTTTTTCGGCTACCAGTCCACCTTCCGTCGAATCCCCGGCCATCTCGTCATTGCTTATCCAGATTGACCGGACGCTTGCAAAGCGCTTAACTGTACAAATATACAGTACAGGCGTTTTAGGCATGGTCACCATACTCGGCCCACTCGAACCAACCGGAGCGAAGCTCCCACTCTTTTCCTTCCATGTCCCGGCAGGTTTTCCTTCGCCTGCAGCCGACCACCTCGAAAAGCGCATTTCCCTTGATGAGCTACTCGACGTCCGCGCTCCGCACATTTACCTGGTGCGTGTAGAGGGCGACTCGATGATCGGTGCCGGCATCTACCCTGGCGACCTCGTGATCGTGGATCGCTCCATCGAGGCTGAGCCAGGCCACATTGTCATCGCGGCGGTCAACTGCGAACCACTCTGCAAGCGCCTGGCTCGTGATGGCAGCCAAGTGGTGCTCAAATCGGAGAACCCACGATATCCATCAAGGTACCTGCTCGAAGGGGAAGAACTCCAAGTGTGGGGTGTCGTAACTTTCAGTGTGCGCAGTCATGACAAAGCCTGAGCGGGTATTCGCCCTCATCGACTGCAACAGTTTCTACGCCAGCTGCGAGCGGGTATTCCGCCTCGACATTCGCAACAAACCCGTCGTCGTGTTGAGCAACAACGATGGCTGTGTGATCGCTCGCTCGGCTGATGCCAAGCCTTTCGTGAAGATGGGTGAGCCGTACTTCCAGATCAAAGACAAACTTCGCAAGCACGGCATAGTGGCTTGCTCGTCGAACTACGAGCTCTATGGTGACATGTCCGAGCGAGTCATGACGGTCATTGAATCAATGGTACCGGTTGCAGAGGTATACAGCATTGACGAAGCCTTCGCTGAGCTCACTGGCATGCCGGGTGACCTAGAGCGATTAGGCCGGAAAATTCGCGCGGAGGTTTATCGGAAAACCGGCATCCCAGTCGGCGTCGGCATCGCGTCAACGAAGACCCTCGCCAAGCTAGCCAATCATGCTGCCAAAAAATGGCAGAGCCATACCGGTGGCGTCGTAGACCTGCGCGATGAGGTGAAGCGCAACTGGGTGCTCAAGAAATGCGATGCGGGGGATGTTTGGGGCATTGGTCGTCGCCTCTCCGCCCACCTAGCGGCTATCGATATTCGTACCGCATGGGAGCTGGCACACGCCGATGCTTGGTCGCTCCGAAAGCAGTTCAGCGTTGTGCTGGAAAAAACCGTGCGCGAGCTTGGCGGCACCACCTGCCTGGAGCTGGATGACCCTGATCCACCTAAGAAGGAAATTTGCTGCAGCCGCATGTTCGGTACCCGGCTCACTGAGCTGGCCCCAATCAAGGAGGCGGTGGCCACCTACACGTCCAGGGCTGCTGAGAAACTTCGAGCCCAGCAGTCACTCTGCAAACGTCTACGCGTGAGCATCCGCACCGGGATGTTCAATCCGGATGAGGCCAAGTACGCCAATGGTGTCTTGGTCGAACTTCCGTACCCGACTGACGACTCCCGTTTGCTAACAAAAGCTGCGCAGGAGGGGGTGGAGCGGGTTTATCGGGAGGGCTTCCGCTATAGCAAGGCTGAAGTACTGCTGCTCGACCTCAGCCAGCCGAACGAAATCACTGGCGACCTGTTCGCAGCTGCTCAGCCAGTGGCGAGCGAGAAGTTGATGGGTGTGCTCGATGCGGTTAATGGCAGGTGGGGTAGGGGGACGATGCGTCTGGCCAGTGTGCCTGTTGATCCAACCTGGGGAATGCGGCGGGAGATGATGAGCCAGAGCTTCACGACGCGGGTCGACGAGCTTTGGACTGTCTACTGCAAATAGGGGGGCATGGGTGCGCTCTTCATACGTGCTGAAGAGAGTTTGCGGGCAAAAGAAAGCCCGCTGGGGGCGGGCAAAGGAGCTTCTATCACACGTAGGGATAGCTAACGCTCCCATACTGCATGTGAAAAAGCCGTGAACACTATCGAGGCGAAGGGCTAGCAACCACCGTTTGGTTCGTAAAACGAGATCTGATCAAGGTGCTCATGCCTGACCACCCCCTGTATCTGGAGGCCGTGGAAGCCCTGACGCTGTACCATCAGGCCCAGGCTCAAGGGGTGGTTGGAGCTGAGCTGGAGCGCCTCAGGCTGTTGGCTGAGCATCGCTTTCAGACCGTTACCGACTATCAGATCCGAGCCCTCGGCCCCACAGAGAAAGGCCATTAGCAACCGGCCTTCCGAGATCGGTCACCAACATGCAAGGTGCAAAAGTTGCGCTCTGCTACCTAAAAATTCATCACTGACACCAGCTGTTTAACCATTAGTCGAACAAGATGACTCGTGGTATTCGGGCAGCCCCAGAAAAAGTGCCGGCTCGGGCCTTTGATCACAAGATGGTTCGCAACGCCCTGCATTTCTGAATCAGGAAACGCTTGATAGCGTTGCTCGCGAGCATCACCTTCATCTGCAGAAACTGAGTGAAGAGATTCAGCTGGAGGGCACTTTTGATTACCCAGAGCGTGCCACAGTTGATCATCTGTCCACGGCTAATCATCCCTCGGCAGTGCTTGCCACGTGTTTTTCTAGAGCATTTGCGGCTCGATCACCGGCCTGAGTGTCCACACTGTCACTCAAGGTTTGACAGAGATGGCGTAGCTGCGGAATCGTAACTCCTGTATTTGTGCTGATTCGCATGTGTGCCTGAAGCTGTGGCTCGACTCCCGCAAGCGCGGAAAGCATTCCCACTGTGGCCAGCTCACGCGTCTTCCAATCCAAGGTGTCTCGTTCGAATATGTCACCAAACAGGTGAGTGCGGAGGTATTGGTTAGCTATCGGGGCAAAATCGAACAGGGGCCCCTCAACCGGCGAACCCGACAACTTCGTCTGGTTAGCGGTACCTGCGGCCAGCAGGGCGTCACCTTGAGGTATTGGACGGCTAGGTTCGCGACCTGGATCGTCAAAGATGCCGCGCTGTTTGCGTGATTCCAGCACCTGCATCAGCTCCGTCAGCGCGTTCAGAGATCGGGGGAAGCCGGCATAGGCGTAGAGTTGTACAAGCACCTCACGCAGTTCGCTGACCGTTAGTTTCAAATCCAAGGCCTGATCCAGAGCAGTGTTCAAGCGGGGCAAGTCACCAATGGCAGCAAGCGCGGCTACGACGACAACCGCTTGTTGTTGCTCGCTCAGCGACTTGGAATTTGATTGGGATGAAATGGGGTGGCTCATGACATTGTCCGTTCCGAAGGGATCAGACGAGGCCATCTCCGTAGCGCCTAGTCCAATCATGATTGTGGTTGCTATCCCGGCATTGATCCACTTACTTAGCACGCGGCCCGCTGTATTGTTCATCGGTCACTTTCTCCAACCAGTGGACATTTTTGCCTTCAGCTGTCGCTGTAACAGCAAGGTGCGTCATGCTCGTTGTGGGGGCAGCTCCATGCCAATGCTTAATGCCTGGAGGGCACCACACGACATCCCCAGGACGAACCTCCTGGATAAGGCCGCCCCATTGTTGAGTCAGGCCTACCCCCGAAGTGACCACCAGCTGCTGGCCAGCAGGATGGGTATGCCATGCAGAACGTGCCCCCGGCTCGAATGTCACGAAGCTTCCCGAGGCGCTAATACCCGAGTCCGCAGGCCACACCGGATCAATCCGCACGTCACCGGTGAAGAATTGAGAGGGGCCAACCATAGAGGCCTGTTTACCCGCTCTGGTTATTTCCTGTTGGCGGGGTGAGGCATTTTCAGCTGCTTCGCTCGATGCGAGTTGCAAAGCAGAGAGGCATATCGCAGCTGTAATGGGGTGAGCATTCATGTTGAAAACCCTCATGGTCAGAGATCTTGGGTAGCACGTGACCTCAGCTCAGCCTTTTTCCAGCGGGCCACTCAGGTAGACAACGTCAGTCACTGGCTCCAGCCAATCGACGGCCTTGCCATCCATATACTCATTGATCGCGACATGCTGCATAGCCGTAGTATCGGTCGCGCCATGCCAGTGCCGGCGTCCGCAGTTGCACCAGATCAGATCACCTGCGCGGATCTCGGTCTTCGGGCCATATTCACATTGCGTCCAGCCGACCCCATCGGTCACTAGCAAGGCTTGGCCCAGAGGATGAGTGTGCCAGTGGGTACGAGCACCTGGCTCGAAGTTGACCACCGCAACGCCAACTCTAGCGGGGGCAGGGGCTGTGAAAGCGCGGTCGATGCGTACTCGCCCCGTGAACCATTCAGCAGGCCCCGGGATCGCATTGGCCGAGCCGGCACGGTGGATTTGCATGGCCACGCTGGAAAGGTTGTTGTCCGCCATGGTGTTTCAGCCTCTCAAAAATGTAATTGAGACAACTGTAGCGACCGCGCTTTAATTCGAGTATTAGCAAAATCAAGAATTCGGTTTGAAGCTGGGCTTAACAATGAAAGCAGACAATCTGAGTGATCTGGTGGTCTTTGTGGCTGTCGCCAGGGAAAGTAATTTCACCCGGGCAGCGGCACGATTGGGTGTGTCACCTTCAGCCGTCAGCCAGACAGTAAGGGGCCTTGAGGAGCGTCTCGGTGTTCGGCTCCTCACCCGCACCACCAGGAGCGTCACGCGGACGGAGGCAGGGGAAAAACTGCTTCATGATATCGCGCCGCTATTGGATCAAATCGATGGTCACCTTGGTGCCCTGACCGAATTTGGGCAACACCCCTCAGGGACGATGCGGATCACAGCCGATGAATTCGCCGCCCGCCATGTTCTATGGCCGAAATTGAAGCCGGTGATCGAGTCCTACCCAGATGTCACGATTGAATTGATGACCGATTACGGCCTGACTGACATCGTTGCCGAGCGTTTCGATGCGGGTGTACGTTTGGGCGGCATCATCGATACAGACATGGTGGCTGTGCCCATTGGGCCGCCCATGCGGATGGTTACCGTAGCCTCACCCGCCTACTTGAAGCGGTATGGAGTGCCCCGCCAACCCGAGGAGTTGATGGCCCACAGGTGCATCAACCTGCGGTTGCCTACGCACGGCGGCCTTTATCCTTGGGAGTTCACCCATGATGGCAGCGAGTTCCGCGTCCGGGTACAAGGGCCGCTGATCATGAATAGTTCGTTGCAGATACTGGATGCCTGTCTGGCAGGGGTGGGTGTGGCCCAGGTGACTGATCTGCACGCTCAGGCGCACATCGACAGCGGTGCCCTTGAAGAGGTATTGGCGGGGTGGTCAGAACCCTTCCCTGGTTATCATCTTTACTACCCCACGCGCCGGCAGCAAACCGCTGCTTTCAGGGTTGTTCTTGAAGCACTCCGAAGCGAGTAGGAGCTTGCGTGATGCAGATGTCCAGCCGGCTTTCAGTGCTGGGAAAATTCGACTCGGATAACGTCACTGCCAAGCATCTGCATCAGTCCATCGGGGTTTTCAATGTTTCCGATAAGGGTGTAGGAGTAGGGCGTTTTGAATGTCTTGTAGAAGACCACCAGGGTCTTCGATCCATACAGCATGACGTCCCCTACCTTGATCGTTCCTGGAACGCTCGCATCCTTAGGGAGTGATACCGCGAGATCCACATACTTTTCGTTACTGTTGAGATCGGCCATTTCGAGCGTCAGCGGTATCAACGAGGAGAAGGCACGAGCTGCCTCAGTGTCAGCCAACCTGATTTTGTAATGTCGCTCGCCTACTGAGATTTGCATGCAGGGTCTCTCCTGTTGAGCTTTCGCTTTGCCGGACTTCGCCGTTTGGAAATCAGATGCGCTGGCCGGAATTGTGTGAGCTAAACCAAGTGCCAGTAGTCCACCCACCCAAGCACGGTGCTGCAGACCAGACCATCGATAGAAAGCGGCCTTTTCGGTACCTAGAGGTAAAGCCTTATGGGGTGTGCTCCTTCGCATTGCATCTCCTAGCATCCTGGGTTGGGCGACGTCTTATAGGCTGAGGATCAGGGTACGTTGGGCGTGGAGGCAGCTGACCTTTCCGCACCCAAACGCAGCTCCGCGATATCGCGTTTTGGAGGCGTGCCGAAATGGCGCCCGTACTCACGGCTGAACTGCGATGGACTTTCGTACCCGACCTTGAATGCGGCGGTCGCTGCATCGAGGTGTTCGTTGAGCATCAAGCGTTTTGCCTCGTTCAACCTCAACCATTTCTGGTACTGCAATGGACTCATTGCGGTGAGCTGTCGGAAGTGCTGATGGAATGTCGAGAGGCCCATCTGTACCTGAGAAGCCAGTTCGTCCACCCGCAGAGGTTCGGCGTAGTTCAGCTTCATCCAGTCGATGGCCTTGGCGATTCGATGCCCCTTGCTGCCCACGGAGGCGATATAGCGCAGGAGAGGGGCTTGGTCACTTAGCAGCAACCGATAGTGGATCTCTCGCTGAATCAGAGGCCAGAGCACCGGGATGGCATCGGGCTCCTCCAACAGCTCAATCAGGCGGGTGAAGCTCTCCAACAGCTTCGGGCCCAGTTCACCAACTCCAGCGCTGGTGTGAAAGGACTGACCGCTCACTGGAGGGCGACCATCTTGCGCGATCAATTCAGCCAGCGTGCGCAAATCGAGCTTGAACACCAGGCCAAGACAGGGGGCTTCCTCACTGGCCAATGTCACCGCCGAGTTGGCGGGGATGTTTAGTGAGGTGACTAGAAAGCGGGTCGTGTCGTATGGGAATACGTCACCGCCGATGACCATTTCCTTTGCCCCTTGCGTAACCAAAACAATGCTTGGTTCGACAATGCACGTAATCGGTGGCGCTGGTGCGTTGCGCCGATAGACGCTTAGGCCTGCAATGCTCGTCGCGAAATCCCCAGCGATGGGCGCGTGGGCACCGATGACCCGGCACAGCGTAGCCATTGGGTTCGTGCGTGAAGGTGGCAGTGCGGTTGCGGGCATGGTGAGCGTTCCGATCAGCGTGTAGCGAAACACTACTCGCGCGCCGCTTTCAGTGTCCATGCCCAGTCAGTCACGTCTGGACAATTGGGCAAGAAAACTACCGGTTTGCTCTACTGCTGTGCTGGTTTACGCGAGGAATATGGGTGGCAGGTGAGATGACCCTAGCGTCCGTGAGCGATGTCCTCTCACACCCCTTCCATTTCGAGCAGACAGGAAAATGTGCATGAAGTCTTTGTTCGTTGCGTTTGCCTTGATGGCCAGTTCACTCACTGCGGGAGCCGCCGATATGTCCCATGGGGCCAACAATTTCTATCAGAGTGATCAGGTTTCACTCGAGCGCGTCACCTTCAAGAACCAGTTCCAGATGACCACTGTCGGCAATCTGTATCTGCCCACAAAACAGAGCGTCAACGCCAAGCATCCCGCAATCATCGTCGGGCACCCGATGGGGGCGGTCAAAGAGCAAAGCTCGAATCTTTATGCCCAGAAGCTGGCAGAGCAGGGCTTCGTCACCTTGGCCATCGATCTGTCGTTCTGGGGTGAAAGTGACGGGCGTCCGCGCAATCTAGTGTCGCCGGACATCTATTCCGAAGACTTCAGTGCGGCGGTTGACTATCTCGGTGCTCAAGGTTTCGTTGATCGGAACCGTATTGGCGTGCTGGGTATCTGTGGCAGCGGCAGCTTTGCCATCAGTGCGGCGAAAATTGATCCACGTATGAAAGCGATTGCAACGGTCAGCATGTACGACATGGGTGCCGCCAACCGCAATGGACTCAAGCATGGCGTCTCGGTCGAACAGCGCAAAAAGGCTATCGCCGAAGCAGTAGCCCAGCGTGATGTCGAGTTTGCCGGAGGCGAAACTAAGTACACCAGTGGCACGGTGGATCAGCTAACTGAGAGCTCTAATGCCATCGAGCGGGAGTTTTACGACTTTTACCGCACACCTCGTGGTGAGTTCACTCCCAAAGGGTTGTCGCCGCTTCTGACGACGCACCCGACGCTGACCAGTAACGTCAGGTTCATGAACTTCTATCCGTTCAATGACATCGAGACGATCTCGCCTCGTCCCATGTTGTTCATCGCAGGAGAGGAGGCTCATTCCCGGGAGTTTAGCGAAGAGGCGTATCGCCTTGCCGGCGAACCCAAGGAACTCGTGATTGTCCCGGGCGCTGGCCATGTGGATCTGTACGACCGCGTAGAGATGATCCCTTTCAGCAAACTGACGTCTTTCTTCCGCGAAAACCTCAAGTGAATGGCTGTTGTTTCCAGGCCCGGCACCCCGCAGGGCCTGGGCATCCACATCTTTTGAAATTGATACAACGAGAATCACCATAAATAGCCCAGCAATGTCCCTTCAACACTCAAGCCGTCAGGTCTGGAGCGCTGTACTGGCGATGTCGCTCTGTGCTTTTGCCTTGGTGGCTTCTGAGTTCCTGCCCGTGAGTTTGCTCACGCCGATTGCATCCGATTTGTCACTGACTGAAGGCCAGGCAGGGCAGGCCATTTCTATCTCGGGGTTCTTTGCTGTAATCACCAGCCTGTTACTGGCCACCGTAACCCAAGGGATCGACCGCAAGCCCGTACTGCTGGCCACGACAGCACTTATGCTAGTTTCCGGGGGCATGTTGGCCTTTGCCCCGAACTACTTGACGTTGATGGTAGGGCGAGCCGTACTGGGAATCGCCATTGGCGGCTATTGGTCGATGTCTACCGCAGTGATGATGCGCATCGCGCCCCAGGCACTCGTTCCGAAGGCTATTGCTGTGATGCAGGGAGGTACCGCGCTGGCTACGGCAATCGCAGCGCCAGTTGGGAGCTATCTAGGCGGCATCATTGGTTGGAGAGGGGCATTCTTTTGCGTGGTGCCTTTGGCTGCAATGGCGATGATCTGGCAAGCCTTCACTCTGCCGACAATGCCAAGTAAGCGGACTCAAGTATCGACCACTGGCTCGTTGCGCCTGCTTGGGGACAGCAAGGTCGCCCTCGGCATGGCCGCAGTTGCGTTTCTCTTCATGGGGCAGTTCACACTCTTTACGTATCTGCGGCCTTTCCTGGAGACGGTCACGCATGTCGATGTGCCCACGCTCTCGCTCTTACTCTTGATCATCGGTGCCGCAGGATTGGTAGGCACCATGTTAGCCGGCTCTCTTGTTAGTCAAAGTCTGCAT
This sequence comes from Pseudomonas sp. KU43P, assembly GCF_033095865.1. Lineage (NCBI taxonomy): Bacteria > Pseudomonadati > Pseudomonadota > Gammaproteobacteria > Pseudomonadales > Pseudomonadaceae > Pseudomonas > Pseudomonas sp. KU43P. Next base: position 3,532,195 of record NZ_AP019365.1, on the reverse strand, counting down.
AAGGTTTTAGTTGGAATACCGTTGATCATGACTGCCATCGCTTTCGCCGTAATCGTGGTTGGTAGCTGGCTTGTTCCTGTGGCCGCAGTGCTGGGGCTGTGGGGGCTGGTCGCGACCTGTGCACCGGTGGGATGGTTTACCTGGTTGGCCAAGGCATTGCCACACGATGCAGAAGCTGGTGGTGGGTTGATGGTCGCAGTAATTCAGTTGGCTATCACTGCTGGTGCAACTGCAGGCGGGATGCTGTACGACGGGATGGGTTATAAGGCTACCTTCATCGCCAGTGGCATATTCTTGCTCATTGCAACCGCACTCAGTGTTGTCACAAGCCGTTGGCGTGGCGCGGCACGCACGTAGAACGGCGTTGGCCAGCCTGCTTAGCCGAAGAATGCCCTTCGATTGCAAGGCATGGTGTCAGTGACAAGGCCCCACGCTCCGGTGAGTTGAACATCGACTGAAGATTGCTTTCGATATTTCGGCATAGCTCATCGGTACGAATGCTGTGCTGACTATGCCCGAATGGTGCTTGCAGGTCGGTGCCGATTCGCTCCATGGCCAACAGCATGCAACCTACCACCGTGGAGCCGGTCAAGTGGAAGGAGATTCTGTCCAAGCCTGAGCCTAAGCCGCTCGTGAAAAGCGGGGCCCTCGAACAGGCCGCTATGCAGGCCTCGGCGACTTATCGTCCAAACTTCTGGGCCAAGCTGTTCAAATTGGAAAGCCGTCAGCGTGCGGCCCTCATTGCAAAAATCGCCACAGCCGCAACTGAAGATGAACGACTCTTTCAGGCGCAGTTTGAAGAGTGGAAGGCTCAGCACTCTGATTGGTCGGAGGAGCGGGACATTGCCCTGCGGATTCTTGATGGCGATCGCCAGGCAAAGCTCGACGCTATCGAGGCGTTCGAGTCGTTCGAGGAAATTACGCACCTTGGCTCATCCATTCAGATGATCGTTCATGAGGGAGGCGTGCTGGAAGCAAAGCTGGCTATTCATGGCTCGCACGTCGTTCCCACCGAGATCAAGTCGCTACTCAAAAGCGGAAAACTGTCGACCAAGGCGATGCCTGCAGGCCGCTTCAACGAACTTCATCAAGATTACGTGTGCAGTTGCGCACTGCGGGTAGGCCGCGAGCTGCTGGCCATCTTGCCGGACGACCTGGTCATCGTTACGGCGATGGATAACGTGCTGAACAGCTCTACCGGGCACATGGAGGATCAGCCAATCCTCAGCGTTGCATTCTCCCGTGCCACTGTCGAAGGTCTTAACCTCGAAGCCATCGACCCTTCAAATGCGATGAAAAACTTTGTTCACAATATGAGCTTTAAAAAGGGTGCTGGCTTCTCGGCGGTAACATCCTTGGACGCGCTGGGCTTCGCTCGAGTAGGTGCATGAAGCGATACTAGCCTATTTAGTAGGATGGCTATAGTTCCCGTATGTTGCTGCTGAGCCCTTTGTTGCTGTTGCGGTGAACTAACTACGCGTTGCTGTATCATATTCATTAGGCCCGATGCTAAATCTAGGTTAATCTGTAGGCACTTTTCAAATACCTGAGGATTACATATGTCTCGTTTGGCAGAATTCAGAAAGCTTGAGCAAACGCTGGCCGCGCAGCTCGCTGAGCTTGAGGCGATGAAGGGCAGCACCGAGCTGAAGAAAGAAATCGAATTCGAAGAAAAGCTTCGTGATTTGCTGAACAAGTACGGCTTCAGCCTGCGTGACATCATCAACCTGCTGGATCCTCAAGCTGGTCGTCGTAGCGCCCCGGCTGTGGCAGAGAAATCGCCGCGTCGTGCCCGTCAGGTGAAGCAGTACAAGAATCCGCATAATGGCGAGATTATTGAGACCAAGGGCGGCAACCACAAATTGCTGAAAGAGTGGAAAGCCCAGTACGGTGCCGATGAGGTTGAAGGCTGGGTAGCCCGATAATCCTTTCTATTGGGTTGAGATACATCAAGCCGCTCACTGAGCGGCTTTTTTGTACGCGTGGTTAGCCTCGGGCAGAATAGCTAATAAGCCTTTTGGCTCACATAGGCTGATCTTGATACATGGACGATTTCAGGGCATAGCTTGAAGAGGCCAGTAAGGGTCTTCACTACTGTGACCTGATTTTAACCCCAGGGGAGGCCACGGCGCGGAAGTTTCTCGTGCAGCACCTGCAGTCAGCGGGCATGCATCCAGAGCAGGCAGGTGCCTTCAAGAGCATTCTGGAGGACACCCGGAGCGGTGATGGGCGAGACAAAGTGGACTGAGAGCCCTCCAAACGGTGAACTTGAGGGACGCTTTGCTGATTTCGATGGATCAGATATCGAAATGCGTAAACCCTTAGGTGGAGCGCAGGCGTGAGGTAGCGAGGGGTTGATTAAGTCCATCTGCAGCAATCGTTGAGAAAAGGCTGACAATAGGCAATGAGTGAGTGTACTCATCAACCACCCTCTGCAATTGCAAAATGGTAGCGTCTGCAGTCCGCTCATGAGTCCGGAGGACGGTCTTGTAAATTGTGTCAAAATTTGTTGTGGCGATTGAGAATCGCCCATCGGGTAGGAGATTTGTTTTACCGGTCACCGCCAGGATAGTGAGATAGTGCTTTTCACCGATAGACAACTCAAGTGGCGCTAGGCAGACACATTCGAAAGGCTCTGTTTTGCCGTCAACGGAGAACGTTAGCCAAGCGGAAATCTCCTTATTAAGTAGGGCGAAGAATGGCTGAATCACCTGCGAGCTCTGAATCAGCTCTGCAACGCTAACCTCCAGTAGACCACGGTCTCTAAACGCCACTTTTGTTTTGAGTAAGGCCTCCGCCACTTGCAGAACGTCTGGGAAACCTGGGAACCCTGGCCCACCTGTCACTGTGAATTGGGATCTTGCGCCATTGAAATCCATCTCTATCGAAAGCCCTTGGGGCTTGGCCATCAAGTCAATGACTTGCAAATAGGTGCAGAGATTTTCCAATGGGACAGGAGCCTCAGGATCCAGGGTGGATGCGAATTTAGCCCCCGATCCGTCTGCTTTGACATACCACTCAAACAAGCCGCAGTCGACACGAATCTGAAATGCACTCAGCGGCAGCATTGAGTGTAGAGGACTGACATAGGCCGCTGCGTCTACTTGGACGCTTTCCCCGGTAGCACCACTGCGCAATGTTAGCGTGCCTAAAGCGTTAGGAGCGGAGGGCTCAATGACCAATGTACCTACTGGGGCGTGATGACGACTGCTGGGATCTTCCAATCCGAAGCGTTTCGAGAAAATCTGCATGTCTTGCAGCTCGATGGGGCCTCCTCTGCCGAGGGTGGCGTTTATCATCGCTTGCAGGTTTTCATGTCCTACTAGGTTGAAGCGCATTAGGTGGCTGCCATCCTCATAGCCGACGCTTTTCAGAAATCGTTGTTTACCATCGGTATAGCGCGCCTGCGACGAACCTACGATTCGTAAAAACTCAGACCTCAAACTGGCTGAGCCATCGAGGGCGATTTCTTGGCCGCTCGAAAAATCGACAACCATCGTGAGCTTGTGAAGCTTTTCACCCTTTCCTGCTACCAGGTGCGTGTTGACCCTTTCCAGAATTTGCCGGATCAAAGGCTCATCCACATGCCGTAGAAATGCTCTGGAGGGCACCGGCCCTTGAGTGAAGTCCATCAACAAATAGAACGTCGGCAGTGAACTAGTCGCCATTTTCCGGAGGTTGGACAGCGTCACGCTCACTTTGAGAGACTTGGAGCGTGTCGATTTTATCTGCACCGTCCCTGTGATCACGGGCTCATGCAGCGTTTGCTGTGTAAGCGCCGTCGGAAGTTGGTCAATCTCGATCAGGACATCCCAGCCATTTTTGTCCGTTTGAGATTTGTTTACGGTGATGCCGTCACCTGCGCAAAGCGCCATGAAATGGAGCTCGCCGCTTGTCCCTATATCACTCACAGTCGTCCCTCATTTTGCGTCGGGATGATGATATCAGCAGGGGCGCGATCAACGCGTTCTCCCGTGAGGGCTTTCCGTAGAAACGATTGACATTGCAGCAGCTCGCCTACCGTTTGCGTGATTATCATGCTCAAATCGAGCTCACACCTAGTCACTATTTGGGAGCTGAGATGATCGACCTGCTTAACGTGCTGCGCTACAAAAGCGAGAGCACTGACATTGACTTCAAATCAGCCCAGTACCGCTTCAACGGCGGAACTGAGGCTGATAAGTCTGAGCTGTTGAAGGACATTCTCGCGATCGCGAACTCTTGGCGTGATGGCACTGGCTACATCCTTTTAGGATTCAAGGATCAGCGCCCGCACCCAGCTGAAGTCGTCGGAATCCAAGACAGCATCGATGACTCTCGGATTCAGCAGCTCGTGAACAGCAAGGTGAAGCCCAAGTTGACGTTTCGCTACGAGGAGCACCTGTATGAGGGGAAGACCATAGGCATCATCATCATCCCTAAGCAGAAACGTCCATTTTACCTCGCAAGCCCTTACGGGAAGCTCAAGAGCAATGTGGTGTATGTCCGCCGAGGCAGCAGCACTGACGAAGCAGAGCCGGTCGAGGTCATCGCGATGGGAAATGAAGATAGCGGACGTGGCGATCTGAAAATCGAGCTGTCTCTCCTGACTCCCGAAAATGAGAAGCTTCCAAATAGCTTCTCTCGTACCTACCTGCATTTCACCGAGGAACTGCCTGATTTCAAGAGGCAGCGCGAGCCCCGTGGCCCTTTCGATCTGTCGCTGGGTTTAGAAAGAGACAACAGTGATTTTTGGCGAGAATACGGCGACTACTCGTACGTGAACAACGGGTGTATTGCGATGCGATTTCTGTTGACCAACCGATCTAATGTACAGCTCTCCAACTCCAAGCTTGAGTTGACCGTGCAAGCTATGAACTCCCAAGGTGTTCAAATGATCGCTGGCCGCGAGATGCCCGATGAGCCGAAGCCTACGTGGAGCCTGACCAACCCATTGACTTTAAACGCGGTACGGGCACAAATGGAAGAGAAGTTGGAGATAGATGAAAGCGGCCCAACCCCGGTTTGCCACATTCGCATTGGATCTCTCTTACCAGGAGAGCAGGGCAGGTCGGAACTGCTTGCGATCCTTCCCGATGGCCCCGGAAGATTGCGCCTCCGCCTGCGTGTCCTAGGTCGCGAGCTGGCTGAGCCGATCGAAGAGGAACACTTGATAGAGGTAACAGGCCAGGTTCTCTCGCTGGACTTTGAAGGCTACAAGAGATTCCTCCTCGCAGAGCAAACTGAGAGCATCTGAGAATGCGTAAGGCCTCTGATTAAAAATTGGTGATGTGCGTGCCCACGATGCTTTCGGCAAATCCACTCCCAAAGACTTGAGCGGGTGTCGCAAATCCTGTGTGGCGCTCACCGTTCAGTACTCGTCCCGCAGCTGCCACTGCGGACAAAGGCGTGTAGGTGTAGCCATTGACGGTGTCGATCACGGAGCGAGCAATTGATCCATCTGTTCCCATCACCTCTACCACTGCCCGCGCTCGATGAGCATCTCGCTCTTCAGCGCTGGGCCCGTCAGGCAGTCGAGACAGATCTCCCTCTGGAAATGCATCGCCTGATACATGAACGAACATCGTGATGTTCGCGATGCCGGTCGAATGCCAGGCGGTTACCAGGTCGCCGAATGACAAAGGTGCGCAGAGTACCGGCCCCTCTCCAAAATCAAAATTACGCGGCGTTGCATCAGGCGTTGCAACGAGTTCGCCATCGATCCTGATGAGTACGCCTGCCCCGATGATTTCGCTGACACTCATGGCCGACCCTCGGGACATCGAGCCTGGTACTTGAAGCGCGATGCTCAGTGCGAACGGATCTTTGACACGTTTGGCAACTTGCATTGCGAGGGAGTCGGTGGGCACGACGTCCCATCCGACACCCGGCATCAGCATGACAGAATGGGAGGCCGCCTCAGTGCCAAGCCTCTCAGCCAATCGGTAAACGTTGATCTCGGCAGTGATGTCCAGGTAGTCCGCACCAGCTTTCATGCAAGCACGCATCAAGGCTTCAGCCGTATGCGCGAAAGGCCCTGCGAAGTTGAGCAATACTGAAATGTCCGATAAGGACGCCTCGGCGTGGGCGTCGGCCTCGAACACTCGAAAAGGTACACCCAACTGATCAGCGAGTGACGCCAGGCGCGAACGATCGCGCCCGGCAATTTCAACATTCAGCCCAAGCGCTTTTGCCCGCTCTGCCGCCATGCGACCGGTGTAACCCGTGGCACCGTAGATCAGAAGTTTTTTCATTGTGCGTGCTGCCATTTCTTGTAAACGAATTCGAGGCTGTACCCGTCCGGATCCAGCACATTGGCAGCGTAGTAATCAGGGTCGTAGTGCAAACGGGCACCCGGTGCGCCGTTGTCGATGGCGTCATGACGCATGGCCGCAGCATAGGCCGCGTCCACTTCAGCCTTGTTGCGGGCGACGAAGCCGACATGCACGGCGCCGCCCTCGACAATGCCTTCACGCAGCCAGAAAAACATCCGGCCGTTGGCACCAAAGCCCTTTAGATCGGGATGCCCAGGTGGCCCGTCCTTGCCGTCATAATTCAGCCGTGCCGTTATGCCAAGTGGCGTCAGGGCTGCGTCATAGAAGCGGATGGAACGTTCGATATCGCTTACTGAAAGGAAAATGTGGTCAAGCATTGAAAACGCTCCTGTGCTCAGATGTTGTAACCGCCAGCGACTTCAATGTTCTGGGCGTTGATCCAGGCGCCCTCGGCGGACAACAGCGTACCGATGACGCGCGCCACATCTTCGGGTTCGCCTACCCGGCCCAACGCCGTCTGGGACGCCAGTAGCGTCTCGAACTCATCGTTCAAACCACCGCCCAGCTCAGTGCGGATTGCACCCGGTGAAACCGAGTTGGCACGAATACGGCGCTCGCCGAACTCCTTGGCCATGTAACGGGTGAGCACTTCAAGCCCCCCTTTGAAGGAGGCGTAGGGCGCAACACCCGCCGTCGCTACGCGGGTGGTGGCGCTGGTCAGGTTGACGATGCAAGCGTTCGCTTCCAGCAACGGTAACAAGGTCTGGGTGAGGAAGAACGGGCCTTTCAGGTGCACGCCGAGCAGCGCGTCAAACTGGTGCTCGCTGACCGATTCCAGCGGATTGAAAAGGCCGTGCCCCGCATTATTCACAAGTCCGGCAAGCCCGCTCACGCCCCAGTTTTCTTGCAAGGTCTCGATGACGGCCTCGCGAAAGCTGACAAAGCTACCGACATCTGCGACATCCAGTTCCAGCGCAACCGCTTTGCCACCGAAGTCTTCAACGTCAGCTACCACCTGCCGTGCCGCATCCGAGTTGCTCTTGTAGGTAAGGATGACACCCATGCCACGCCGGGCCAGATAGCGGGCCGTACTGGCGCCGATACCCCGGCTGCCTCCTGTTATGACGATAACGCCCATGTGCTACTCCGCTAGCGATCAACTGAGGCTTCACAGTAATCACATCGCGGATTGCCGACGCGCCCATTGCTACTTCGATCCTGCCTGTTTCTGCTTTTTGCTTGCACGGCGTCACTCGCTGCCGTCAGCATGCCAGCCATGACCACTCAAATTGATGAACTCCGCGCCCTGGCCGCCAGAGCCGAAAACCGCCGCACCGAGACAGGCATCCCGCGTGTAGCCATGGTTCAGGGCAAAATCCCGGAGCACATGCTGGCTGCTGTCTACGACCCAATGATTAACTTGATCCTGCAAGGGAGTAAGTCGATGACTGTGGGGGGCCGCACCCTGCACTACGACCCGGCCACCTACTTTGTCATGTCCATCGACCTGCCTGCAGTAGGCACAGTGCACGCCGCTGAGTCAGGTGCGCCCTATCATGACCCAGGCCCTTGATGCGATGAAGCGCTACTACGAAGCTCAGCAGGCGAAGCTGCCCGATGAGGACGTCGAGCGCATGCGGCTGGAGGCCGAAGCGCTGTTCAAGGCTGTAAACGAATTTCAGCAGCGGATGCTTGGGCGCCGCTTCGACACGCTACATTAGTGCCAATGCCCCCTTTCAAGGGGGCTTCTCCAAGGGGGGGCAATGGCAGGGTTTATGACAGCCTATCAATTGATGCTAGCGCTTCCTTAGCTATGAAAGAGCTCGGGATTACGTTGAACCGTCTCGATGAGCGCATCTCCCGTTGTCAGGCCCGACCGGATCATCTCGGCGAATGCCTCCAAGGCTGGCAGCGACGTGTTCAAATCCAACGTATCTCTCATGAATGCCGTTGCGATGCCTTCGAATCCGCCTGCTGATTCAGATTGGCCGCTCAGTCGTTCAAACATCTTCAGGACAGCTGCGCCACTGGAATACTCGTTGATCCCGAAGTGCTCATTAAACACCATGCCCAATGTGCCAGCGATGTGGGCCTGCTGTCGATTCCAGTCGCTCCTCAGTTCCCCTTTCTTCTCAGCGATCTCCAGCTGTTTCCGAATCTTGCCAGGAATAGTGGCCGTAGCTCGGTGATCGCTGTAGTAAGACCGTGTGGATAATGCTGCTGCATCACGTGCTACCTTCCACATGATGTACCACATTTGAGCGACGCTATGCGTGCGCAACCCATGGCGGATGACGTCTTGGATTTTGATGAAATCCTCAGGGAGAATTTCCCGATTGTGAAGGTCGCACTGATCCATCAGGTACCAGGTGACATCGTCACACGCATAATCGAGCCATAGGTTGGTCAATGCCTCGGAGTTAGTGAATTGACGATCCATCATTAAGTCGAAAATTTCCTCACCGCAGCCCATGTCAGCATCTGGCGGTAGGAACAGTTTTGCTTGGTTCAGCCTGATGCGCAGTCTTCCCTCGTGAAGGAAATAGGTGTTGGGGCGAGTCCCTTCTGGTATGTCGCCTAGCACACCTTTTCCGTACAGCCCGTTGATGAAGTCACCGGGGTTGTAGGGAGTCAGGCCCGAGCAAGTCTCATGGGTGAAGCTGCCGTTCCAAAGTCGCGGCCCCACAGCGTCAAACAATGCACGTAGCAGCAGTACCACATCGTCTTCGAGCTCCAGAAAGACGATGGTTTTACGCTTCATCCAATCGATGTGCGAGGCCAGTTGCACGTCCAGCTCGGCCTTTTCGGCAACTGCGCGAGCCTGTTGCTCCCGCTGTTGCGTCTGAACGCATTGTTCACAAGGGTAGTGGGACTGGCGGGGTACCTTTTTTACGTCCGAACGCCCATCTGCCCGCATCAGGTTGCCACACTTGCAAGCGTGGTTCAGGTCGTGTGCGATGCATATTTTCCGGACGTACTTAGCCAGTTGCGCGGGCTGCTTAAGCTCTCGAAACGGGAGAAGCTCTTTCAGAACCTCCAGGAATTCCCCGTGCTCGTTCATTGCCCAGTAGCGGTTGGCCAGTTCGATCTCTTCCGGATCTGTAGTCAGAAACTCAAGCTTTACTGCCATGTAAAAGCAACATAAATGAGTTGATGGTGAGACAGTCTTCAGTGGCGTGCTGTCCGCTCTGGATTGCCTGGAAGCCCCACCTTCCGGCATATCCGCGTCGTCAGCATTTCGTCCAGCGGACGATCAAAACGCCCCCCAATTTATGCAAAACTCGACACCTAGGAAAGCGTGCAAACTAAAGATATTGTGACTTTTGGTTTTTCCCTTCTGGTGGGTTGGCACGCAAGCGTGTGTTCAAAGCCTGGCTGTGCAGCCTGTCTTGACAGCTCGCCACTGGAAGGGCACATTCAGCCATCGGTAGAGCGGCTGCCGTCAGTCCTAGTTCTGTAAAACAATCGTACCGTTGCTGTGACGCTTCACCCTTCTTTAGCCATTCTTTTGGTAGCAGGGACTAGGACACTGCTTACCTGAAGGATTGGCCACCATGAAAAGCTCGACTTCTCCTCTCCTGCAGCACCTGCGCCATTTGGCGAAGTGTCGCCAGCGTGACCCCAAACTCCCCGAAACGCCTGAAGCTCTGGGCTCACTGGCTCACTATGGGCAGGGGCCTCTGAAACACAGCCACTGGCTTCAGCTGGTCGCTCGCGATCTCAAATTGGTTTACAACGAGGTTTCCCGGGAGAGTAGGCTCTTCGAGCGCTTTTGCGATTTCAACATGAAGCAAAAGCTTTGGCCTGCGCCTGTCAATTTCATGTACGAGCCGCTGGTCTTCGAGCGGCAGCTGGCTGCGTTGGTCGATGCAGGCAAGAACGCCATCAGCGTTTCAGAGGCCGCTGAGCACCATCATGTGACTTTCGAGCGTTTTGACTTCAGCAACATGGTGCTCAGGTACGTGTTGGAGCGTACCGGCCCTGTCATGTTCTGCCTGGATGGCCTCTACGCACCTGACAGCGTGATGTGGGGCGTCTGGGGCAGTTACTGCACCTCCTACGAGGGAGCAGATCTACGGCGTTGCTAATTCATTTCGCTCTACGTGGATCCAACCATCCTTCCAGGGGCGAACATTTATGAGGCCAAATTCGCAAAGGCGAACCTGGAGGGCGCAGACCTGCGTCTGGCGTATCTTCGTGGCTCGTATTTCTTCATGGCCAATCTGACCAATGCTGATTTGCGAAACACAACCATCACAAGCTGCCGTTTCACTGGAGCCAAGGGGCCCTTTGTGACAGGGGATGTGGACACGGATTCTTGGATGATGCCTTGCTAACTCAGTAGAGCGAACCGTCCGAGGAGTACGGAGCATGGATGCCCGTATCCTGAGATGTGGTTCCTTTTTAAAGCCCTTCTATTAAGAGAGGTAAGAGGGCGCGATGGATCGCAAGCGAGGATGGTGGCGGATGGCCATGCCGGCAATGTAGGATCCACGTTTTGTCACGGACATGGATAACGGCGCATGGAGCTTCTAGCAATAGTTGCAGGGATAACTGCCCTCGCATTCTTCGTTCAAAGCATCAGGGCCAAGGGCCAAATCGACCAACTGAGAATAGAGTTGGCAGCCAGGCAAAACGATCTCAAGCTCACCGAGGAAGAGTCAGCGTCGTTCAAGTCGAAACTTGATCAGACGCTCATTGAGCTTGAGCGTTTCAGGAGCGTCCTCGATGCCGAAGCAGAAGCTGCGAGGATCCTGGGGGAAGCCCGATCGGAACGGAGCCAACTCCTGCAGCAAGCCCAGGCAAAGGTGCAGGAAGCTGAAAGTCGCCTTAAGCAAGCCATTCTAGATGCGGAAGCGGAAAGGTCTCAGATCCTAGGCAAAACGAAGCTGGAGCGGGATCAGATCTTGAATCACGCCCAGTCCAGGGTGAACCAAGCCGAGACCCGGTTGCAGCAAGCCGTTGCAGATGCCGCGAAGATTGTTGCCGATGCTCAAGCGCGTGCTGAGCAGGTGGCAGGGGATGCCCTGGCTGCAATGGGCAAAGCCAAGCATTTCGCTGATGCAGCCCAGGCCATGAAGAACGTGGTGGAGGGCTACGGCGACGCGTACATCGTGCCGACCTACAACCTCCTGGATGACCTCGCAGAAGAATTTGGTTTTACCGAAGCTGGCCAGAAACTCAAGGCCGCCCGGAATTATACGCGCTTCATGGTCAAGGCGGGTAGGGCTGCGACATGTGATTATGTAGAAGCAAACCGTCGCGACACTGCAGTGCGATTCGTGGTGGATGCCTTCAATGGCAAGGTCGACTCCATCCTCTCCCGCTCCAAATCCGATAACCACGGCAAGCTTGAGCAAGAGATTCGCGATGCTGCGGCCCTGGTCAACCTCAATGGTGCTTCATTCCGCAATGCGCGGATCGCCGAGGAATACATGAACTCCCGCCTGGAAGAGCTGCGTTGGGCGGTAACGGCGAAGCTGCTCAAAGACCAGGAGCGCGAGGAACAACGCCAACTGCGCGAACAAATTCGCGAGGAAGAGAAGGCGCGTCGTGAGTTCGAGCGAGCGATCAAGGAGGCCGCCAAAGAAGAGGCCACCTTGCGCAAGGCGTTGGAAAAAGCCCAGGAGCAAGTTGCTGCAGCTAGTGCTGCTGAGCGAGCCGAGTTCGAAGCGCGCCTGGCGCTTCTGCAAGAGCAACTGCAAGCCGCCGAGGACAAGAACCAGCGCGCGATTTCCATGGCTCAACAGACGCGAGCGGGCCATGTTTACGTCATCTCCAACATCGGTTCGTTCGGTGAGGAGGTATTCAAGATTGGCATGACCCGCCGTCTCGAACCGCTGGATCGGGTGCGTGAGCTGGGTGATGCAAGCGTGCCGTTTGAGTTCGACGTTCACGCGATGATCTTCAGTGACGACGCCCCTGGACTGGAGAAGCAGCTCCATCGTCACTTCCTTCGGGAGCAGGTGAACAAGGTCAACCCGCGCAAGGAGTTCTTCCGTATCGGCCTTCCTGCCATCCGCGCGGAGCTGGAGCAGTTGGGCGTTGAAACGCAATGGACAATGAGCGCCAAGGCCCTTGAGTTCAAAGAGACCCAGCGCATCGAGCAGCAGATCATCGAGAACCCTGCCATCGCTGCTGAGTGGACGCGCCATCAGCTTGAGGTGGAAGAGGCTATCGAGCAGTCGGAAGAAGAGGTTCTGGCCTCGGTCTAGAATGGCGAAAAGCGAGTAAGCCACATTCGATCTTTTTCAGAAGCCACAATGGGAAATTAACCACCTGATTGGGTGGCGATCGCTCGGCTTTGGTCGATGAGACCTGAGCATCTTGTTGAAATGCGAAAGGGCTGCGTTGAGATGAGATGCGAGGGGGCTGCATTGGCCTTGGCTGGGTTGTATTTGGCCCATGATCAACTTCTGACAATACATATGGTGGTGATATAGGTCTACCTGTATGCAGCGTTCGGAGCCGACTTTGGTCTATGAGACCTGAGCATCATCGAGACTCCGCTTAAGCTCGCGAGTTTGCTGGCTGACGAGGGAGCCTCCAGAGCTAGCCCACCTGTTCAAGGGCAAGAATTAATATGACAGGTGACAGGCAAAGGCTTGGCTCAAATGCGGCTTGTGCAGTTAACGGACATAAGGCGAAAAGACCATCTAGATCGCCATGCAGCCATTGCCTGTAAAGGCAACAGGGCGCATAGTGTCAATCCAATAGTTTCTGTCGTTTGGGCTCAACCTTACTCACGAACATAAACACTGGGTACCTCGTTCAATTCCTTAAGGCTTACGGCCTCTTTTTGCGCGGATCGCATCTATCTGTTCCTGGAGAGACGCGACTAGGCTCGTTTGCTCCTCTGATGCACCATCACGAAGCATTACGTGCTTCAAACGCTTAATCTCATCGTTAATGTTATCCAAAGCTGAAATATGTTCGAGAGCATCATCAATGGAGTCCCAAATCTCTAACAAATCGAATGCAGCATCAAAGTAGTGCCACATTGATTTAGGTGATCCATGTCCTATTTTTTTTCGAATTCTCTCACATATTGTTTTAATTAGCGCTTCTGAAAGGGCCTCTATGCTTGGCTTTTTAGAGTCCACAAGTTCTCGTATGTGTATTAAAATCTCCATGGTTATGAACCGATGCCGGAACATGGATAAACAAACTTTTTCATCACCTAGCCCTGCACTGTCAGCCAGCCTCCTGAAGTCCTTGGCCATGGAAGCACTGGAGAGAGGTGCACCATCTTGCGTAAAAAATATCGAATTTTGATGCGCCGGATGCGATCCAGCGCTAGCCAGGCTCTGGATGAAGTCCTCGCGTGCTCGCAGGTACCTGTTGACCTGTCGGCAACCAGTAACGTTAATGCGAAAGTGCCGGATTGGAGGCGGTTCAACTCTTCTCTTTAGTGTAGGTATTTGAAGATCGCGTGTGGCGGATATGTTCAGAAGAGGAGTGATGGGGATTGCAACCAGCTCACCGGGTCTTAATCCTGTTGTTTTCATGCACCAGGTCATAAATATTCTTCGCGAATACAAATACTCCTGCTGTGCCCTGAATTTTTCTGCTGACGTAAACCTGGCTTGGACTAGATGTTCTTCTGTGATTGCTGCAAGCCTGTTCCTTGAAATCTGATTGTCGATAGCATCAATGAAGCTGTCCGGCATTGCATTCTTATCGCCTTGTTCACTGACCTCAGGCGGCATTGATGGATGAACGTAGTAAGTCTTGCCGTTGACTGGGTTTGTAGCCTTTGTGATTGTTACTTTTGCATTTGCTTCAGGGGTGCCAATTAGTGCCTGTTCGCCTTTTAGGCGTGTGTTAGATTCAAGCCATTTAAGTAGCTCAATAACTGTAGATATTATGGCTCTTACTCTATTGTTGTCACGCTTGTAGGAATCTGGGTGCCTAGGGTCACGCTGGTTAGTAAGCTCCTTGGCCAAGGAGTACAGAATAGCATCGGTAGTATCGGTGAAATTAATATTATGCGCGTAGCAATATCTTATGAAAAAGCTGACGTTACTACTGTACTGCCGAAGCGATTGGCCGGTGGAGCGCGTCGCAATGTCGAACAGCCAAAGATTCAATAATGAGCACGGTTTTCCATTTGGCCAGCGTAACAGAGCGATGGATTTTTTATGTTTAAGGACGGATATTTCTTTACGAAAATCCACATAATCAGGTATTTCTGCAGAAAGATACTCTATGAAAAGTGACTTAAGCATCTTTTCCTCCGTCAATCAGCCTGAGCTTGGCAGGTTCCGGAGTAAGTGTTTCAGGCGCTGAGCTTGATGAGATTATGTCTAAATACCTTATGCGGCTTTTGTCAAATATGTTCTTCAGCTTTATTATATCTATATTTGACGAGTTGTTGTCGGTGGTATCGAGAAAATTTTTCAAGTCCCTGAACAGTTCCAAATATGCTTGGGAACATTGAGTGGCGTGCCAAAGGCACTCTCTAATTTGTGCCTTATACTCTCTGGAGTTTTGCTCAATTTCCTCTTTAATTGAAGTGGGAGGGAACGATTCCAGCAAGAATCTATACGCTTGTTCTCGCTTGTTTTTCATGAGTTCCCAGCGGTCTCGTGAGTTGGCGTTCAATGTATAAGTTGTTTTTGGATTTAGAGTAGCATTTTGCAAGGTGTTGTAAGAAATCTTTTTAAAGAACCCAGGAATACTTAGGTTGCAAAATGATCTTAAATCTTTCAGGTAGGGAATAAGTTCGGCTGTTGGAGTGATATTTGAATTGAGCAGCTGATCTAGCCAGCTGAATCTGTTCTGCGCATTTAGGATGCTAGAATTGTTCATCTTGTTTATCTTCAAATTTGAAAGCCAAATCTATACCGTCAGGCTCTGAGGTGCCAGGTGCGAAGATCAGATACGGCTTGACTTTGATGATGCCCTCAGCGCGCAAGTCTTGAAGAAACTCCAAATATTCGCTTCGAGGTAAGCCACGAATCTGGCCAACGCCGAAGCGTTCTTTGACAGCCTCGTATAAAGCGATCAAACCATTTAGATCATGTCGCTCAGAGCGAGCTACCTCCAGTTCAATTATTTTATCTTCGATGCACTCAGCCTCCCAGAGGCTTATCTCATCAGCATTTATGGATGCATCAGTATAGGCTTGAGTGTGTTGCACCATTGTATGCCCCGCCATCCATGAAGCAACATTGAAGCCTAGGTTTTGCTCGTGCCAGTACATTAGAAGAATAAAAAACTTTCTAAATTCATGAGGGCTGGGATAAAAGCGACGGCCATATTCATCAACTGGAGCCTCTATGTAGTCGGTGAAAAGTTCCATGCACCTTCTGATTCTAGGTTCGATGGATATCGCAGCGCTTTTCTGAAGTTTCGCCAGTGATGGGAAATAAAATAGCGCTCCCTGCGCATACTCCGATGAGTCTCCATAGATTACCGCGAGGTTAGATCCTAGGTGCTGTAGCTGTCTTATGCCTTTTAGCACAAGCCTTGGAATTGGGCGCGCCAATTCCATATTGATGCCTTCGGAGCCGGTTTTGCCAACGCTTGACTCAAGCCAAGAGCCGCCAAGTAGTGTGTCATCGAGCAGGCAGTTTCGTTTTAGCTTGACAAGCTCATCAATGCGTAGGGGTTTAAGTATTGAAATGATATTGCATGTTGCGCCAATCAGAATGGCGAGCGCTTGGTTTAAACCAAGGCGCCTGAAGTCATTGCTGATTATTTGATTATAGCCGCATTCTATATTTAGTGCTTCCGCGAGTGGTTTACCTGGTGCCCCTTCTAAGTCTGAGGATTTGTGCTTGGAAAGTATACGCGGTAGGTGCCGTTCAGCGCGGGCTCTCCTTGAGTGGATGTCGATAATATCTTTGTCTGACTCTAAAAGCGATATGTATTCTAGGGCACAGTTTATTATTGACTTTCCGTGCACTATGACAAGCTCTGTCGAGCGGCGCAGAATTTTAAGGCCAAACTTCAAAGGGATCATTTGCTTGTGCGTGCTTACCGCCACTTTGTCAGCAATCATGGCTTTTAATTGTTTGGCGTCAAGGTCTATCCTAGGTATCGTAGTTTCCTCATGGACGTAGCCGCGGCATAAAAGGTTAATCTTTTGGCTAAGGAGTCTGAGGGTGCCTTCACTAGCCGCTTGTACTTTAACTACCTCTGCTAATGGCGCGTGATGTTTCGGACGTTCTGATGCCCTATAATAGTCTTTAACCAGCGGTGTGGTGCGGGGGGTATTATTGAACTGCGCTAGAAATACCACCAGCTTCGAATTCTTTCCAGAAACTCCGGGCCTGCCGAGCACATGCCTGGCATATGAAACAGATATCCGCTCGCGAGTTCTACCGCCTACAGCCTCCTTGACTTTTCTGTATGTGGAGTCTAAGGCAAGTGAATCTAGTATTGCTATTTTAATTGGGTCGGGAAGGTTAAAGGGGTTGTCGTGAAAGAGTTGAGGCGCTGTCTCTCCAAATGCTTTTGTGTGAAGATGATCGAGTAATCGTGGTATTACGCATAGTGCGTGTTCCCATCCGCCCTGCGCGACTTCATTGACTAGTCCTTTTATTGAGTCTTTATCTAGGAGATTGAAGCCGTGTTGGTGTGGAAGGAGTCGGTCTTTTTGTAGATACATCCATGCTGCAATGTTTAAGATTGGCGTTATACTTTCCTCCCACGTCCTTGGCCCAGGGTTCGTTCCGTATAGTCCATTTCGCAAATGAAAGGCCCACTTCTGTAGCCCGGTCAGAAGTATGGCATTTTCAGGGTCAGTCAGAAAACTGCCGTCAGCTAATTTGATCTTGAAATTCACATCGACAGTATCTTGCCAGCCATTTTTTGTTTTAAAGTGTTTGTTTCCATTTGCAGTTTTCCACCTCGTTGATCCAATGGCACCATCTAAAAGCCAAGCGGCGACGAAATCGGTTGTGTGAATGAGGTGATTCTGCGCTTGGGCGATGAGTGCATCCATGTCGGCGGTCGAGTATCTTTTTTTGAGATAGCGTGACATGGCTAATGACTCACTGGTGACTTGTTAATGGGCATTAATCTCATGGTGTTATTTTAGGGTGCACGCCATCGATTTTCCACTTTTGCATAACTAACGTGGACTTGTGCCACGCACCCATAAGCTCTTCGAAAGAGTTTCCCTGTAAGTTGGTGCGTATTGATCGCTCTGCGCCTGTGGTTACAGGGTTTTCCACTGCACTTTGAATCATGCGTGCTATCATCTTTAAATCGTGCACAGAAATCTCATTGATTCCTATACGTTCCTGCTTTAAGTCGTTAGCGGTGTGTGAATTTGTTTCTTCATAACTCAGGTATATTCTTAGTGCGGCCAGGTTTTCTGGGGCGAGATTAAGATAAAGAAACTTGGATTTGAGGTTTTGGAATGGCTCGAAATCTTCCGGAAAATTTGAGCGAAATGCCGACTCCATCACGTTGGTGAATTGGTCGCGACCATTTGGGCACACCAATGTGCTGAAGATGAATTTTTTAAGATCATCTTTGGTATTAAAGTCCGAGGCTTCCAGAAGCCACGGGCATTGGATGTTCGCCAAGATTATGAGCTTCTGCTGAAATGCTCGCGCTATTCGCTCAAATTGCCTTCTCAATATCCAAGGTGGTATATAGCACCTTAATACTGTGCGCACTTTGTTGCCCATTTTCTTTGCCATCATGCGTACAGATCCGGTGCTGAACCACTCAAGTATTCCTTGCGTGTTACGAATTGAAGACAAGTTGAAGCTGGATACCGGAATTCCTGCCGGTTCCAATCTGTCTTTGATCTCGCTCCATAAGCTCCTGTTGGGTGCTGAAAATTCGTGGGAGACCCTTGTAACTTGATTGATGGTATGTGCACTTATGTCAATGAATAATGAGTGCGAGGCTGGGTGTTTCTTGTTAAGCAGCTTATTGCGCAGTATGTCTGTTTGCTCAAGAATCTCTTCCAGTATTGAGATTGAGCGGTCTGACAGATCAGCTTTTTTTCGACTTTTTGCGCGACGCTTCTCCACGCTGAACTTTGCATTAGCGTACGCCGACTTGGCGATCAAATATCTATGTCCATTTTTGTCGGTGAGTTTTGCCTCCTCCAAGGCCATGGGGTTGAAGTTGGGATGGTCGTGGATCAATAACGCCATAGCAGCAGCGTAATCAGTTGATGACGGTAATCCCATTGCCATCTTGAGAAATCGTGTGACTTTCAATTTTTTCTGAGGTTTGTGTCCTGTGTAAATCTGGAGTGCTGTTCTTATCTTGCCTTGTAGGTAAATGGTGAAATCAAGTCTCGGTGATGAGTTTGCAAAAGCACTCCAGCTGATATCATTTATATCATCATGATTAATTAGCATATACTTGAAAATGGCCAGGAGATTAATTAGGCCCTCTTCAGTTTTAGGGTTTATTTCAGGCGGGAATTGATGGATGGTTTTGTTATCCAGGATTTTCAGTAATTCTAGTGCCCACTCGGGGCTAATGGCATCTATTCGCTCACGGCATGCTTTATAAAATGTTGATCTCCTAGTCCAGAACTCCTCAATCACTTGGTCGGTGGTCTCGGAAAGGAATTTCAGCTTTTTCTCTGTGGAGGCTAGGAAAGAATCGCTTTGATTAATGTAAGTCGGTGTTCCCAAATAACAGTCAGGCCAAGTCTCATCAGGGGGCACGGGGATGGGAAGCTTGACCAAAGTTTCGCCCAGCAGCCCGTTGTTAGAGGTATCCTCCAACTCTACCGGACGAGGCATCTTGGTTGACGGGAGCGGCGCTGGTGGCACCTTTCGATCACGCATAAGTTGTGTGATTAGTCTTGTATAGCTATTCCAGTGTCGTATGCGTGTGGCAGGTGAAGGGCTCGTGGAAAAAGGGTAGGACAGGAGATACTTCATACTATCCGCAAGAAATATCCGCATATGAAATGATTCACTTGGCAGTGGGCGTGAATACTCACCCATGAAGCCGAAGAGGTGTTTAATTGACTCAAAGTGAGTCGAGGTAGCATGAAATGTACATCCGTTATAACGGGTGACGAATGACTCTCCAATACTGAGTGCAATTTCGTCCGACAGAACCTCCGGAATTTGAGCAGTCTTGACGCTCAAGCCGCGTCTCATGAGCTCGTTTGGGACGTGCAAGCACAGCTTTCTGTTGATCACCGTCACGAACATCGCTGCGCATCCACACGAAGCTATCGATAGGTGAAGGCTAGGAGGGGGGAGCGTAATGTCAAATCGGAAGGTTCATTAAATTCGTAATTCAATGAAATATAATGATTTTTTTTAGTAGTAAATTTTAGGTGTCCAAAAAAGAATAGTTTTGCGCGTCGACATCGAAACTGGCGATCTTCATGGGGCCTTCCTCGCGGGGTTGTCAGGTGCATGCCGATGGTCTCACAAACGATCCGATACGCAAGGCATGCACCTGTCGACCCTACGGCTTACGCCGCCGCCATCTTGGCACTCGTCTGCCGACGGCGATAGGCACTGTCACGGCTCGCCAGCCACCAGTACAGCGGCGAGGTGATGACCAGGCCCACCAGCCACGACAGGTCGGCACCGTTGATGTGCTCGGAAATCGGCCCGACATACAGCGGCGTGTTCATGAACGGGATCTGCACCACGATGCCCACGGCGTAGGCGATCAGCGCCTGCGGGTTGTAGCGGCCATAGATACCGCCATCGACCTTGAAGATCGACTGGATGTCGTAGTCGCCCTTGTGGATCACGTAGAAGTCGATCAAGTTGATTGCCGTCCACGGCACCAGCACCACCAGCAGCACCAGCACCATATCGACGAAGTGGCCGATGAAGTCTGCCGAAGCGAACACCGCTACCACGCAGCAAGCGGCCAGCACGACCAGCGACAGCACGGCGCGGCTCTTGGCGGTGGGGATCCAGCGGTAGGCGAAGGTCTGGATCAGGGTGATGATCGACAGCACCGCGCCATACAGGTTGAGGGCGTTGTGGCTGATCACGCTGAGCAGGAACAGCACCAGCATGATCGGGCCCAGGGTGCCGGTGGCCAGCTTGACCGCGTCCATGGTGTCCATGCCGGCAGGAATCGCCAGCACCGCCACGGCGCCGAAGATGAACGACAGGCTCGAGCCCAGCGCCGAACCCAGGTAGGTGGTCCAGAACGTCGACGAGACTTTCACGTCTGCCGGCAGGTAGCGCGAGTAGTCCGACACATAGGGGGCAAAGGCGATCTGCCACAGCGCCGCCAACGACACGGTGGCCAGCCAGCCGGCCAGGTTGAAGCCGCCGCGGGTCAGGAAGTCGTCGCTCTGCACGTGGGTGAAGATGTAGCCGAAGCCGACCACGATTCCGATGCCCAGCACCCAGGTGCCGATGCGGTTGAGCACGTGGATGAAGCGGTAGCCGATGATGCCGATGATCCCCGAGCCCAGCGCGCCGACGACGATACCCACGGGCACCGGCACGGTATCGACCACGCCGTGCAGCGATTTGCCGGCGAGCACGATATTGGAGGCGAAGAAGCCGATGTACATCACCCCGGCGATCACCACCACCAGCAGGGCACCGAGCGAACCGAACTGGGCACGGCTCTGGATCATCTGCGGGATGCCCATCTGCGGGCCTTGTGCCGAGTGCAACGCCATCAGCACACCGCCGACCAGGTGGCCGACCAGAATGGCGACGATGCCCCACACCAGGTTCAGGTGAAACAACTGCACGCCCAGCGCGCCGGTGACGATGGGCAACGGCGCGATATTGCCGCCGAACCACAGTGTGAACAGATCCCTTACCTTTCCATGGCGGTCTTGCGGGGGCACATAGCCGATCGTGTGTTTTTCTATGAGGGGTGCCGAGTTGGCTGCACTGGTCATGACTGACTCCAAGGCAAGGTTGGGCAACGGGTGCTGCCCGGGTACGTGCCGGCGAAGGGCGACGCGTTCTTGTTGGAGCGATGATGCGGGGTGCGAGGGGAAGGAGAAATTAGTAAATATGTGCCCATAAACGTTAAAAAAGCTAAGGCTGACAAAAGGTTAAGGGATGAGTGGTAGCAAGGAGCGGGCCATCGGGCGGGAAGGCCCGGGCTTGGCGGGTTGCGGTGGGTATGCATCCAGGTGGATGTGCAACGGTGGTGCGCTGTGTGCAATTGGGGTGCGGGTGCAATGGGTGCCTGTACTGGCCCTATCGCGGGCCAGCCGGCATCCCACAGATGCCCCGCTGAACGCTGCGTTGCGGGTTTACCTGTGGGAGCCGGCTGGCTGGCGAGAGGGCCGGTGTGCCAGCCACCTACATCGGCAGCATCCGATCCTGAATCACCTCTTTCATCACCAGCGTCGAGCTCAGCCGCTTCACATTGGGAATACTGGTCAGCTGCTCGTCATACAGCTTCTGGAACGCCGGCAAGTCCTTGGCCACCACATGCAGCAGGTAATCTGGGTCACCGAACAAACGCTGCGCCTCGACGATCTGTGGAATCTCACTCACGGCAGCCTCGAAATCCGCCACCGGCTGGCGGGTTACCTCGCGCAAGGTCACGAATACCAGCGCAGCAAAGTTCAACCCCAGCGCGCTCGGCGCCAGACGCGCGTGGTAGCCGAGGATGGCGCCGCTCTCTTCCAGCGCCTTGAGCCGCCGGTGGCAGGGCGACAGGCTCAGGCCCACGCGGTCGGCCAGTTCAGTCACCGAAAGACGACCGTCTTTTTGTAGTTCGGCAAGGATCTTTCTGTCTGTACGGTCCATGGGGGAGAATCTTCCAGAAATTAGGCTATGTGGGGAAATATACGAAAGAAAATCCTCCGGTGAAATCTTTACGCTTTCTTCAACTGCAAACCTTTTGAAGGAAGACGTGAAGTGGCGATCAGTGTGCTGACGGCGTTCTGGGCCGTGTCGTTGTTGTTCGTGATCACCCCTGGTGCTGACTGGGCCTACGCCATTTCGGCGGGCATGCGCGGGCGCTGGGTCATGCCGGCGGTGGCCGGCATGCTGTCGGGGCATTTTCTCGCCACCCTGGTGGTGGCAGCGGGGGTGGGTAGCCTGTTGGCCGGGCACCCGTTGGCGCTGACCTTGTTGACCTTGGCGGGCAGTACGTACCTGCTCTGGCTGGGCGGCAACCTGCTGCTGAGCCCGGCAATACCGGAAGCGGGGCAGGGCGGTGCGGGGGAGACAGGGTCGCGCTGGGCCTTCAAGGGCTTTTGCGTCAGCGGGCTCAACCCCAAGGTCTTCCTGCTGTTCCTGGCCTTGCTGCCGCAGTTCACCGACCCGCAATCCAGTTGGCCGGTACCGCTGCAGATCCTCTTGTTGGGGATGGTGCACCTGTGCAGTTCGTTGGTGATCTATTCGCTGGTGGGGTATGGCGCCAAGGTGGTGCTGAGTACGCGGCCGGAGGCGGCGAGAAGGGTGGGCAAGGTGTCAGGGGTGGCAATGATCCTGGTGGCCGTGGGGTTGATCATCGGGCAGTTGGGGTGAGTGCATCGGCCCTATCGCCGAGTTGACGGCGATAGGGCCGGAACAGGCGGCGCCCACTCACGCTCAACGAAAGCCCGCAACGGTCCATTTGGTTTCCTCGAGCAACCGACGGTTGTCGGCGGTTTCTGCATCCCCCATCGGATCGCCATTCATGTAGCGTTCCGGGTCCGACCAGAATGGCAGCCGGACGTCGCTCTGTGTTGCCACAGTGGCCATCACCGTGCGCCAGCCGGCCTGGTCATCGGGTTGATGAATGTAGCCGTGGCCATGGAGAAACGGGTCATTGCTACCTTCGGAGTACTCGTGAGATGCCCCTTGCAAATGGGCGATTTCGTGGCCGGTGGTATAACGGGAGACGCCGATGCACTTCAGGTTCACGTAGACGAACGCGCTTTCTGAAGTGGCTGGTCTTGCTTGTGCCCGGCCACACATTTCCATGATGGTGTCGACCACCAGAACCACGACATCGGCATCGAGGTCGTCACGCATCGGGTGTACGCCGTCCATGTACCCATCGTTTGTGGCTACAAGCCTTCTCAGGTCGATGTCGGGGCTGCTGCCCTGTTGGTAATCCAGTTGCCTGAAGTCGGCGAGCTCCAGCGACATGTTGATGTCGCTGTTGAGATAGGTGAAGTTCGACTCCTCGATAGCCAGTCGGGCCAGCGCCGGCAGATCCTCATGGGCTTCGGCAGCATTTTTGGTGGCGACGATCAGTACCCGGATGGTTGCATGGCCAGGCTCATGGGCTTTGGGGTTGGTGGTGGGGTGGCTTGCCGACGCCATCGTCTCGTCGGGTGTGTGATCCGGTGGCAGTTGTGCGCCATTCACTTCCTCGAGCACATAGCCTTGCGCAGTGGGAAGCAGCCGATACACCTGCCCATTCCAGCGCAATGTCCCTGTGGCTCGGCCCTTCCAGCTGAACAGAACTATATTGTTCATCGCGGCCGTCAGCGTTCCGGTGGCCGGCGCGGCTTCGCCTGCTGCGCTCAGCGTGCCATGCCATACCAGCGTGCCGTCGTGCCGCGTGAACGCTCGTACCCTATGGGCGGTGAGGGGTTTCTGATCGGCAAGCGTCAACCCCAGTTTCTCGCTACTGACGGTCAGTTTTTCAAGGGCAACGTTCGCCGTCCATAGCCTCGCGATCCAGCTTGGCCGCGGCCCCTCCTTGTCTTGGTCGGCCGAAAGGAAAACAGTATCGGATGCCTGTACCAGCCAAAGGACTGCGCCCAGTGCCAGCAGCCCCACCATAATTGTCAGATTGCGCATTGCGTCGGTCTCCACCACCCCATGACGGCACCGAACTGTCGCGTTACGGTCGAGTGCCCAAGATGTGGAGAACGGTACCAGCCGGGTTCAGATCCCGAACCTGGCAAAAATACCAGGTAGCAAGTACTGGCTCAGCGCATGAAGTGCACCTTGCCGGTGTCGTCATTGCCCATGTACATGCCATAGACCCCCGCCTGGCGTTCGAGGATGTAACGCTCGAGAATCTGCCGGATGGCCGGATAGTAGATCTCTTCCCAGGGGATTTCGTCCGGCGCGAAGAACTTGTAGGCCTGTGTTTCCGGCCCGTACTGCCCGGTCTCTTCGGTGGCGATGGCGCGGAAGATGATGTACACCTCGCTTATCTTCGGCACGCTGAAGATCGAATACGGTGAGACGATTTCGCCACGCACGCCGCTTTCCTCCCACACCTCGCGCAGGGCCGCCTGCTCGGTGGTCTCGCCGGCCTCCATGAACCCGGCTGGCAGCGTCCAGGTGCCTGGACGCGGCGGGATGGCGCGCTGGCACAGCAGGTACTTGCCATCGCGCTCGATGATGCAGCCGGCAATGATCTTCGGGTTGATGTAGTGGATGTAGCCGCAGCCGGTACAGTGCAGGCGTTCGTGGGTGTCGCCGATGGGAACGCCCCGGGCCAGTTCCGTGGTGCAGTGCGGACAGTAGCGCGGGGCGGTGGGCATGGTCAGCGGCCTATGCGAGGTTCTTTAAGAACCAGGGGCTCGACAATGTCGCGCACCTTGGTGTTGTCGTCCTGCTTCTGGCGCAGGTAGTCCAAGGCCACCTTGGCGGCGGCACGGACGTGATCGACCGAAGCCTGGTGGGCCGCCAGCGGATCGCCGCTCTTGATGGCCTCGACGATCTTTTCCATTTCACGATTGCTGGCGCCGCGGCGGTTCTCCTGCGACACCGAGGTGGCGCGCAGGTAGCTGATGCGTGCTTGCAACTGGCGCAGCTGCTGGGCTGCGACCTGGTTGCCGGAGCCTTCGAGCAGCACATCGTAGAAGCCTTGTACCGAGTCCAGTACCTGTTGCAGCTCGCCCTCTTCGAGCGCTTCGCGGTTGACCTCCAGCGCCCGCTCCAGGGCACGGATGTCCTTGGCCTTGGCGTTGAGGGTGAACAGCTGCACGATCAGCCCTTCGAGCACGCAGCGCAGCTCGTAGATATCGCGGGCATCTTCCAGGGTGATGATGGCCACGCGTGGGCCTTTGGCGTCGGCGAACTCCACCAGCCCTTCGGACTCGAGGTGACGCAGGGCTTCACGCACCGAAGTGCGGCTGACCCCGAGGCGGTCGCAGAGGTCGCGCTCGACCAGGCGGTCGCCTGGGAGCAAGTGGAAGTTCATGATCGCGCCACGCAGCTTGTCGAGCACGATTTCACGCAGGGTAACGGGGTTGCGGTTGACCTTGAAGCTGTCGTCGAGTGGCTGGCGTTTCATCAGGTGCGCTCTTTATGAGGCTGTTGCGCCAACATCGCGGAGCACCCCGAACCGAGGCACTCCTTGCAGTGGTTCGAACAGCCCGTTGTTAACGGGTTGACTCCGTATCGGCTTCGGCGAACGCCTCGCGGGCCAGGCGGAAACTGTCCACCGCCGCGGGTACGCCGCAATAAATGCCGACTTGGAGCAGGATCTCGCGAATCTGTTCACGGCTCAGGCCATTGCGCAATGCGCCGCGAATGTGCAGCTTGAGCTCGTGGGGCCGGTTGAGCGCGGAAATCATGGCCAAGTTTATCATGCTGCGCTCTTTGAGCGACAAGCCTTCACGGCCCCAGACGTGGCCCCAGCAGTACTCGGTGACCAGCTCCTGCAAGGGCTTGGCGAAGTCGTCGGCGTTCTGGATGGAACGGTTGACGTAGTCCTCGCCCAGTACCTGGGTGCGGATCGCGAGGCCTTTGTCGTACTTTTCGTTGCTCATTGCTTCGCTCCGAATGAAAACAGGGGCCGCAACCGAGGGTGAGAGGGTAGCGGGGCCCCTAAAAAGGGGGAACAGGGACCGCTTCGCGGCCCAATCGCCGGCAAGCCGGCTCCCACATTGACGGTGCCTTACCTGTGGGAGCCGGCTTGCCGGCGATTGGGCTGCAAAGCAGCCTCAAGGGCTCAACCCAGCGGCGGCAGCGCCCCCAGCTTGCCCTTGTGATAGACCATCGGTGTCGCCGGGTCGGCCGGCAGCACCAGGTTCTTCACCGCACCGACGATGATCGCGTGATCACCGCCGTCGTACTCGCGCCACAGTTCGCACTCGATGATCGCCGTGGCCTTGGCCAGCAACGGGTTACCCAGTTCGCTCAGGTGCCAGTCGATGCCCTTGGCCTTGTCCTTGCCCTTGCCGGCGAAGGCATAGGCCTCGGCGGTCTGGTCGGCGGACAGCAGGTGGATCGCGAACTGCTTGCTGTCGCGCAGGATAGGGTAAGTATCGGAGGCATAGTTGGGGCAGAACAGCACCAGTGCCGGGTCGATCGACAGCGCGCTGAACGCGCTGGCGGTGATGCCGACGATGCCGCCGTCGGCGTCCAGGGTAGTGACCACCGTGACGCCGGACGGGAAGGAGCCCATCACGTCTTTGTAGATGCCGGGTTCGATCATCTTGTGTTACCTCTTCAACGCATCACGAACGGGTCGGGCATCGGGGCGGTGGACAGGTTGATCCACACGGTCTTCAGCTCGGTATAGGCCAGCACCGAATCGATGCCGCTTTCACGGCCGTAGCCGCTGTTCTTGAAGCCGCCGATCGGCGCCATGGCCGACACTGCGCGGTAGGTGTTGACCCAGATGATCCCCGAACGCACGTCGCGGGCCAGGCGATGGGCACGGCCCAGGTCGCGGGTCCAGATGCCGGCTGCGAGGCCGAACTGCGAGTCGTTGGCCATCGCCAAGGCCTCTTCCTCGGTTTTGAAGCGGATGACCGCAGCGACCGGGCCGAACACTTCTTCCTGCATGATGGTCATCGCGTTGCTGTCGCATTCGAACAGGGTCGGCTCATAGAACCAGCCTTCACCCTCGACGTCGGCACGCTTGCCGCCCAGGTGCAGCTTGGCGCCTTCGGCCTTGGCCGCGGCCACCAGGCCTTCGACCACGGCCAGTTGCTGGGCGGTGGCCATCGGGCCCATTTCGCTGGCGTCGTCCTGCGGGTTGCCGATGCGGATGCGCTTGGCGCGCTCGATCAGGCGGGCAACGAACTCATCGAAGATCTCGTCTTGCACCAGCAGGCGTGAGCCGGCCACGCAGCTCTGGCCGGAGGCGGCATAGATGCCGGCCACGGCGCCGTTGATGGCACTGTCCAGGTCGGCGTCGGCGAAGATGATATTCGGCGACTTGCCGCCCAGCTCCAGCGACAGCTTGGCGAAGTTCTCTGCGCTGCTGCGCACCACGTGGCGGGCCGTGGCGGCGCCGCCGGTGAAGGCGATCTTGCGTACCAGCGGGTGGCGGGTCAGCGCCGCGCCGGTGCTTGGGCCGTAGCCGGTGACCACGTTGACCACCCCTGGCGGGAAGCCGGCTTCATGGGCCAGGCGGGCCAGTTCGAGGATGGTCGCCGAGGCATGCTCCGAAGGTTTGAGCACGATGGTGTTGCCGGCGGCCAGGGCCGGGGCCAGCTTGATCGCGGTCAGGTACAGCGGGCTGTTCCACGGGATGATCCCGGCCACCACGCCGATCGGCTCGTGCACGGTGTAGGCGAACAGGTCGGGCTTGTCCAGCGGCAGGGTGCCGCCTTCGAGCTTGTCGGCCAGGCCCGCGGTGTAGTGGAAGAAT